>WFOE01000001.1 GCA_015488215.1 Planctomycetales bacterium
ACCGCAGGTGTGGATGCAGTGGTCGATTTCCTTTCGGGAAAGCGTAAAGTTCAGGTTCACCGCCACGCGCCGGTCCAGGGCCAGTGCGGCGTTGACCACCGCCCCGCCGACCGAGGGGGGGATGAGCACCCCGACGAACTGTTCCTGGTCGCGGGGGTGGAGCACCTCGCGGGCCAGCAGCCGCCGTAGCACCAGCGTGCGCAGCAGCAGTTGGCGTCCGGTCACTCGGGTGCCCAGCGAATCGGCCAGCTTCAGCCGCCCCGCACACCGGCGACACATGCGCAGGAAAGCTCGGGCGGGAATCAGTTCTTCCCAGGGGATTTGCTGTCCGTCCAGAATCATCCCTTGTGCGGTTCGTTGGGCAATCGTCATAGCAGCAACTCGTCGGGCAAGGGCGGGGAGCTGGTGACCAAACCCGAAGCGGGAAACCGACCCGCTCCCGGTTTCCGGCAATCTTCCGGTGCGGATTATAACCTGCCGGACCGGATTGTCGGCAGGAAACCTTGATTTTTCCCCTTGGCAAAGCCCGGCTTCGCTGTCCCGGTGCGGCGGCGCAAGAAAATAAGGCCGCCTTCCCACGCGCGCGGGAAACGAGCGGCCTTGTTATCCAGCAATCCCCGACCGGCCATTGCGACGGTGGAGTCGACTGCGAGACGGACGCGGGTCCACCCGGGACTGCGTCCCAGGGACTCCACACGGGACCCGGGCCCACGCGTTGGGGTTGGCACCTCCGACGGAATGGCACCGGTTCCGGGGACTTGCCGGTTGGTTTCCGGCGAGCACCATTGATATCGGCACTCCGGCAGCGGGGCTGCACTTTTTTGCCCTCTAACTCCATTCTAGCCCCCGGATTGGCCAGTGAAGCCGGGACGGCCATATTTTGCCGGACCGCGTGCTCGAAACTTTTGCACCAGAAAGCCTCCGGGCGGCCCCTTGGTCCCCTGCGGGCGAGCCAAGTAGGATAAGTATCGGGTATCGTTTTGGGGGCTGGAACGCTTGCGGAGCAAATGCCCGATGCCGCGAAACAATCTCCATCTGCTGGTGGCCGTGGGACTGCTCAGCCTGGTCTGCTACGCCCGTGCCCGCAGCGTGAACCGCGTGGAGTACGGTCGGATGCAGAAGACGTTCAGCGACGTGCTGTTCTACATCGAACACTATTACATCCGGCCCGTGGATCGCCGTCAGGTGTTCGAAGCGGCCCTGCAAGGAATGACCGAGCCGCTGGACGAATACAGCACCTACATCCCGCCGGCCAAGCACAGCTTCTTCCAGGAAACGCTTCATCAGCAATTCGGCGGCATCGGCATCCAGGTTACTCGGAACGAAAAGACCGGCTATCTGGAAATCGTCACGCCGATGGTGGGCACGCCGGCGCACCGGGCCGGGCTGATGCCCGGCGATATCATCCTGCGGATCGACGAGCACGACGCCGTGGGCGTTTCGCTGGAGCAGGCGGTCCTGTGGATGCGGGGGCCGCCGGGCAAACCGGTCAAGCTGCGACTACGGCGGCCCAGCCAGCAGCGCGAGTTCGACGTGGTCATCGTCCGCCAGGTGATCCACGTGCCCACTGTACTGGGCGACCGCTATAACGAAGACGGCACCTGGAACTACACGCTGGAGGCCGATCCGCGGATTGGCTACATTCGCGTTGTTTCCTTCAGCCAGCACACGGTCGAGGAGCTGCGCAAGGCCCTGGACGCCTGCCTGGAAGCCAAAGTGCAGGGGATTATTCTGGACCTGCGTTACAATCCCGGCGGGTTGCTCCAGGCGGCCATCGACACCAGCGATCTGTTTCTCACCCAGGGGGTGATTGTTTCCACCCGCTATCGCCGGCAGCAGGAACAGGTTTTCCGCGCCCGGCCGCAGGCCTATCCGGATTTGCCCCTGGCCGTGCTGGTCAACGGCTATTCGGCCAGCGCCAGCGAGATCGTGGCCGCCTGCTTGCAGGACCACCGCCGGGCGATCATCGTCGGCCAGCGCACCTTCGGTAAGGGAAGTGTGCAGGAACTGTTCGAGCTGGAAGGCAGCCGCAGCGCGCTGAAGCTGACCATAGGTACCTACCATCGGCCCAGCGGGAAAAACATCCACCGTTTTCCGGACATGGGGCCGGAAGACACCTGGGGCGTGCTGCCCGACCCCGGCTACGAAGTCCCCCTGGAAGGCCAGGAGCTGGAAAAGGCGCTCCACTGGCGTCGCCAGCGCGACGTGTTTCCGCCCCAGCCGCAGGAGGATCCGAAGTACCTAGACCCTCAGCTTCGCCGCGCGGTGGAGGCGGTGCGCAGCCAGTGGCGTTCTGCTCGGCCGAAAGCTGCCCAGCAGGCTGCCGCCGCCCAAGGGGACTGAGTGCGGGGAGAGGGTCGACTTGGCCCTGGGAAATCCGTGCCCGAAACAGCGTCGCTTGAACGGAGTTTCCGCTGGCCCGCGGTTCAGGGCTGGGTCAGGTGAATGGGAGTCAGGGGAGTCGAGCCTCCCCACCAACGCCGTCCGCGGCGGTGATGTCGCGGGACGGTTCGGGGAACGCGATACCGCTCCGTGTAACCGTAGTAATTGCGGCCCCGGTCCGAAGTGGCCGCTCGGAAAATGCCGTAAGCAACCAGTTCCTGGGTACTGCGGCGGCGCAGACGGCCCTGCGGGTCCAGTTCTTTGCTGCTTTCGAACACGACGCCGCCGGGCACTTCGTCGCTAACCACAACCAGGCGGACGATTGTTCCCGAAGGCTTCTTCTGCACCACCTTGTAATGCACCGTGGGCACGAGCTGCTGCAGAGCCTGGAACGGCATCTCCACGGCCACGGTTTCCCAGGTGGTTTCTTCCAGAACCTGGTCTTGCGGACCGGTGAGCACCAGTCGGCGAAAAAGCACGTGGGGGAACTGGTCTTCGCAATACCAGAGGGTGACTTGCAACGTCCCTTCCGGTCCGGTCGCTTTGCCCTGATAGACCTTGCAAGAAAACGTCTTGCCGTTGAGACGAACCGCTTTGGTCCCCTGCTGCTGGTAGGAGACGTGATAGGCAAAGGGCACTTCGTCGTAGCGACGTCTTACCGTATGCTGGCGTCCGGCCAGCCGTTTGCCCATCACCACCACTTCGCTGCCGACCCGGAGCGTGTAGGAATGGTCATCCCGGCTGACTAACTCGCTTCGGGTATGAGTCACCGAATGGGATAGCCGTCGCTTGTCCTCCCCGAACGTTTCGCTGGTGGTCCGCATCGTTTTCCACGAACCCGGGGCGAACTTGGCCCATGGATGCGTTTTCGGAGTCACGACCTGGGCCAGAGCCGCGCAGGGGCAAACGGTTCCGGACCACGTTCCGGCGCACAATACTCCGCCTAGCGCAACGAAAATCCGCAGGCGAATCAAACCCATCGCATCCAGCTTCCCATCAACGGTTGTGAGTGGGTTTTTTCAATGAACTAGCATATCCGCCACCGGAAAGGACTCATTCATTATGGTGAGGGTTCGTGGGCTGCAAAAGCGCCCGGGCACCGTTGCCGGTAAATCGGGCTGGATCGGTTTTTCCGCCAGGGTGGGACCAAGCCGATGACCCCAAAACGGTTTACATGCCCCTACACCGGTTGGGACCGGCGTGCAATAAGTTGGGAAACGGCCACACGCAGTTGCTTTACGGTCAGAGGCAATTGCAATGCCACTCGATGCGGAGCCAGTCGGGCTTTCTTGGCCCAGTCTTTCTGGTCCTTGCCCAACAGCAACAAGCAGGGGACGGCCCGAGTTACCTCTTCTTCATAGAAGCGGTTGAATCCCTGCAGGGCTTTTTCGCCCACGGTTTCGGCGTCGAAAACCACCGCGTCGGCCACTTCGTGATCGTCCAGAAACCGATCCATGGCCCGATTTGGATCCACGGTAATCAGCACGCGATAGCCGACCGATTTGAACCCCTTGCGAATGGCGTCCTGCATCTCGGGGTTGGATTCGACGAACATCACGGTCCACTTGGAACCCTGGCTAACCGAAGCGGCCGCGGAGTCCGCTTGGGAATCGCTTTTGTCGGCAGCGGGAAGCTGGCTTGTTTCCAACCGAGGAAGCACCCCTTTGAGCTCCACGAGCATCTCCGAGGGAGTCTGGTAGCGGCGTTCCGGGTTCAGTTCCAGGGAGCGGTTGCAGATGGCCACCACGCCCGGTGGCAAGTCCGGCACGACGTGCTGGATCGGCACCACGTTCAGGAAACGCTGCTTGGACATCCGCTCTCCCCGGTCGCGGGTTTCTTTCAGCGCGTGCTTGCCCGAGAGCATGTAATAGTAAATGGTGCCCAGAAAGTAGATATCGCTGCGGGGATCGTTGCGTTTGGCGCCGGTGGCCTTCTCCAGCCCGGCGTAATCGACCGTGCGCAGGTTTTTCCCTTCTTCCTGATCCAACTGGGAAGCCAGACCGAAGTCCACCACCTTGGCCACGCCGCGACTGGAAACCAGCACGTTACTGGGCTTCAAGTCGCGGTGCATGATCCCTTTCTGGTGGGCGTAGCGAATGGCATTAGTGACGTCGATCATCAACCGGGTGCTGTCCCCCGGCGAGAGCCGACGGCGAACCTTGACCAGATCGCGCAGGTTCTGCCCTTCGACGAACTCCATCACGATCCAGAACCGGCCTCGTAAGTTGTCCACCTCCAGGATCGGGACGATGTTCGGGTGGCGCAGGTTTAGTCCCATGCGGCCTTCGCGTAAGAATTGTTCGGTCTTGATCGGATCTTCGCTGTACCGCGAGCGAAGCACCTTGAGGGCGACCACCTGGCCGGTTTTTTTGTGCACCGCCCGATAAACCCGGGCAAAGGTACCGGCCCCCACCAGGTAAAGCACTTTATAAGGACCGTAAAAGTATCCCCGACGATCCCCCCGCAACAGCCGCTCCGCTTGCCAGTTGGTGAGCAAATTGCGGCGAATGAAGGCCTTGAGGAAATCCTGGGCGGTCACGTCGCGCCGGCCCAGCTCCTGCCACACAGCCTGCACGTCGTCCGATTCGACCAGTTCCAGGTCCAGGAGCAGGTGCGACAATCGTTCGGCAGAGATGGCCATTCAGGTTCCGACCTTTGTAACCGCGAAGCGTGCCCAACGGTGACCGGCAAGCACAACACGCGTAGCATTTCTCCTCAGGAAAAGCCTGGCCCGGTGCGCGTCGGCCGGGTCATGTTCCATCCTATTCCGCCATTGGGAACGGAGCAACCATTGCAGCAACCGACCGGAAACAAATCCCGTTTATTCGCTCTGCTGACAGGGGGGAGCGTCAGAAAACGCGGCGGGATAGCTTTCCTTCCCCTCGGCAGGTCGTATCCACCGGCCCGCAGACCTGCTGCAGTCCGATACGGGGGTTTTGCTCGCTCGTGAACGGCCTTGCCGTCCGGTTTTTCCGCAGGCGGTATGCGAGATTTGCCAACAAACGGTCCGGCGTTGCCGAAAAATGAGCCGCGCCCCCAGGCCGATTGGACAATCATGCAGGCTGTTGAGTGGAATTGGGCGACGAATGCGGTTGGTGGACAGTACTCTCGCTGCCATTTATACTAGGCACGCTCCGTTTTTTATGATGGGCCACACGGGGGGCTTCTCGGCACCGGAGGCTGTCGGTGCGTCAAGATGGTTCCTTTCGTCCGGTTTTTTCCTGCTGCAATCGTGAGCGATTCCGCGTGAGCGGATTCCGGACATGTTCCCCCGAGGCGACTTCTCTTCTCCAGGCAATGACCCAGGAGCGGTTCATGCAGCGGTTTCTTCGCTTGGTGTGGCGCGGTGCGGTTCTGGCTATCCTGGGGACCGGATGCGGAAAAGAACCCCCGCCAGTAAAAAAGGAAGTGGTCCGCCCGGTCAAAATCCACCGCATCGGCTCGCTGACCCCCGAAGCGGTGGTCGAATACCCGGGCACAATCAAGGCCCACCAGACGGCCGAACTGGGCTTCGAAGTGCCGGGGCGGATTATCGAGTTCCTGGTCGAAGAAGGGGACCAGGTGAAAAAAGGCCAGTTGCTGGCCCGGCTCGACCCCCGCGACTACGAAGCCCAGCTCCGCGTGGCCCAAGCCAATCTGGAAAAAGCCCAGGCCGATCTCCAACGCAACGAGAACATCTTCAAGGAAGACCCCGGGGCAATTTCCCAGGACGAAATCGAAAAGACCCGCCGGGCGGTCAAGGTGAGCCAGGCCCAGTTGGACATCGCCAAAAAAGCCCTGGCCGATACGCGGCTGCTGGCCCCCTTCGACGGCGTGGTGGCCCGAAAGCTGGTCGAAGACTACGCCAACGTGCTGGCCAAGCAACGGGTGCTCATCCTGCACGACCTGTCCGAGCTGGAAATCGACGTGGCGGTGCCGGAACGGGACGTCGTGCACCGGGCGGCCAATGTGGACAAAAAAGAATGGACCCGGCGGTTGCAGCCGCAGGTGATCGTCAGCGCCCTGCCTGGCAGGCGCTTTCCGGCGCGGATTAAAGAGTTCGCCATGACGGCTGACCCGGTTACCCGTACCTTTTCGCTCACGTTGGCCTTTGCTCCGCCCACGGACGTAACCATCCTGCCCGGCATGACCGCCCGGGTAAGGGTTGTGGTCGATCCGGACGCGGCGTTTTCGGTGCCCGTTTCAGCCGTGGGTTCCGACCCGGACAAACGCCCCTGGGTGTGGAAGATCGACCCGCAGGCGATGACCGTCTCCAAGTGCTACGTCAAGCTGGGACCGCTGACCCGCGACCGCGTGCTGCTGGTCGAAGGCGTGAAAAAGGGGGATCTGGTCGCCGTTTCCGGCGTGAGGCTGCTGCGGCCCGGGATGAAAGTGCGGGAATTCAAGCTCCCCGCCCAACAAGAAGAACACCCGCCGCAGGGGCCGACTCCCGCACCGTCCGCGGCGGCGCAAAGTGCGCCCAAAGGAAAATGACCCCCCGGGCGGCACCGGCTGTTTGCCATTCGTTTTACCTGCAAACGCGCTTGGCCGTTTGCCAACGGATGTTCCGACCATGAACCTTGCCGAACTGGCCATCCGCAACAAAGTAACCACCCTGGTGCTGTCGGTGGTGTTTTTCGTCGGCGGCATTGTTGCTTTCCAGCGGCTGTCGCGTCTGGAAGACCCGGAGTTCACTATCAAAGAGGCCCTGGTCATCACCCCCTATCCCGGGGCCAGCGCCGAGGAAGTGGAGCGGGAAGTTTCCAACAAGATCGAAATGGCCGTGCAGCAACTGGGGCAGCTCAAGGAAGTGGAGTCCAAGAGCGACCGGGGGCTGTCCACCGTGACCGTGCGGATCAAGGACCAGTACGACAAGGACTCGCTGCCGCAGGTCTGGGACGAGCTCCGCCGCAAGGTGAACGACATGCAGGACCAGCTCCCCCCCGGGGCCGGGCCTTCGGTGGTCAACGACGATTACGGGGACGTGTGGGGGATTTTTCTGGCCATCTATGGGGACGAGTACACCCCGGCCGAACTGTACGAAGTGGCCAAGATGCTCCGCCGCGAGCTGTTGCTGGTGCAGGACGTGGCCAAGGTGGAGTTTTGGGGCCAGCGGCGCGAGTGCCTCTACGTGGTGCCGGACCGCGATCGCATGTCCCAACTGGGCATCCACCCCCAGCAGATTTTGGACAAGCTGCGTGATAAGAACCTGGTGGCCGATGCGGGGCGGGCCAAGGTGGGCACGCAGTTCCTGGCCATCGCCCCCACCGGCGAGTTCCAGAGCGTGCGCGACATCGAAGACCTGCTCATCATGGGCAACCAGTCCGGCCAGGCGATCTACCTGCGCGACGTGGCCGACGTGCGACGCGGCTACGTGGAACCGCCCACGACGGTGATGCTCTACGACGGCCATCCGGCCCTGGGGCTGGGCATCGCCACGGTCAAGGGGGGCAACGTAGTCCGGATGGGCGAGGCGGTGGATCGCCGCCTGCGCGAGCTGGTGGACCGCATCCCGTTGGGAGTCGAGTTCGGCATCATCTCGCTGCAATCGGCGGCCGTAACCAAGGCAATCGACGGGTTCCTGATTAACCTAATCGAGGCGGTCGTCATCGTAATCGTGGTGCTGATGGTGTTCATGGGACTGCGCAGCGCGCTGATTATCGGCGTCATCCTGGCCCTGACCATCTTGTCCACGTTCATCTTCATGGCCCCGTGGCACGTGGCCCTGGAGCGGATTTCGCTCGGCGCGCTGGTCATTGCCCTGGGCATGCTGGTGGACAACGCCATCGTGGTGGTTGACGGGGTGCTGTCGCGCACCCAGGAGGGCGAAAGCGCCGAGGAGGCGGCCAAAGCCGTGGTGGGCCAACAGGCGCTGCCGCTGCTGGGAGCCACGGCCGTGGCGATTCTGGCCTTCGGGGCCATTGGGCTGTCGCAGGATTCCACGGGCGAGTTTTGCCGTTCTCTGTTTCAGGTGGTGTTTCTTTCCCTGGGGCTAAGCTGGCTTACCGGAATGACCGTGACGCCGCTGCTGTGCGTGATGTTCCTCAAACCCCCGGCGAAAAAAGAAGGGACCGAAAACGACCGGCAGCCCCGCGACCCCTACCGGGGAATCATCTACACGCTTTATCGTTTTCTGCTGCTGCGGGCGATTCGCTTTCGGTACGTGACCGTGCTGATCGTCGCGGGGGTGTTTGCCGTTTCGCTGTGGGCGTTTCAGTTCGTGGACCGCAGCTTCTTTCCGGATTCGACGCGGCCGCAGTTCATCGTGGACGTGTGGCTTCCGCAGGGAACGCACATCGACGAGACGGTGGCCCAGGCCCGCCAGATGGAAAAATACCTGCGCAGCCTGGAGGGCACCACGCACGTGACCACGCTGGCCGGGGGCGGGGGGCTGCGGTTCCTGGTCACTTACGCCCCGGAAAAACAGAACAGCGCCTACGTGCAGTTTCTGGTGGACGTGGAAGACTACCGCCTGCTGGATCGGTTGATTCCGCTGGTGGAACGCGAGCTGCCCGAACGTTTTCCCGACGTGGAAGTCTATGCCAAAAAGTTCATCCTGGGACCCGGCGCGGGCGGGAAGATTCAGATCCGCTTCAGCGGCCCGGACCGCGACCAACTGCGCCGCCTGGCCCAGCAGGCCATGGACATCCTGCACGAAGACGGCGGAGCCAAGGCCATCCGCACCGACTGGCGCGAACGGGTGCTGGTCACCCGGCCCGTGCTGGCCGAAGACGAAGCCAACCGCGCCGGCGTAACCGCCCAGGACGTGGCCCTGGCCATTCGTTCCAGTTTCCAGGGAGCGGCCGTGGGCGTGTACCGCGAAGGGGAGGAGCTGCTGCCGATTCTGTTCCGCGCCCCGGAGAACGAACGCTCCGACATCACCTCGATCCACAACTTGCAGATCTGGAGCCCCGCGGCGGGACGCAGCATCCCGTTGCGGCAGGTAGTGCGCGAGTTCCGCACCGAGTTCGAGGACGAAATCATCCAGCGGCTCAATCGCAAGACCACCATCACCGTGCACGCCGATCCGGCTTTCGGCACCGCGGCGGCCCTGCTAGAGCGCATTCGCCCCAAGGTGGAAGCCCTGGAGATGGGACCCGACTACGAACTGCAATGGTGGGGCGAGTACCGTGATTCCCGCAAAGCCCAGGAAGGGATCGGGGCGGCCTTGCCGCTGTTTTTGCTGATGATGGTGCTGATTGTGGTGGCCCTGTTCAACTCGATCCGGCTGCCGCTGGTGATCTGGCTGACGGTGCCGCTGGCCATCATCGGGATTACCGCCGGGCTGTTGCTGACCGATCAGCCGTTCGGGTTCATGGCGCTGCTGGGGGCGATGAGCCTATCGGGCATGTTGATTAAAAACGCCATCGTGCTCATTGACGAAATCCGCGTACAGCAGCGCCAAGGCCAGCCGCCGCTGAAGGCTATCGTCATCTCGGGCCTGAGCCGCCTGCGCCCCGTGGCCATGGCCGCACTGACCACCGCGTTGGGGATGATCCCCTTGTTGACCGACGCCTTCTTCGTGGCCATGGCCGTAACGATCATCTCCGGGCTGGTGGCTGCCACCGTGCTGACGATGATCGTCGTGCCGGTCTTTTACGCCGTGTTTTTCCGCGTGGAATACGATCCGCAGCAGTTGGCCGCCTGAGAGGCGTGGGGACGTGGAGGCTTGGAGGCGTGGGGGCGCGAGCCCCGCACGTCAGTGCGGGGAGAAAAGTCGGCGCTCGGCTTGCGGCTTGCGACCTGCGCCTTGCGCAGGAGCTTCCGCTCCGGGCTGGGATCGGCTTGCGGCTTGCGACCTGTGCCTTGCGCGGGAGCTACCGCTCCGCAGGTCTTGAGTCGTGGGTCTTGGGTCTTGAGCAAGGTGCTTCCGCACTGGGGCAAGAATAAACGCCGATTCTTGGAATCGGCGAGCCGGGAGCGTCAGCTCCCGGAGGACGGCACGGCCGCAACCATTAGGAGCTTCCGCTCCACTGCAAGAAAAAGCGCCGATCCTCGCAATCGGCGAGCCGGGGACTTCGTACCCGGAGAAAAATGAGCAAAACAAGCAGTTGCGAATGACCTCCCCGGACTGAAGTTCAGGGCTCGCCGGCGCATGAGCCCACAAGCACAGGCTGACGTCGGTGGAGAATGGTCGCTCCGGCTACCCGCCGCACTGGGCGCGGTGCCGCAAAAAGTGGTCGGCCAGCACCAGGGCCACCATCGCTTCGGCCATGGGCACGAAACGCGGCAGCAGACAGGGGTCGTGCCGCCCCCGGGTACGCACCGTGGTCGGCTCGCCGCTTCGGGTGACCGTGGGCTGGGGACGCGAAAGGCTGCTGGTGGGCTTGACGGCCGCCCGCAGCACCAGCGGCATGCCGCTGCTGATGCCGCCCAGCATCCCTCCGTGACGCAGCCCCCGCGTGGCTATCTCGATCTTTTCTCCCTCGGGAGTGCTCACGCGGCGAGCCACGAACGGGTCGTTGTTTTCGCTTCCGCGGGCCGTGGCGCAGCCGAAGCCCACGCCGTACTCCACTCCCAGCACCGCCGGCAGACTGAACAGGGCCTTGCCCAGATCGGCCTTCAGCTTGTCGAACACCGGCTCGCCCCAGCCCGGCGGCACGCCCGTGGCCACCACTTCGGCCACACCGCCGATAGAGTCCTGCTCTTTGCGCACCTGCTGGATCAGGTCGATCATCTGCCGGGCCGCCTGGTGGTCCGGGCAGCGGACCGGGTTAGGCTCTCCATCGGGGAACTGTTCCACCTGCTCCAGCGTAACCTGGGCCGGATCGGCAATCGTGGCCCGAACTGAGCCCACCTGCACCACGTAGCCGACAATCCGCGTGCCGCAGAAATGGGCCAGCATCTGCTTGGCCACCGCGCCGGCGGCCACTCGGGCCACGGTTTCGCGGGCGCTTGCCCGACCTCCGCCCCGGTAGTCGCGAAAGCCGTACTTCGCCTCGTAGGTGTAATCGGCATGGCCGGGCCGGTAGAGGTCCTTCAAGTCCTCGTAGTCGCGGCTGCGCTGGTCCTGGTTGCGTATCAGAATGGCAAGCGGCGTGCCGGTGGTCTTGCCCTCGAACAGCCCGGATAGAATCTCCGGCTCGTCCGCTTCGTTGCGTTGGGTCACCAGCGCGCTTTGGCCGGGCCGACGGCGGCGCAGCTCCTGCCGCAGATGCTCCACGTCCAGCGGCAGTCCGGGCGGAACGCCGTCGATGATGACCACGTTGGCCGGACCGTGGCTTTCTCCGGCCGTGGTGATTCGAAACAGCAGACCGAAACTATTTCCAGGCATACGGTCGATTATAGACCGCCCCGGGGCAGGCTCCCAGGCGTCCGAGACGAAGGAACTGCTAAGTACCCGGCCAATAGTCTTTGAGCAAATCAACAGACGCCGCAACTCGGCGTTTCGGCGACTTGACGTTTCGGCGAGCCCCGGACTTTCGGTCCGGGGAGAGCCGATTACCAGAATGAACGCCAGATCTTGCATTGGTGCGGAAGCACCCAGTGGCCGCGGCCCTGCCGCCTCCGGGAGCTGACGCTCCCGGCTCGCTGCTGCCTCCGCCGACTAAGTTGGCGGCTCGCCAAGTGTAAGAATCGGCGACTGTTTTGGCTTTGGAGTGGAAGCTCTCGCGCAAGGCGCAGGACGCAAGCCGCAAGCCCATTCCAGCCTGGAGCGGAAGCTCCCCCCATCCCCCCACACC
>WFOE01000002.1 GCA_015488215.1 Planctomycetales bacterium
TCATTCTCACCATGGGCGTGGTGGCCACGTTGTACACGATTCTGGGCGGGCTGCGGGCGGTCATCTGGACCGACGTAATCCAGGTCATTCTGCTCATCGGCGGCGGACTGTTTTCCATTGCCGCGGTGGCCTGGATGACCGGAAGCTGGATTCCTGAGTGGTACGCCACCACCCGGGACTACCTGCTTCAGCACGCCGGGGAGCACGAGGCGTTGCCGTGGTTCAGCGCGGATCCGCGGGTACGAGCCACCATGGTTACCGTGGCCGTGAACATGGCCGTGTGGTACATGTGCACTCACGCGGCCAACCAGATGACCGTGCAGCGGTACTTCAGCACTTCGGACTTGAAACAGGCCCGGCGCAGCTTTCTGACCGGCAGCGTGGTGGATATCTTCGTGAACCTGATGCTGCTGGTGGTGGGGCTGGCCATGGTCCACTACTACGTGGGACACCGGCACCCCTTGCCGCAGGAACTGGACCTGCAAGTGCGGCAGAACCGCGACCTGGTCTTTCCTGCCTTTGCCATCTACGAGCTGCCCCCGGGCGTGGGCGGAGGCATCCTGGCCGCGCTGCTGGCCGCGGCGATGAGCAGCATCGACTCGGGCATCAACGCCATCGCCACGGTGCTGTGTGTCGAGCTGCGCGACCGGCGACGCCGAGCGCAGGGAACACTTGCCGCCGACGGCGAACTGCCCGAGGAAGTGAAACTGGCCCGCTGGATTACGCTCTTGGGCGGCGCGTTCATCACGCTGGCGGCGTGGGGGCTGGACTTTCTACCCCGGGGCTGGGGGCTGATTGACGCCATGCCCCGCACGTTCAACGCCATCGTGGCCCCGTTGGGCTCGCTGTTTCTGATTGGCATCTTCCTGCCCCGCGTCGGCCCTCGGGCGGCGGTGCTGGGCGTGCTTTTGAGCCTGGCCACAAGCCTGGGCATCGGCTACTTCCAGCCGCTGACCACCTGGTTGGTAGAGCAACAGGTGTTATCCCAGGGGGTGCTGGATTCCTGCGGGCTGTGGGACGCCGAGCAGGGCTGCCCTCATTCGATTAGCTTTACGTGGATTCTGCCCGGTTCGCTGGCGATGGGTCTGACCGGAGCCTGGCTGTTGAGCTTTCTGCTTCGGGATCGCCAGGAGCCGGTGCCCGCTTTTACCTGGAGCACCCGGCACGAACCCTCGCCGCTGGTCGAAGCGGTCAAATAAGCGGTTAAGCGGTGGTCAATAACTGAAGAATAGCTGCGGCGTCCCGACACCTCGGGCCGAGCAGGCCCCGCGGCTCCGAAAACGGCACGCCTGCTTTCCTTTGCCCGTTTGCCAGTGGCCCCTTTGCGTACCCGCTCCGGTGCGTCAGGCCACCTCAGAACGGGACGGTTCGCTCCCGGCTCCCTGGCCCAGCGGGATTTCCATGTCGCCGAAGTAGTATTTGCGGGCTTCGGGATGGCGGATGACTTCCTCGGGCGTGCCGTGGCAGAGCACCTTGCCTTGGCGGATTACGTAGCTGCGGTCGGTAATCTCCAGCGTTTCCCGCACCTGGTGGTCGGTAATCAGAATGGCGATGCCCTGGTCGCGCAGCGTGCGGACAATGGCCTGGATGCTGTCGATGGTAACCGGGTCGATTCCCGTGAACGGCTCGTCCAGCAGAATCAGTTCCGGCTCGGAAACCAGCGCCCGGGCGATTTCCAGCCGGCGCCGCTCCCCGCCCGAGAGGCTCTGTCCCAGGCTCTTGCGCAGGTGGGCGATGTTGAACTGGTCGAGCAGCTCTTCGCAGCGGCGGCGTCGCCGGGCGGCGTCGAAGCCCAGCAGCTCCATCACCCCCAGCAGGTTCTGCTCCACGGTCAGCTTGCGGAACACGCTGCTTTCCTGGGCCAGGTAGCCCATCCCCCCGTCGCGGGCTCGGCGGTACATGGGCCAGTCGGTTACGTCCTGGCCGTTGAGAAACACGCGTCCCTGGTCCGGGTCGATCATGCCGCAGGTCATGCGAAAGCTGGTGGTCTTGCCCGCCCCGTTGGGGCCCAGCAACCCGACGATTTCGCCCCGATCCACCTCGAAACTGACCCCGTCCACCACGCGACGCTTGCCGTAGGTTTTGACCAGACCCTTGACTTCCAGCAGCATGATGCGTCCTCCATGACCCTCCGCAACCAAAACGTCCCGGCTCCCTCACCAGGCCGCTTCGGCGGATTTCCACTTCAACGAATAAACTTCATCCGCTTCCAGTTGGGCGTCCAGGGCAGCGGTCCCCGGACCGGATGCGGCCAGTAGATGAACAGCGCCCGGCCAATCAGCAGCGGTTCGTCCACGTAGTGATAGACCCACTCGCGGGCGTCTTTGCTCGAAGCAGTGTTGTCGCCCAGCATGAAGTACTGGCCCTCCTCCAGCGGAAAGTCCCGGTACGGCAGCCTCGGCCCCAGCCGGTTCGACGAAGCCAGGTAGTGCACGTCGCGGTAGAGTACCAGGTGCTCCACGCTCACTTGGGTGCCCGGGCCGGCCCCGATTCCCGCCGGGGCGTAGTCGGCTGCGGTCTCGATCATCTGTTCGTCGGTGGGCACCAGCGGCGGATAGGTGGTCGGGGCGTCGAACTCCACTTCGCGCCCGTCCACCAGCAGCCGCAACTGATGATCCACGTTGATAAACATGAGTCGGTAGGTGCCCGGGGCGCGGATGGGCGTGGTACCGCGAGGGTGGCGGTTTTCGCTCCCCTCGGCCGTCTCGAACAGCCGTCGCCCTTGGTCGATGGACAAGGTGGCCTCGCCACTGGCCAGGTCCACCCGGGCGCGGAAGAAATGCCCCCCTTTGACCAGCTCCAGCACGACGTATCCCTGGGGCTTTTTCACTTCCAGTTCCAGTTCCAAGGCCAGGTCGCTGGCCCAAGCCGTGTTGCGCCGGTCGTAAAACTCTCCGCGGCGGAATCCCCCGAGCGTGACACCCATGTTGTAGGCCAGGAACGCCTCAATCAGCAGCGGCTCGGCCGGTTCGCGCAGGCGGTTGCGCAACAACTGGGCCCACTGGTCGTTCGAGCCGGCATAGCGGAGCGGCGTTTCGGCCCGGGGAACAAAGTGCCGGTAACGCAGCCACGTCTCCTCGCGGGCGGTGCCGTCGGCGGAAAACCGCCGGAAAAGCTCGTCCGGGGTCCAGCCGCCCTGGACTTTTAGCTCCTCGGGCCACAGCCTGGCGTTGCGGCGCAGAAGCTCCTGCCCCTGCCGGGCGAATTCCGGGGGCAGCAACCCGTGCATCTTTCGCACCAGGTCCAGAGGAAGCCACCCCTGGGGGTTTTCCACCGGGTCGTACACCCAGCGGTGAAAATCTTTCGGAGCCAGGTTCCACCGGGGGGGCCAACCTCGGCGGTAGATTGTCTCTCCGGCCGAATCGCCCACGTGCGGCACGTAATCGTTGTGGTAAACCACCCGCAGCATGGCCAGCACCTTGGGCAGGGGTTTGCGCAGGATGCGAAACGGGGCCTGCTCATCCTGCAAGGGGCGGGCGTACAGGTCCCCGTCCTTAATCCGCAGCACTTCGCCCGGCATACCCACCAGCCGCTTGATGTAGTTGGTTTGGGCCTCCTCCGGATAGTGGAACACCACTACGTCCCAACGGCGGAACCTGCCGAACTTGGTGACGATAATCCGGTCCCCGTCGTGCGAGGGAACGTCCTCGGGCTCCTCGGGCACGAGCTTGCGAACCGACTGGGGCAGCGCTTCCCAGGCCCGGCGATCCAACAGCACCCAGTAGCGGCAGTTGGGGCACTGGCCCGCGGCCACCGCGTAGCTGCTGGCCATACGTTGGGCGGCCGCCAGTTCGCTTTGCACTTGCTCCAACCTGCCCGGGGGGCCCCCACCGGAGCGGAGCTGGGCCAATTGGCGCTGCAGGCGGAGCACCCTCTGGCGGGCGTGCTGGGCCGATTCGTCCTCTTCGCTGCTGGCTCCCACCTGGAACTGGAACCCGCAGCGAGGACACTCCACGTCCTTATGCCGGCCCATCAACGTGGTGGCCATCGAGCCGGTGGGAATGACGAACGCCTCGGCCGAATAGGCCTTGAACACGAAAGCCAAGGCGAACGCGATAATGATTGACTCCACAAGCTCGCGGAAAGTGTCCACCTTCCCGGCCGAAGCGGAGCCGACAGGGGGGCGATTCTTTTTCGCCGCTTCGCTTTTTTCCTTTTTTTCTTTCTTTTCGCTGGTCATATCCGGCTGCCGTTCAAGGTCTTCGGCCACTGGAACGCGGTGGCACGCCCGTGTCCTAGCTCTGCCGAACACGGTGCAATGGGCTGGAAAGCCCCCGTTTCCACTGTTGGGTCCCACCGGAAACCGCTTGGGAGGGGGCGAAGACCTATTCTGACAGCTTCGCCGCAGAGGGCCAAGAGCAGCCCGCCCGGGGCACCGGCAAGGGGAACGCTGTGGCACCCGCTTGCCGCTACCGCTCAGAACCCGCTCCCCTGGCCGGGGGCGACTGCCAGAATGGCAACCGGAAAGCCAGCGGCCAGCCGACCCATCCGGAAGCATTTTTCACAACAGGCTGAAATTACAAAGCTTACAGCAACCACTCGTCACATGGCACAAATGTTGCTGTATCTGCTGGCGGCTCGGTTCCGGCCTGCCAGGGCCGGTTCGGGCAGACGGCTTCAGGGCGTTCCTTGCCTGGCAGGCGAGGGACGTTCGTTCTTTGACAGCGGAAACCAATCCTGCTTGCGTGTCCAGTTCGCACCGACCTTCGTAGCAACAAGGAGACACCACGGTGGCCAAGCAGATGCTCTTTTACGAAGACGCTCGCCAGTCGCTCTACTCCGGCGTATCGAAGCTGGCTCGTGCGGTGCGGAGCACTTTGGGCCCCCGGGGCCGAAATGCCGTGCTGGACAAAGGCTGGGGTTCGCCCAAAGTGACCAAGGACGGCGTGACCGTGGCGGAAGACATCGAGCTGGAAGACCCCTACGAAAACCTGGGAGCCCAACTGGTTAAAGAGGCAGCCAGCAAAACCAACGAAGTGGCCGGTGACGGAACCACCACCGCCACGGTGTTGGCCGAAGCCATTTTCCGCGAAGGGCTGAAGATGGTGGCCGCCGGGGCCGATGCTATGGCTCTGGCCCGCGGCATCCACAAGGCCGTGGACGCGGTGGCCGAGGAGGTCAAAAAACGGGCAATCAAGGTTTCCGACAAGGACAAGCAGCAGATCAAGCAAGTGGCCACCATCGCGGGCAACAACGACCCGCAAATCGGCGAGTGTCTGGCCGACGCCTTCCTTAAAGTGGGCAAGGACGGTGTCATCACCGTCGAAGAGGGCCGTTCGGCCGAAACCGTGGTCGAAGTGGTCGAAGGGATGCAGTTCGACCGCGGCTATCTCTCTCCCCACTTTGTCACCGATGAGGACACCCAGGAGTGTGTGCTGGAAAAGCCCTACATCCTGGTCTATGAGGAAAAAATCTCCGCGGTCAAAGACCTGGTGCCGCTGCTGGAAGCGGTCAGTCAGGCCAAACGGCCGCTGCTGATTATCGCCGAAGACGTCGAAGGCGAAGCGCTGGCCACGCTGGTGGTCAACAAGCTGCGGGGAATCCTCCAGGTCTGTGCGGTCAAGGCTCCCGGCTACGGCGAACGCCGCAAGGCCATGCTGGGCGATATCGCCGTGCTCACCGGTGCCAACCCCATCTACAAGGACCTGGGCATCAAGCTGGAAAGCGTCAAGCTTTCCGACCTGGGTCAGGCGGCCAAGGTAATCGTTACTGCCGAAGAAACCACCATCGTCAAGGGCGCCGGGACCAAGGAAGCGATCGAAGGCCGCATTGAGCAGATTCGCCGCGAACTGGAAGAAACCGATAGCGAATACGACCGCGAAAAGCTCCAGGAACGCCTGGCCAAGCTGGCCGGTGGCGTGGCCCAAATCCTCGTCGGTGCGGCCACCGAAACCGAGATGAAGGAACGCAAAGCCCTGTTCGAAGACGCCAAGGCGGCCACCCAGGCCGCGTTGGAAGAAGGGATTGTTCCCGGCGGCGGCGTGGCGTTGATTCGCGCCCAGCGGGCGTTGAAAAAGCTGGAGCTGGAAGGCGACGAAGCCCTGGGCGCCCAGATCGTCGATCGGGTGCTGGAGTACCCGTTGCGCTACATTGCCGAAAACGCCGGGGCCGATGGGGCCGTGGTGGTCAACCGCGTCCGCCAGCTCAAAGGGAACGAAGGCTACAACGCCGACCGGGACGAATACACCGACCTGGTTAAAGCCGGTGTGATCGATCCGGCCAAGGTGGTTCGCCAGGCGCTGTTCAACGCGGCCAGCGTGGCCACGCTGCTGCTGACGACCGAGTGCCTGGTGACCGACATTCCCAAGGAAGAAGAGGACGAAGAAGACCACCACCATCACGACCACGGTATGGACTTCTAACCGCCAGCGGTACACGGTGAGCGGCACTGCCCGCTTGTCGGTCCCTTGGATTCATCCCGAACTTCCATCCAGCCAGGAGACAACTGCCCATGAAACTGCGACCACTGGACGACCGCGTGGTAATCGAACCGTTGCCGGCCGAAGAGACCACCGCCGGCGGGATCGTGCTGCCGGACGCCGCCCAGGAAAAACCCCAGCGCGGCCGCGTGGTGGCCGTCGGCCCCGGCAAGCTACTGGACAGCGGTTCCCGGGGCGAGATGTCCGTCTCGGTGGGCGACGAGGTCATCTTCGGCAAGTATTCCGGCCACGAGGTCGAAGTGGACGGCAAGGAACTGAAGATCATGCGGGAAA
>WFOE01000003.1 GCA_015488215.1 Planctomycetales bacterium
AGGCAAACCGCGGCCGCCCGGTACGTTCCCGCCGCGGTTTGCCTCGGGCCGGCCGGTCCCTTCGCCGGGAAGCCTTCGGCCGGGACTGGCCGGTACCGGCTGGAGCAGAGTCGGCGGCCGTTTTTTCCCGGGGCCGCCGAGGTTGCCGGTAGCGACGCAGGAGTTCTTCGCGTCGGGCCGGATCGATCATCGTCAGCGAAATGCGCCGCCGCTGGGTATCGACCGCCATGACCCACACACGCACCACGTCGCCCACTGAGACGACCGTGTGAGGGTCTTTCACGTATTGCGGAGAAAGCTCGCTGATGTGAACCAGCCCACTGTCTTCCACCCCCACATCGACAAACACGCCGAAGTCCACCACGTTGAGCACCTGGCCGGAAAGTTCCATCCCCGGCGAAAGGTCTTCCAGTTTGAGCACGTTCTTTTTGAATATCGGCGGCGGCAGGTCTTCTCGCGGATCGCGGCCAGGCCGGGAAAGCTGTTCCAGAATATCCCGGCACAGCAGTTCCCCGATGCCGCACTCCTGGGCCAGTTGCCGGGGATCGGCCGCTTGAGCCGCCTGGGCCACTTGCCGCTGGGTCTCTCCGTTCCGCAGGTCTTCCAACGAAAAACCCATTCGGGCCAGAATCTGCTCGGCCTTCTCATAGCTTTCCGGGTGGATCCAGGTGGCATCCAGCGGATGCTCGCCGTCCGGAATGCGCAAGAACCCGGCCGCCTGGATGAACGTCGCTTCGCCGAAGCCGGGCACATTCTTCAATTGTTCACGAGTGGTAAACGGCCCGTGCTGGCAACGGTATTCGTAGATGCGGCGCGCGGTCAGTTGGTTCAGTCCTGACACGTACCGCAACAACGAGACGCTGGCTGTATTCAGGTCCACGCCCACATAATTGACGCACGAACTGACCACCGCTTCCAGCGAAGCCTGCAAGTGCCGGGCCTTGACGTCGTGCTGGTACATGCCCACGCCAATGTTGGCCGGGGCGATTTTGACCAGCTCGCTCAACGGGTCCAGCAGCCGCCGGCCGATGGAAATGGCCCCGCGGATGGTGGCGTCCAGTTGGGGGAACTCCTCGCGGGCGATCTGGCTGGTGGAGTAGGCGCTGGCCCCCGCTTCGTTGACGATGGTGTAGGCCACGTCCTTATCGGCGTAGTGGTTCTGGATTAGCTCGGCGATGAACAGCTCCGCTTCACGGCAGCCGGTGCCGTTGCCGATGGCAATCACGCTCAGGGAGTGCTTGTCGATTAGCTCTTTGACCCGGGCGGTGTTCTTCTCCGGATCGGCCCGATTGCCCACCAGGTAAATCACCTCGTGTTCCAACAGGTTGCCGAACTCGTCCAGGGCGGCCAGCTTCGCGCCGCGTTTGAGTCCCGGGTCCACGGCCAGCACGCGGCGGTTGCGGACCGGAGGCTGAAGCAGCAGCTTGCGCAAGTTTTTAGCGAACACGCGCACCGCGTGCGATTCGGCCCGGTCGGTCAGATCGCGGCGCACCTCGCGTTCCAGACTGGGCAGGATGAGCCGGTTCAAAGCGTCGCGGGCGCAGCCGGCCAGGAACTCGGCATGGCGATGGCCCACTGGCACCACCAGGCGGATGATTGTTTCTTCCAACTCCTGCTGGTCCGCCTGGAGCTTGACCCGGAGGGCTTTGTCCCGTTCGCCGCGATTCAGCGCCAGCACGCGATGGGGCGGAATGGTGCGGATCGGCTCGGCAAAGTCGAAGAAATCCTTGTAGTTCCGGGCGACCTTTTCGTCGGCCGTGGCCCTGGTGGCCGTGAGCTTGCCGGTGCGATAGACGATTTCCCGCAACTGCTGCCGCACGTTGGCCTGTTCGCTAAAGCGTTCGGCCAGCACGTGTCCGGCCCCCAGCAGGGCTTCGGCCGGGGTATGCACCTGGCGGTAGGGGTCCACGTACTCGGCGGCCCAGGCGTCCAGGTCGTCGCAGCGGGGGTCCTGGTTGAGAATCTGCTCGGCAAGCAGGTGCAGGTTTCGTTCCCGGGCCAGCGTGGCCAGCGACTGTTTCCGCGGCTTGTAGGGCAGATAGAGGTCTTCCAGCTCGCGAATGGTGCGGGCGTTTTCCAGTTGGGCCCGCAGCTCCGGGGTGAGTTTCCCCTGGGACTCGATGCTGCGCAAAATCGTGGCCCGGCGCTGCTCCAGCAGCCGCAGGCGGTTCACCTGCTCTTCGATGGCCTGGATTTGCTGTTCATCCAGCCCGCCGGTTTCGTCCTTGCGGTACCGCGTGATGAAAGGAATCGTGTTGCCGCGGTCGAGCAGTTCGACCACCGCTTCCACCTGCTCAAGGCGCAGCCCCAGTTGTTCCGCAACGGATGCCAAATCCAGAGTGAGCGTAGTCATGGGAACACAAACAGGAAGGGACGAGACGGGCAGCAACGCCGGCACACCATGCCGATAGGCACTTGGGACAGAGACGCTAGCTTCGCAATCTAGGGTTCCGCGCGGGGAGTGTCAATGCTGGCAATCTGCCGAGGTCGGCAGAAAGGACTTCTTCGGGCCGCCAGTGCTGCCCCTGTTCGGTGCAATCGGCAAGTTCGGCCAAAAAAGTTCAAGTCTTGCGACCGGCACGAACGATAACACGACTACCACCCCCTGAGTCGGAAGCCACTGCTTCCGCACGCATGTGTTTTCCCCAAGGGTACGAACCGCTGGCGTCTAGGGAAGGATGCAGCATGCAACGCACCCCGCTGAAGCTCTACACGGAACCGGAAACGGACTCGCCCCGGCAGGCCCCGCAACCGATGGTCACGGTTTCGCTGGCCGAAGTGCTGCCCCTGCTGGCCGACGCGTTTGAAAGCCGCCGCCTGTGGCTCCGCGACTTCGAGCATGATCCGGTAACCATCTCCTCCGACCTGTACGAAGTGCTGATGGCCTACCGGTACTATCGCCGCCCTTCGGCCTGAACGGGAAAGCGTTTCTCGATACCGGTCACAAGCCGAGACGCCTTCTCGGGAAGTTCTCTCCACACATGGTGCGCGTCCCTGCCGGTTCCCGCTTCCAGTGTTCGACAAGCCGCCGACTTCGACAGATATCGGGCATGGAGGTTGAAACCGGTAGGGGACGAGAAGTGCTACCGCACCGAGGGCGAACAGGCTTGAGATTTGCGCGGGAAGCTTCCGCTTGCACGAAACAACAAGCCCTCGCTCACGGAACTCCTAACCGGTGGCTCGTTGCCGGAGAGCAGCAAACCGCAATCCCGAGCATCTCAAGAAGGCAACGAGGCCGCAGCCACTGGCCTTTTTCACATCAAGACAAAAGCCGGTGCCGCCCTTTGCATCCCGGACAGCCCGATTAGGGAAAGCCGACGCCCACTCCCACGCTGACCCGGGGACGCCGCCGATGAATGTGGCGCGGGCGGGGACGGTAATAGTGATGATAGACCACCGGCGGGGGCGGAAATGGACAAGCCGGAGCGACGTAGTGTTCTTCCACCACCACGCCAGCCGGGGGCAGGCCGGACGCATAGGGAGGAGCCGGTCGGGGCGGAGTGGCCGAAGCCCGCTGGGCGGCGTTCATCACCGCTTCGGAAACCTTGGCATTCTGCAGGCGGATCAGGTCCGCGGCACTGAGCGGATGGGTTACTCCGTGAATCTGAATGTGTGAAACAATCACCGACTCCGGCACCCCGGCCTGGCTCATGGCGATGATGTCTTCCACGGTGACCGAGCCGCGCGGAGCCATCTGCCCAAGCCGGGCCTCCAGTTCCGCCCGATTGCGGGCTTCGATTTCATCGAGCGACCCACCGATGGTATTCCCGGCCAGGGCGCCCACGGCGGCACCGATTAGCGCCCCTTCGGCCGTTCGGCCCGACTGGTGCCCGATAATCGCTCCCACGGCCGTGCCGCCCAGTCCGCCCAGCACCGTGCCCTCTTCGGCCCGGGGACCGCTGGCACAGCCGCCACCGGCCAGCAGCAACACCGGCAATGCCAGCACCGCGCTACCGGACCACCGGAAAACCACCGGGGCGGCGGGCCGGTTCGCTTGCCTGTTACGGAAAAACCACATGGCCGCTGTTTCTCCCTGGCAGGTTCGCTAATCGGGACGAGGCGAAGGGCCACCTTTGCTTTTATCGACGGTTCGGCCCTTGCGGCTCGGCAAAACCCTCGCGGGGCTGCTTCCCGGCTGGGTGGCTTTTTTCCCAGTCGTTACACTCGCGGCAGCGGGCGAGGGGCTTTCCGGCTGTTTTTCCCGGGAAGGATGCCCGTGGTAGCGGCGATTGAACCACGCCGGATCGTAAGGGCTGGCCGAAAGGGCCGGCCGTTCATACCGGGCCGGAAGCATGCTGGCCGCCGGTGCACCCGCCGGGGGCGGGGAAACAGCCGAGGGGGCCTTGGGAGGCCCGGCGGAGTTCCCTTGCCGCAAGTCCTGCTGCCGGCGAAACAGGTGAGCGTTTACTGTCCGAGGAACCACCTCTTTCGCCGCCGGAGAGGGCTGCCCACCGCGGGCAGCGGGAGTCTGGGCTTGCTGCTCTTCGGCCGGCTGCTGCTGCAACTGGGCCACCCAGCGGCGAAGCACCCGGGCGGAGTGTTTGTCCAGCCCGGGGAATTGGGATAGCCCCTGTTTGCCATGCGGTGTCAGCGCCTTGTGGAGCAACACGCTACGGTCCGCATGGCGGCGGTCGATCCATTGGAGCACCTGGACCAGATTGTGCCGCACCACGCGAGGGCTGACCCGACCTTGCGAAGCCCGGATGAGCCGAAACCGGTTGCGTGCTCCCGGTCCGTGACACCCTCCGGCGGCACAGCGGTTCTGCAGGATGCGGTGCACCGAAATGGTAAACTGCCGCACCACCTGAGGGGAAAGCTCGCCCAGTTGGGCCTGGTCCCATTCGGCCTGCCGCTGGTGTTGTTGATAAACGCTGCCGGACCGGACCGAAGCAGACCGAGGCCCGGCCGAAGGGCTGGGCCGCCCGGGCGATTGCTTTTTCAGACGAAGCAAGCGCCGCAGCAGCTCCAGCCGTGGATGCCGCGGATGGGTGCGGGCCACCTGGTCCAGCAGCTCCCGGGCTTGTTCCACCAGCCCTTGCTCCAGGCACCAGTGGGCCAGTTCCAGCCGCCCTTGCACGTCGCCGGGGAGCAAATGACCGAGGCGGTATCTGTAACACTCCTCAAGCGACTGGCAGACCCGTTCCACCTGCGAGGCCCGAAGCTGGATTTCTCCTCCAGCCACAGCCACGTAGTAGATGTCCCCTTCGCGGACCACGCGGCCTTGCAATGTGGTGCCGTTGCGCAACAACACCACCTGGGAGTCCTGGGCCTGCACAATGCGGCAAGGGACCAGGGCCAGCCACAGCAGCAGCGACACTTCGACGGTTCGGCAGAGTCGTTTCATAGCCTGCGAACCGTAGAAACTTCCCGCAACAAGCGTCAAGAGCACCGACGATGCTTGCAGCGGCAGCTTGCCGCCGTCTGGAGAGCAGCGTGCCTGCCAGCACCACCGGAACGCTGATACCAGCGGGGACGGGGCGCCTCAGCGGTGCAGAAAGAATGGCTGTACCGCCCTCTATTCCAGCACCAGCAGCAGGTCGCCGGTTTCGACCTGGCTTCCGGCTTCAACCAGCACTTCGGCCACTTTGCCGTCAGTTTCGGCCGTGATAGTGGTTTCCATCTTCATGGCTTCCAGCGTTAGCAGCTTCTGGCCCCGCTTGACCGTATCACCGGCCTGCACTGCCACGGTGACGACCATGCCCGGCATGCTGGCAGCCACGTGCTTGGGGTTGTTCGGGTCGGCTTTGAGCCGCTTTTTGGTTTCCGGCTCCAGCGATTGGTCCACCACCGTCACGTCGCGGGGCTGGCCGTTGAGTTCAAAGAACACGTTGCGCGTACCGTCCGGATGCGGCTCGCCGGTGGTGAGGTACTTGATGATAAGCGTTTTGCCTGGTTCGATGTCCACGGCGATTTCCTCGTTGGGCTTCTGGCCGTAGAAGAACACGGGCGTGGGCAGGATGCTAGTGTCGGAATACTCCTGCTGGTGGGCCACAAAGTCGCGATAGACCTTGGGGTAAAGCAGGTAGGAGACCACTTCGCGCCGCTGGGGCTTGCGGCCCAGCAGCTCTTCCACCTCGCGGCTGGCCTTGTTGAAGTCCACCGGGGGGAGCACTTCGCCGGGCCGCCGGGTGAGCACTTCGCGGTCGCCCAGGATGCGTTTGACCACCTCCGGCGGAAAACCGCCCGGGGGCTGGCCCATCCGGCCCGAGAGAAGGTCGATTACCGAAGCAGGAAACGCCAGCTCGCGAGACGTTTCCATCACTTCCTGGGCCGTCAGGTCGTTGGCCACCAGGAACAGGGCCATGTCGCCCACGGCTTTCGAGGTGGGGGTTA
Organism: Planctomycetales bacterium; assembly: GCA_015488215.1. Taxonomy (GTDB): domain Bacteria; phylum Planctomycetota; class Planctomycetia; order Pirellulales; family S012-138; genus S012-138. The sequence goes on from WFOE01000003.1 coordinate 6,334, forward strand.
CCTTCACGATGTCGCCGAACAGGCGGTTCACTTCGGCGTAGGTGCGGCACACCTCGTCCCAGCGGTCTTCCAGGCCTAGGGCGCGGGCTTGTTCGTAAAGATTGGTGTACTGGCCGCCGGGCATTTCGTGCTGGTACAAATCGGCTCCGGCCGGGGGCGTGGGGCTTTCAAAAGCCGCATAAAACTGCCGCACGGCCGACCAGTAGCGAGCCAGGCGGTCCAGTTGCTCGGTATCCAGGGCCGAGCGCCGCTGGGTGGGCCGCATAGCGTTGACCAGCGTGTTCAGGTTCGGCTGGCTGGTGCCGCCGGACATGGGCGCAAGTGCCCCGTCGGCCACGTCCAGCCCCACGTCGGCCGCTTTGACGATGGAGCTGGCCTGGATGCCGCCCGTGTCGTGCGTGTGGAAGTGGATCGGGATGCCCACCTCCTGCCGCAGCGTGCTGACCAGTTTTTCGGCCGCGTAGGGGGTGCACAGTCCGGCCATGTCCTTGATGGCCAGCAGGTTGGCTCCCAGGCGTTCCAGTTCCTTGGCCAGTTCGACGTAGTACTTCAGGTTGTACTTAGGCCGGGCCGGGTCGAGGATGTCGCCGGTGTAGCAGATAGCCGCCTCGCACAACATGCCCGTTTCCCGAACCGCCTCGATGGCCACACGCATGTTGGGCACCCAGTTCAGCGCGTCGAAGACGCGGAACAGGTCGATGCCCGCCTGGGCCGCTTCTTCGACGAACGCCTGGACCACGTTGTCCGGGTAGTTGGTGTAGCCCACGGCGTTCGAAGCCCGCAGCAGCATCTGGAACAGGATGTTCGGAATCCGCTCCCGCAACAGGGCCAGACGCTGCCAGGGACATTCTTTGAGGAACCGCATCGACGTGTCGAACGTGGCCCCGCCCCACATCTCGATGGAGAAAAGCTGCGGGCAGAGCCGGGCGTAGCTTTCGGCGATTTGCAGTAAATCGTAGGTGCGGAACCGCGTGGCCAGCAACGACTGGTGGGCGTCGCGGAACGTGGTATCGGTGAAAAACAGCTCGTCTTGCTCTCGCACCCAACGGGCAAAGCCCTCGGGGCCCAGTTCCTGAAAGCGCTGCCGCATCCCGGGCGGAACCGGCTGTGTGCGATCCAGTTCCGGCAGCGGGGCCGGGGTGCGACGCCGGGCCTCGGGACGGCCTTTCGTGATTGGATTACCGTTGACAATCGTGTTGCCGATGTACCGGAGCAGCTTGGTGGCCCGGTCCTTCCGCTGCGGCAGGTCGAACAGCTCCGGCGTCTGGTCAATAAACCGCGTGGTGCAGCGGCCGGCCAAGAAGGTGGGGTGCGTGACCAGCTTGATCAGAAACGGGATGTTCGTCTTCACCCCGCGGATGCGAAACTCCTGCAGCGAGCGTTCCATCCGCCGGGCCGCATCGACGAACCGCCGTCCCCGGGCCGTGACTTTCACCAGCAGCGAGTCGTAGTACGGGTTCACCACTGCCCCGGAAAACGCGCTGCCGGCGTCCAGCCGGATGCCCATTCCGCTGGCCGAACGGTAGTGGCTGATCCGCCCGTAGTCGGGCATGAAGTTGTTGGCCGGGTCTTCGGTCGTTACCCGACACTGGATCGCATAGCCCCGCACGCTCACGCGGTCCTGGGAACCCAGGTCCAGCTCCGGATCCGAAAGCGGCACGCCCTGGGCCACCAGGATCTGGGCGGCTACGATGTCCACGCCGGTCACTTCCTCGGTAACAGTGTGTTCGACCTGGATGCGCGGGTTGACTTCGATGAAGTAGAACTGGCCCGTGTCGTCGTCCAGCAAAAACTCCACCGTGCCGGCCGCCTCGTAGCCCACATGGCGCCCCAGGGCCAGCGCGGCGTCAAAAAGCTGCTGGCGGATTTCCGGGTCAAGCACGGGCGCAGGGGCGATTTCCACCACTTTCTGGTTCCGCCGCTGCACGGAACAGTCCCGTTCGTGCAGGTGGATCAGGTTGCCGTGCTTGTCGCCCAGCAGTTGCACTTCCATGTGCCGGGCATGGCGGATGAACTTTTCCACGAACAGCTCGCCGGAGCCGAACGCGGTCTGGGCTTCGCGCTGCGCCTGGTCGAACACCTGGCGAAGCTGCTCTTCGGACTCGATGCTGCGCATCCCCCGGCCGCCGCCGCCGTGGGCCGCTTTGAGCATGACCGGGTAACCCAGCTCCGCGGCCGCTTTTACGGCCTCTTCCACTGTGGTAACCGAACTGCTCCCAGGCAGCACCGGCACGCCGATTTCCTGGGCCAGGCGGCGCGAAGCGGTTTTGTCGCCCAGCAGCTCCAGCACCCGCGGCGGAGGCCCCACCCAGACGATGCCTGCCTGCTGGCACGCTCGGGCAAAGTCGGCGTTTTCGGACAGGAACCCGTAGCCGGGATGGATGGCGTCGATCTGGCGATCCAGGGCCAGTTGGATGATGGCGTCGATGTCCAGGTACGCGCGCAGCGGCTCGCCGGGCTTGCCGATCCGGTAGGCTTCGTCGGCCTTGAAGCGGTGCAGGGCGTAGCGGTCTTCGTGGGTGTAGATGGCCACGGTGCGGATGCCCAGCTCGTGCGTGGAACGGAACACACGGATGGCAATCTCGCCCCGGTTGGCCACCAACAGGCGTCGGATTTGTTTCATGCACTCTCTCCACAGCCTGGTGTTCGGCCCGCGGGACCGTCCGGTGGTCCCGCCAGATCAGAGGGCATTGTACACGCCCCAGCCCGGTTGCGAAGGCGGTAATACGGACCGTGCAAGAGAGTTTTTCCGCCCCTGGTTCTTTCGCGCAAAAAAGCTCCGATGCCCCCGACCATCGGGCAAACACTCCCCGGCGCGGGCTTGGCCGAAACGCCCCAGCGGCTCCCTCTACCGAACACGGCGAGACCACAGGAAAAGTCAGCCGGTTTTCACTTCGCCGGAGAGCTTTTCCCGCACGCTTTGCACTTTCTTTTCCAGCCGTCCCCGATGGCCCCGGCGGTAGTCCAGTTTCATGGTGCAGGAGATGCGGTTGCAGTCCTGGGCCACCGCCTCCACGCACCGGCGGAACAGGTCCAACACCTGGTCCAGTTCCCCTTCGACGATGGTGCCCATGGCGTGCAGGCGGTAGTCCAACCCGCTAGAGCGAACGATTTCCAGACATCGGGCCACCCAAGGGCTGACGCTTTCCCCCTTGTCCAACGGCGTGATGCTGAACTCAAGCAGAACCATCGGGACCCTCCCGTTGTTATCCAATGGTTGTCATCAAAGCGTAGTGGCAAAGTGGTTCTATTTTAACGGGTTCGACCAGTCCTATCGTAATCGTAATAAGGGCGCCGGGTGGACGACCGCGAAGCGGCACGGTGGCAGATGACCGGACCAGGTTTTTCACCGGGAACTGAGTTCCCGGCTCGGTGCTAGACAGTGCTCGGACGTTGTCGCCCCGGCGAACCCCGGACTTCAATCCGGGGAGGACCGGAGAAACCGGAGAAAAACGCTTGTTCGTTGTTTCTCCTCCGCCAGCTAAAGCTGGTGGCTCGCTTGTTGCGAGAATCTAGCGTTTGTTCTTGCACTGGAGCGGAAGCTCTCCCCCCACCCTCTCACGCCCCACGCCTCCAAGCCCTTGGCGCGGAAGCACCTAGTCGCCGACGGCCGTGCCGTCCTCCGCCGACTCAAGTCGGCGGCTCGCCAAGTGCCGAAATCGGCGCGTATTCTTGCGTCGGAGCGGGAGATCCACGCGCAAGCCGCACGGCGCAGGTCGCAAGCCGATTCCTGCCCGGTGCGGAAGTACCCTGCTCAAGACCCAAGACCCACGACGCAAGACCCGCCGGTGCGGAAGCTTCGCCTCCACGCCCCCATCCCCCCACGCCTCCACGCCCTTTGGTGCGAAAGCACCCAATGGCCGACGGCCGGGCCACGCTGTGCCGAGTAAGTTCCCCCCGCCGGGACTTCGTGGAGCCTGCGAGAGCCGCGTTGGGG
>WFOE01000004.1 GCA_015488215.1 Planctomycetales bacterium
CCCCAGGTCTCCACGCCCCCATGCCCCGGGTTTCCATGCCTGGACCACGCGTTTAGGTCTTTTTCTTGGTAGTTTTGCGAGCGGCTTTTTTCTTTGTGCCGCGGCGGCGCGAAGGTCCCTGGGCGGCCTTTTCTTCCAGCCAACGGAGGGCCAGTTCCAGCGTGACGTCTTCGGGTTTCATGTCCTTGGGCACCCCGGCGTTGGTTTTGCCGTCGGTAACGTAGATGCCGTAAGGGCCTTCGCGCAGTTCGACCGGCTGGCCCGTCTCGGGCGAGGAGCCGAGCACCTTGAGCGGTTCGCTTCGGCTGCGGCGGGTGCGGCTACCCCGCTTGGGTTGCTTGAGCAGCTCGACGGCCTGTTCCAGCGTGATCTCCAGCGGCGAGATGTCCCGGGGAATCGAACGCGTCTGGTCGCCGCATTTCACATACGGGCCGAACCGCCCGTTGTGCACGACCACCTCCTGGCCGGTTTCCGGGTGGGGCCCCAGACTGCGCGGCAATGCCAGCAGTTTGAGGGCTTGTTCCAGGGTCAGTTCCTCCGGCTTCATCCCCCGCAGCAGCGAGGCGCGTTGCATTTCCGGGTCGTCGTCGTCTCCACGTTGCACATAGGGACCGTAGCGTCCCTGTTTGAGCCAGACGGGCTTGCCGGTCTGCGGATCGGTCCCCAGTTCTTGTCCGCCGCTGGTGGCCTGCTCGAGCAGTTCCAGGGCTTTTTCCACGGTCAGTTCGTCGGGGGCCAGGTCTTCCGGCACCGGAGCTCGGCGCGTCCCTTGCTCCAGGAACGGCCCGTAGCGGCCAATCCGCACGTAGATTTCCTCCTGGTGCGGCCCGTGGTCCGGTTTGCCAATCAGGATGCGATTGACTTCGCGGATGTCGATTTCGTCCAGTTTGGACTCAATGAGCTGCTTGAGCCCTTTGATCTTTTCCTTCTCGTCCCCGAAGTAAAACGCCTTGAGATAGGCCACGTGCTCGGCCTCGCCCCGGCTGATCGCGTCCAGATAGTCCTCCATGCGGGCGGTGAACTGGTAGTCGATCAGCTCGGGAAAGTGTTTTTCCATCAGTTGGGTTACGGCGAAGGCGGTCCAGGTGGGCACCAGGGCATTGCCGCGACGGACCGCGTACTTGCGGTCCAGGATGGTCTGGATGATGGTCGCATAGGTGCTGGGCCGCCCGATCCCCATGGCTTCCAGCGTTCGGGTGAGCGTGGCATCGGTGTACCGGGGCGGCGGCTGGGTTACGTGGCTTTTGGCTTCCAGGTTGCGGCAGACAAGCGGTTGGTCCGGCTCGAGGGCCGGCAGCAGCTTTTCCTGGTCGGCCAGCTCGGCCTCGGGATCGTCGGCCCCTTCGACATACGCCCGCAGATAGCCGGGAAACTCAATCGTTTTGCCCCGGGCCTCGAAGCGGACGCGGTTGCCTTGGGCGTCGGTTCCTTCGACCACCACGGTGGTCCGCCAGCCGCGGGCGTCCTGCATCTGGCTGGCGATGGTCCGCTTCCAGATCAGCTCGAAGAGCTTGAACTCGTCCGGCGTCAGTTCGTTGCGGAGTTGCTCGGGGGTTTCGAAGGGGGTACCGGCCGGGCGGATTGCCTCGTGGGCTTCCTGGGCGTTTTTCACCTTGGTGACGTAGCGACGAGGCTGCTCGGGCAGATATTCCGGCCCGTATTGCTTGACCACCAGCTCCCGGGCGGCGTGGATCGCTTCCTGGCTCAGCGCCGTGGAATCGGTTCGCATGTAGGTAATGTGCCCGTTCTGGTAGAGATTCTGCGCTAGCTGCATCGTCTTTTGGGCCGAAAAGCGCAGCTTGCGGTTGGCTTCCTGCTGCAGCGTGCTGGTGGTAAACGGCGGGGCCGGTCGGCTGGTGAACGGCTTGCGTTCCACTTGCACCACGCGGAACGTCCCTTCCCGAAGGGATCGGGCCAGCTCTTCGGCCTGCTGCTTTTGCAGGTGGAGCAGCTCGGGGTTTTTCAGTTGCCCGGTGTCCGGATCGAAGTCCTTCCCCGTGGCTAGACGGCGTCCGTTGACTTCGACCGAGACGGCTTCGAATTCAGCGGGCGGTTCCTGTTGCGGGGCCAGTTGGGCCAGCAGGTCCCAGTATTCCACCGGCCGGAACCGCATCCGCTGCCGTTCCCGATCCACAATCAATCGCACGGCCACGCTCTGTACGCGTCCGGCGGAACGGGCCTGACCGCCGAACTTGCGCCACAACAGCGGCGAGACGTCGTAACCGTAGAGCCGGTCCAGAATCCGGCGGGTTTCCTGGGCGCGGACCAGCGACTCGTCGATTCCCCGCGGGTTCTCCAACGCCCGGCGAATCGCGTCGCGGGTGATTTCGTGGAAGACCATGCGATGCACCGGGACCTTGGGCTGCAGAACCTCCTTCAGATGCCAGGAGATGGCTTCCCCTTCCCGGTCTTCGTCGGTGGCCAGGTAGAGGGCCTCGGCCTCCTTGAGCAATTCCTTCAGCTTTTTGACCTGCTGGCGTTTGTCGGGGGTGACCACATAAATGGGCTCGAAGTCCTCCTCGACGTTCACGCCCAGGTACGCCCACGGCTCTTCCCGGTATCGCTTGGGCAGTTGGCGTTTGTTCTGGGGCAAATCGCGGATGTGTCCGATGGAGGCCTCGATCACGTAATCCTTGCCCAGGAACTTGCCGATGGTGCGAGCCTTGGCCGGCGATTCGACGATGACCAGCGGCTTGGCGTTTTTCGGCTTTTTGCCCGATGGGGTGCTCTTCTTCTTTTTGGCCATAGTGGAAAACGCTGTGTGCCAGGGTTAAGGGATCGCCTCGGGCGGGAGGGCTGCCGGTGCCGCCAAGGGCGGCTGCCGAGCGAAACGCCGGCAAACGCCTCCGGCACCGCGAGCCGGTCGGCAGGCCGCAAAAGCTCGCCGGCAAGCAATTCCGGTCGGTTGCGGTTTTCCGGAAACGCCCCCAGTGTTATAAACGGACCGTAACAGCCGGAGTGGTGCAGGGATTGCACCTCCGAGGGCGATTCATACAATCGCCCCGGGTTACCAGGCATGCGGTTATCCATGCCTAATGTGCCCGGAAAGGTATTGTCAAGATACGTTTGGTTTGCAGGTCCGCCGGACCAGGATCGGAAACGGAGCCATGGGAAGCCCTTTTGACAAATTTCGCCAACACCAAAAACGCCTGTTGGTTTTCCTGGGCGTGATCTGTATGGTGGCGTTCGTTTTTGCCGGGGTGCAGTGCGGCGGCCCGGGAATGGCCACCTCCCAGCCAGTGCTGGAAGTGGAAGGGCAGACCATCACCCAGGGCGAGCTGAAGCAGTGGCTCGACGACCGTCGTCTGGCCGGTGCCGTGGTCAATCTGATTCGCCGCGAGACGGGACGGCAGTTCGGATTCGGCCAGGCGACCGAGGAAGAGGTCATCACGCTGATGCTGCTTGTGCGCCTGGGCGAAGAGCTGAACGTCCGCATCAGCGACGCCCAGATCAACCAGTTCCTCAGCGAATACTCCCAGGGAAAGGTTTCCGCGGATGAGATCCGCCAAGTGCTCAAAGAACACTCCGCCACCGAAGGGGACCTGTTCCGTGCCCTGCGCCGCGAACTGACGGCGGCCCGGGTCATGCTGCTCTACACCCCGCCGGGAAACACGACCTTGCCCGGCGGCGCCCTGATGGCCCAGGTGGATCAACTGGCCGGAGGGCTGTCCCGGATGAGCCCTTCGATGCTGTGGGACATCTTCCTCAAACTAAATCGCCTGGCCCGGATCGAGGCCATTCCGTTTTCGGTGGAGGAATCCCTCGGCTCGGTGAGCACGCCGGACGAAAAGACGCTGCAAGAGTTCTTCGAGCAGTACAAGAACGATCTGCCCGACCCGAACTCGCCCACGCCGGGTTTTCGTCAGCCGCATCGGGTCCGGTTGCAGTGGATACGGATTCCGTATCAAAAGCTTTTCGACGAAGAGCTGGCTAAAGTTTCCGACGAGGAAATTCGCCGCTACTACGAAGAAAACAAGGAGCAGTTTCCCTACACGGGCCTGGAAACCGAACCGCCTGCTGCCCGACTGCCCCTGGTGGCTCCCCAGCCAAGCGGCTCGCCCGAGGAGAATGCCGACCGCACCCCGAGCCAGAAGGCCAGCGGTTCTTCGTCCCCGGCGGCCGAAAAACCCGCTTCCCAGCCCGATTCCGGCAACGGTTCGTCCAAAGAATCGAAAAAAGAAAACGAGAAACAATCGGCGTTGGAGTTCCCTGGCGCTTCGCCGCTGGTGCAGCAAGCCGCGGCGGTCGTAGCCGGTCCGGCCTCGTTGCTGGCATTGCAGACCGAGCCTGCCGGTCAGGAAAACGGCGCGAAAGAAGCCGCCACCTCCCCGGAAAAACCCAAGCAAAAACCACCGGCGGAAGACCCCAAGAGTCCCCGGGACGATGCTCCCACTGCCGAGGGCCAACGTTCCCCGGCCCATCCGGCCGCATCGGCTTCGTCTGCTGAAACCGCTTCCGGCCAGCCGCAAAAAGAGAAGCAGGAAGACCAGCGCTCGCTCAGTTCCCTGGTTTCGGAGTTCGACGTACCGGAAGACATCCGCTCCGGTCCCAGCCCCAAGTACGATCCGCTCTGGAAGGTGGAAGACCGCATCCGCCGCTTGCTGGCCCAGCGGAGAGTCAACGAACGGATTAACCAGATCGCCCAGGAATTGCTGGACCCGCTGGTCCGGTTCAGCCAGCAGTGGGTGCGTTGGGACGCTTCGGGACGCCAGGGGAACGAACCCCCGTTCCCGGACCTGAAGCCCTTGCTCCAGCGGTACGGCTTGGAGCTGGAGCAGACTCCGCTGGTGGATGCCCAGGAACTTTTCGAGAAATATCCCCTGGGCAAAGCCTACCTGGGCCAACCCGACCCGCGTTTCGGGTGGCGGCCCACGATGCCCGTGCTCCAGGTAGTTTTCCAGCACCTGGGGCTTTACCAGATGGAGCAGGCTCGCGACGCGGAAAACAACCACTACGTCTTCTGGAAAATCGAAGACCGGCCTTCGTACGTTCCCAAGCTGGAAGAAGTGCGCGACAAGGTGGTTCGTGCCTGGAAAATCCACAGGGCGCGCGAGATTGCCGAAGAAGGAGCACGGGGAGTCTTGAGCAACCTGCGGAAAGCAGGCGAGCGTGGGCTGCAAGAAGAAGCAAGAACGACCGGTAAGCCCTATATCCAGCCGAAGCCGTTCTCCTGGTGGGACCCGGTGCCCCGGGGATTTATGGAATATGGAATCAGTCAGGTGCCGGAGCTGGACAACGTGGGCGAGGAGTTCATGGAGACGGTTTTCTCTCTCGAACCAGGGCAACTGGCCATTGCCAGCAACCGGCCGAAAACGGTTTATTACGTAATCCGTTTAAGCGCGTACGAATATCGGGGCGGCCAGACCGAAGAGCAAGCCCGGCAGACGTTTCGCACACAGATGGGCCTGCTGGTGGGCAACCTTCCGTTTAGTAGTCAGGTGTTCTCGTTGCGCGGCCCTTACTTGTTCGCCTCGCAACAGGAATACGTGCAAGTGGTCCAGGCGTGGCGGAACTATCTCTACGACCGCTACGATGTGAAGCGATTCGCTCCACAAAATCAGTAATCCCTACGGGTGTTGAAAGCGCAAAGTGTGGCCTCCGCCGACTTCGAGTCGGCGGAGGCCGGTTTATTTCGAACCAGCGTGTGTTCGTGCGTCGGGGGGAAAGCTCCTGCCCAGGGCAGAAGCCCCAAGACCTTTCACCTTTCTACCTGCTCCTCCGGCGGTCGGCGGAACTATTTGGGGCTTTGGGGCTAGCCGCTTAGTTGTTCGGACGCCGCCTGGCCGGAGGCTGAGGAGCTGGGTGCATCCTATGGGCCTCGGCGAATCCGCGTTGGACAAACCCGCTTACCACCCGAGCATGGGCCTGGATGAGCTTGACCACGTAGGGGTCTTGCGAGGTTTCAATCACGTGGACTCCCTTGGGCGTGCGCTGGATTTTCATCTCAATGAGTTCTGTGTGGCGAAAGATGGCGGCAAACAGCGGGTCCATCATGCGGATAGGCCGTTTTTCTTTGATGCGGCGGTGCATTGCTTCCACGTGGCGTTGCAGCACGGGCACGAGCCGGGGCTCGTTGGTTTCGGTCCAGGTTTCCACGCCGTTGGGCAGCATTTTCACCCGGCGGCGAATTCGCTTGTAGTTGGCCAGCAGCAGGTGGAAGTCGTTCCGGTCGGCCATGAAGCTGGGGTCCATCCTGCCCCGGCCCATCATCCCAGGACCCATCCTGCCTCGGCCACGCATCATGCCCGGTCCCATGCCGCGTCCCATCCGGCCGCGTCCCATCATCCCTCGTCCCATGTGCCCCCGCCCCATCATCCTCCCGGGCCCCATCCGTCCCGGCCCAAAGCCGCGACCATGGCTCGCCCCTGCCCTTGGTCCAGCCGGTTGTCTTGCTCCTCCTTGAGGGCCTCTTGCCTGGGGCCCTGCCGGCGGGTCGGCCAGCACGGGGGTCCAGAACAACCAAGCGGCTGCCAACAATCCGGCCACAGTGGTCAAGCACACAAGAGAGCGGAACATGAGGTGGCTTCCTCCCTGGAAAGGTGCGGCGGCCCCTGGCCGATTCCTTCGGACGTTGGGTGGACCCCTTCGGTTTCACGAAGGCGGCCGGCTCCCTCTTCCTGCAGACTCCAGCGGCCCGAACTGCAGACTGCGGGACCCATTGCCCGAAGGCAAATGTTATTGTATCTAAAAATCGCGATATGTCAATTATGTTTTATTTGGAGTGGTACAGCCCGGCTTGTGCGCACCTGGTCACGCTTGCGTTGGAGTAGAAGAGTTTCGGGAAGGTCCGCGCTGGAACACGGGATGTCGAAACCACTTGTGGGAAATCGCCGGAGCCGGCTTCTTGCTCGGAGGGTTTTCAAGCTGGGCCATCTAGCGAAACTCTGCGGCGCGGCTTGTTTTTCTTCACTGCCGCCGAACCCGTTGGTCGATTCTAGCCAATACGCAGGAGCACGCCGCCGGCACGGATGCGCTGAACGTGGCCCTCGACTCGTTTCTGACAGAGCGCATCCAGATGCTTGCCGTCGCGGTTCGCAAAGTTTCCTGGCCCGGGCTCGTGCTGGCCGTAGCGAGCCTGTTTTTGGGCCTGGCCTTGGTAAGCTATTCGCCGCTGGATCCGCCCGCGGCCCAGGTCTATCCCCGCCCGGAACAAGTGGCCAACTGGCTTGGGCCTGCCGGGGCCTATCTGGCCTGGGGGCTTTATCAACTGTTGGGTTGGGGAGCGTGGTTTCTTTGGGCTTCGCTTGCGGTGCTGGCCTGGGTGCTGCTTTCCGGCCGGAGGGTGGACGATCCGCTGCTTCGCTGGCACGGTTGGCTGTTGGCCCTGGTGGGCTGGTGCACCTTGTGGCAACTGGCCTTGCCGGACTGGTCCCCCGGTCCCGTGCTGGGGGCCGGAGGCTACCTGGGTGCGGTGGTGCAGCAGGCCCTGTCGCTCTGGATGGCCCAATTGGGCAGTTGGCTGGTGGCGCTGAGCCTGTTTGCCGCCGGGATGCTCCTGTGTGCGGACCAGTGGGTGCTACGGGCGATGGGGCTTGCCCTGCGAGGGACGCTGCGCACCACGGCGTGGCTGCTGCGCGTGGTGCTGCGCCGCCGCCTGGCCCGGGCCGAGGCGGAGCACGAGCCGCACTCCCCAACCAGGGCCCGAACCAAACGCAAAGCGGCCACACTGATTGACCCGGAAGACGAAGAAGAACAAGACGAGCAGGAACCGCTTTCCGCCCCAGGGCAGCCCACTTTGCGCATCCGCCAGCGCAAGCGGCCTAGCACCAGCGGCTCGAAGCTCGATTTGGTGGACACCGCGGCCGACGAGGAGCAGGAGCCTTACGAGTTTCCGCCGCTGGATCTGTTGTTGCCGGCCGATCCGGTGCCCGAGGAACTGCAAGAGCAGGAAATCATCCGCAAGGCCCGCAAGCTGGAAAAGACCTTTGCCGACTTCGGCTACAACGTCCAAGTGGTCGAAGTGGAAACCGGCCCGGTTATCTCCCAGTACGAAGTGGAGCTGGAAGCCGGCTTGCGGCTAAGCAAGATCATGGGGCTGGCCGACGATCTGGCCGTGGCTCTGAGAGTGCCCAGCGTGCGGATTGTGGCTCCCATCCCGGGCAAGAACACCGTGGGAATCGAAGTGCCCAACTCCCACCGGCAACTGGTGCGGCTGCGCGAGGTAATCGAAGAAGCCAGCGACACGGTGAGCCAGATGGCCCTACCGCTTTTCCTGGGCAAAGACGTGGCCGGCAACCCGCTGGCCGTGGACCTGGCCAAAATGCCGCACTTGCTCATCGCGGGGCGGACCGGCACCGGAAAGAGCGTGTGCCTGAACTCGCTCATCATGTCGATTCTGATGACCCGCTCGCCCCGGGACGTGAAGCTGCTGCTGGTGGACCCGAAGATGGTCGAGCTGAGCCTCTACGGCCGCGTCCCCCATCTGATGCACCCGGTGGTAACCGACATGAAGAAGGCCGAGGCAATCCTCGGCTGGGCCGTGGAGAAGATGGAGGACCGCTACCGGCTGCTGATGCGAGCCCGGGTGCGGCACATCGCCGCGTACAATCGCTTGGGCCGGGAAGAGCTGCTGCGGCGGATCGAGCCGGAATCGGAGGAAGAAGCCGCCCGGGTGCCCACCCACTTGCCTTACATCGTGATTGTGGCCGACGAGATGGCCGACCTGATGATGACCGCTCCCAAGGAGGTGGAAAGCTACATCATCCGCCTGGCTCAGAAGAGCCGAGCCGTGGGAATCCACCTGATCCTGGCCACGCAAAAGCCCACGGTGGATGTGATTACCGGGCTGATCAAGTCGAACCTGCCGGCGAGGATTTCGTTCCAGGTGGCCAGCCGGACCGACAGCCGTGTGGTGCTCGACGAGATGGGGGCCGAACGCCTGCTGGGCAACGGCGACATGTTGTTCCTGTGGCCGGGCACCAGCACGTTGTTGCGAGGCCAGGGCTGCTTTGTTAGCGACGACGAAATCCACCAGGTGGTGCAGTTCGTGGGCCGCCGCGAGCCGGAGTTCGCCGAAGAGCTGGTGCAGTTGGAAGCAGCTCCCCAGTCCGACGCGGCTTCCGGAGCGGGAAAACCCCGGGACGAGCTGTACGAAGCGGCCGTCGAAGTGGTGGTGCAACAGGGCCGAGGCTCGGTTTCGCTGTTGCAACGGGCCTTGGGGATTGGCTATGGGCGAGCCGCGCGGCTGATCGACTTCATGGCCGAAGACGGGATTGTTGGTCCCTACAATGGGTCCCAGGCCCGTGAGGTGCTGATTACGCCCGAGCAATGGGCCAAGCGGCGCCAGGAAGCGGCCGCCCCGCCGGTGACCTCTTCGCCAACTGCCCGCCGGCGCGTGGTGCTGCGTCCTTCGGGCCAGGAGGAAGCGGAAGATCAGCAGTTGCCGTGGCCTTCGGGGGTTTCGGACTCCGCGGGCCGCGGGGGTAGCAAGGGCCCCCATCTTGCTCGGCGGCAAGGCCCTGCGCCGCGAGAGCCGCTTGCGGCCGAAGAGGATGAGGAAGAGGAATGAACCGCCCGCGTTGGCCGGGCAGCCGAAAGCTTCTGGATGGCACACCAGCTTCGATGGAGAGAAGTGCCGCCGCTCTGAAAGCGGTCGGCCTGCCAGCAACCGGACACTCGACGCCATAGGCGTCGCGTGCTTGCGAGCCGCCGACTTTCGTCGGCGGAGACGGCAGGGCCGCAGCCACTGGGAGCTTCCGCACCAGAGCAAGAACAACGTAACAACACAAAACGGCGATCCGGGGACTTCAGTCCTGGGAAGCAAGAGGAGACGCTTTCTGTGTTTTCTTCTCCAGGAGCTGAAGCTCCCGGCTCGCCGGCGGGTAGCGCCCTCGGGGCTGCTCAAAAACTCATTGCCGCTCTATTCAGTGGGCCGCGGACTGTTTCAGTTCGGCTGCGCGGCGTTTCAGGGCGTTCATGACGATTGGTCCGGCGTCGGGACCGACGCTGTTGACCTCGCCGTACTGCGGTTTTTTCCGCCCGTAGGCATACGGTGGTTTAATGTCCCACTGCCGCTTCGGCAACAGGTAGCCAATTTCGTCGTTGGCCAGCCCGATGAACAGAAACGGACGATTGCCGAAAATCTCCACCACGGTCGGTTCCAACGGGGCGTCGGGGAAATCGACGTTCGGCTCGACCGGGTCCTGGAACTGGCCGTAGATCATCTCCGGGTACAACTCGCCCGGGATGGCCGCAATCCAAAGTTCGCCCAGCTTCAGAGCCGCCACCTCGGTTTCGACGGCAAACTGCTGGCCTTTTTTCACCGGATCGGTGGGGCCAACTTCGGGGCCGAGTTTCTCAGGATTACCGGTCCAAATACGCCCGGACCGCCGGAGCACTCCCAGGGTGCGAGCCAGGTGATACCGCGGGTTGGTCATTGGCACGGCCACCGGCTTGGCCGAAACGGCAAAAGGGGTCAGCCGGATCGGGCGGGCGTTTTGCACCGCTTTCTGGGCCAGCCGAGCCACGGCCACGCCGTAAAGCCGCGTGTATTCCCATTGTCCCGGGCGCCACGTGCGCCCTTGGGCATCGACCATCTTGTCCGGCGTGCTGAGCAGGCCGCCCACTGCCCCGGTAAAGTAGGCCACCGGCACGCCGTATTCTTTCTTGAGCGTATCGACGGTGGGACCGACGAAATCAGCCGTCAGCAGCGTGTTTTCGTCTTCCATGGCCTCCGGGTGGCAGTTCCACTGCACCAGCAGGCCCAGCAGCGAGTTGTCCTTCGGACGGCGGAACACCAGCACCCGCAAAACGGGGTCCAGGGCAATCGGCAAGCGGCTGTCGCCCAGCAGCGAGGGGGCTTCGGCCGTGCCGTAAAAGGCCCGGGCCGGCTCCAGGTTCTTTTCCGCCTGGCGAATCGCTTCCACCGTCTTTTGCACCACCAGGTCCAGGTACTTGGGATCCACCCCGTTGTGGGCGGGGGTGCGCCCCCAGATGCCGATTACATCCGGCGCTTCGTGGTTGTGGGTGCTGGAAACCAGCACGTAATAGTAGTCCTTAAGCTGCTTGCGGATGCGTTTGACCTCCGGGTACTGAAGTCCCACCAGGTCGGCACAAGCCAGGGCGAGCTTGCGTTTGCCGTCACTGAGCACCACGGCACGCACGTAGATCGGGTCATGCACCCCCGTAGCTTGACGGCCATGCCCGTAACCGGCAATCCAGACCGGCCGGGCTTTCCAGTCGGGAGTGATGTCCGCTTCAGCAAAGCCCACTTGCAACGACTCGGCCCAAGCGACCTGACCAAGCAACCCAAGGAGCAATAGGCCACAAACCAACACGACTCCTTGGAACAAGAAACGGCCCCAACTCCTACGATAAGCAGACACGGTGTTCATTCTGGCAAACTCCATACGAGCAACAGGGAGGCAAAACGCACGGCCAAATCCAGCTTCTGCCTGGAGCAGCAACCGCGGGCAAAAGCGGTGTCCCTCTCATCGTGTGCATCCAGCGGCGATGTTTCAATAGGCCAGGAGCCGCCGCTCGTAACGATCATAAAACTCGAAAAGCACTTCGCGCAGATTGCCCCGGTGGCGGTGGAGTATTTCGACAAGCGTCTCCCCCGGGGAGAATAGCTTCGGGTAGTCCGGCCAGAGGTGGTACAGAACGTGCCGGAGCAGCTCTTCGGTGGCTTCGGTGCGTAGCAGCTCGGGCAAACCGGCCCAGCGGTGCGTGGTGACAAGTAACCCCTCGCCGCGGCACAAGCGCCACCGCAGCCGGAGCCGCCAACCCCAGGGGAGCTGCTCCCAACCGTCCACAAACCAGAGCCGCCCGGTGGCCGTGGCCAGCTTGCCCGGGCCGAGGCGGTAGTGCCACAGCACAGCCCCCGTTGGGCCGAAGCGGCGCCGGTCAAGACATTCGGCGTTCTGGCATTGTTCCAGGCAGTGCCGCAGATAGTGTAAGAGTGTGGTTTTTCCAGAACCGTGGGGGCCGACGATTTGGCCGCGGCCTTGGTGTTCGGCCAGCCGGGCGAGTAGCCGGGAAATGCTCTGTCCTGGGGGAAGCCACAACGGCACTTTCCCCCATCCGGCCCAGCGGCTGGTGGCAAACGGGTTCCTTGCCGGCAGGGTCTGGCTGCCGGAAACGGATTTCACGGCGGGTGGGTTCATCGGGGCTTTTCGTCCTGGTCCTGGTTTTCTTCGGGCAGCAGCGGGGGTTCCTGGGCGGGACGCCCCCGGGGCACGTTGCCCAGGCGGAACGGACGCTCCTGGACCACCTGGCCTCCGCGGCGGAGGAACAGCCGCACGCGGACGCACCAATAGAGTTTGAGGATTACTCCTTCGTAAGTCAGCGGGGCCTGGGGCAATCGCGTGCGGAACTCCACCGGGCCTTCGAGCGATTGGCCGGCCTGGGCCGAGACGGGCTGAAAGTGATGCACGGCGAAGTCTTCTTCCCCCTTGCCCTCGGTGTACCACAGGACGGAAATCTCCACCCGGCGCACCTGTTCGCCAGGGTCCAGTTCCCAGTGACAACTGCCGGCCAGCTCTTCGCCGGGCCAGTAAGTCCGGCGAGGTCCGGTCAGCCGGATGACGATGGTCGGTTCTTTCATGGCGAAGCAGCGGAGTCGGTGGTTTGAACGTCCTGGGACACCAGCGTCCCGTCGTCGGGCTGGGAGCTTTGCGGGGGATAGACGAGCACAGGAAACTCGTGGCGGAACGGGGGCCACAGTTCCGGCGCGCCTTGAACGATGACTTCCCAACGGATCTCGCCGTGGGCGGCGCGAAAGGAGTGCATCGCCCCGGCCGGAATGTGCACGGCCAGTTCCCGTTCCAGCGGCTCGGCGGCGGTGACGGTGGCGTTTTGCAATCGGAGCAGTTCGCGGGCATAGACCAGTTGGGTTTCGGTCCGTTCGTCGGTCCCCTGGCGGAAGACGGCCACTTCGTAACACACCAACAGGACACGAAAGACCCGCAGCCGCAGTCGGCCCAACTGGGCCACCCAGAGCCGATACTCTTGGCCGGGGCGGAACGGATGGTCGGAGACTTCGACCACGGTGCGTCCCAACACGGCCAGACGGCCGATCTGCCGCAGGCAGGCCACCAGCAGCCGCAAGCCCACGGCCAACGTGGCTCCGGCCGCCCCCAGCAGCCAGAGGTCCCAGCGGCCTCGCCACAGCTCGTTGACGGCCATGGTGGCGAACACGGCCGCCATTCCGTTCCAGACCAGGCAACCCAGGCTGAATGCCAGCACTTTCCAAACGGTGGCGTTTTCCGGCGGCAGCCGATAGGTCAGGCGGGCACCGGGGCTGTCGGTGTATTTCTGGTCTTCGGGCAGGCAGGAGGGGAGGGAGTCGGCGTGGTCGTTTTGCAGCCGCGGCAGCGAGCGGGCCGCCTGTTGTACCAGGGCCGCCCGACGCTCCGCCGAGATGCGCCAACTAATCAGTCGGGCCGCCAGTCCCACGCCGCCGACCAGGATCAAGCCCAGCGGCAACAACAGCAGCAGAAGCACGTAGCTGCTGAAACCGCGCACCAGCACCGCCCGATGGGGTTCGTCCGGATCGTACCAGCAGCGGTACTGCTGGTGCCGCCGGTAGCGTTTCAGTACGGCCAGCACCTCGTCCCGATCCGCCTGATACGCCTGGGTGATGTCGTACGTCCAGCAGGAATACGTGGTGCCGTTGACCGTGTAGCTGATCAGGATTTCGGGCCGATAGGCCAGTTCCCCGCCGGCGTCCTGGACGGCCAGACGCTTGGCCAGCACCGTGCACCGGGTAGGCACGAAGCGGCGATTCACCTGCCATTCCGGCAGGGCGAACATCGTCAGCACGACCAGAAAGAAGCACCAGCCGACAAAAAACAGCGCAGCAAAGAACAAGGTGAGCCACGGACCGCCGGGAGCTTTGCCCGAACCGGCTCCCCTTGCCCCGCCAAACCACGCCCGAAGCAACCTGCCGAACAGAGACCTGCGAGCCACGGTCCCTCTGCGCCTTCCGAGGCTAGCGGCCAAAGGGTTCCACCTGGTTCAAGCCTATCACCTGGGCCGACCGGACCAAAGAGGCAACCTTTACTCCCGGCAAACAATCCCCGGGCGGACGACCGCCGACACGCGGAGAGGGAAAAGCCGCAAGCCGGACAGGGGCGGTCGGAACCGGCGTAGCAAAAACAAACCCAGCCGCACCGTGTGCGGCTGGGCCCAGTGGTCCGTCGTGTCTGTCCTTTGGCCACGCTGTGCCGCTGGGAAATGGCCACCCAGGAAGCGGCAGCAGGCTGCCGGGCGGCGCGGCTTAGAACGTGTCCAGAATGAAGTGATGTCCGCGATGGAAGCGTCGGGCTTCCGGGTAGTAGTTCATCCACTGGCGATTGTAGATCGGAATCTGCATCTCGGGCGGGTAGCGCCAGTACAGGTGGTCGGCGCTGCGGAAGTAGCTGGGAGCCCAGTAGTTCTGCGGATAGTAGATGTACGGATAGTGGTAGAACCGCTCGTAATCCACCGCGCTGGCCACGCCGCCCCACTGCTGGCTGTAGGCCCGCTCCTGAGCCACGGCCCGCGAACTCAACGCTGCCAAAACCACACAGCTTGCCAGCACGAATACGGCCGAACGCAACATGAATCCGTCTCCTTGGGGGTGCAAGCAGCCTCGGGCCGACGGTCTGCGCCGGGAACACCTGCACGGTGGTTCCAACGCGCAGCCGCGGATTATCTGTTACAGGCATCGGCACGGGCAAAACCGTCTCTTGACCCAATCTCGATACGACCGGCCGGACGCTTGCAGGCGGACCAGGCGTATTCTTTGCCCTTTTTGCCTCCCCGACAGCGTGTTACTCGAACAGTTGCCGGATTCTACCTGTCCGGTCCCGATTGGCCGCCGCAGAAAACCATTCCCCAGCGGCTCAGGTACTGCCGTCCCCGGAAGCTAATGCCCCTGGCTGGCCGATTGCGAGAATCCACGCTTGTCAAGTGCGAGAATTGACGCTTGCTCCTGCACCGGAGCGGAAGCTCCCATTGGCTGCGGCCCGGCCCTCCTCCGCCGACCGAAGTCGGCGGCTCGCCGAGTGCGAGAATCGGTGCTTCTTTCTCGCATTGGAGCGGGAGCTCCTGCGCAAGGCGCAGGTCGGAAGCCGCAAGCCGATTCTCGCCCCGGAGCGGAAGCTCTCCCCATCCCCAAGCCTCCAAGTCCCCACGCCTTATTCGTTGGCCCGCCCTTGTTCCAGCGGAATGCGCTGGCGGAGGGCGGGAATCACTTCCCGGGGGACGAACCGGGCCAGGGCTTCGTCGTCGGCCAACGGGGCAATCTGCTTAATCAAGCTGCTGGAGACGTGGGCATACTTTGCGTCGGCCATCAGAAACACGGTTTCCACGTCCGGATCCAGTTGTCGGTTGGCTTGCATCATAGTGATTTCGGCCTGGATGTCCGTCAACGGCCGCACGCCGCGGATCATCACGCGGGCTCCACACTGCCGCACAAACGCCACGGCCAGCCCCTGGAACGCCTGCACCGTCACGTTGCCCAGGGGGGCGGTGATCCGCTGCAGCAGCTCCACCCGCTCCTCGGGCGAAAACAGCGGAGCTTTTTCCGGGTTGATGCCCACCCCCACCACCAGCCGGTCCACCAGACGGCTTGCCCGCTGGATGACGTTCAGGTGGCCCAGCGTGGGCGGATCGAACGATCCGGTATAGACGGCAATGCGAAAGTAGGGGTTGTTCATCGCACCCAAGCCCACCGTAGCCAGCCCGGAACCCGCCCGGGCCGCGCTGCCAAAGTGCTTTCCACCGTCCAGGCTACAGGCTGGACAAGGCGTGTCCAGCCATTTGTTGACCGCACCGGGAAACGAGCCTACGTTGAAAATACCAATTGGCCGGTGCCAGCTTTGGTTTTATTTTTTGGCCTGGATAGTGAACATATGAATACTAATTGTTGCCGAGGATTCGGATCATGGGGCTGCCCGAACAACAGGATTCGCCTTTTCGGTGTCCGCGGTGCTTCGACACCGGTGTTACTCACCGCGTGCGGCACCAGGACGGCGAGGAGCTGTGGCGGAACTGGTGCCCCTCGTGCGGCTGGGAAGGGGAGTATCTGCCCACGCCCGAGGAAATCCGCCGCGAGTGCCAGCGCTTGCGCGCCCAGCGCACCGCCGAGCTGGACGACGAGGAGGAGAAGGCCCTGCGCCGCCTGGGCGTCCGCTTCGAGGAAGACGACCAGCCGCCGCAGCCCGAGGAGGAGTGGTTCGATTGGGAACACCTGCTCTGACCCACCAGAGCGGTTCGCGGTTTGTATGGTTTCGTGGATTGTTTCATCCATTCGGTCCAAAAGGGGGGAAGCTGCCATGCAACTGTCGCCGTCGGTATTGACCCGATTCAGCCGTATTCGGCAGACGTTGGCTGTCATCACCGCCCTGCGCCGCGTGCGGCAGCCGTTCACTTCGGCCCCGGGGCTGAAGCAGTCGCTGGAGCTGCTGCTTCAGTTGGGCCGGGTCACGGG
>WFOE01000005.1 GCA_015488215.1 Planctomycetales bacterium
CCCAGTCGCCGACGGCCGTGCCGTCCTCCGCCGACTGAAGTCGGCGGCTCGCTGATTCCCGGTCACCGGCAGCGAGCTGACGAGTACGAGCACGAGCGTTTGTTTTCCGCTGGAGCGGAAACTCCTCGCGCAAGGCGCACGGCGCAAGCCGCAAGCCTATCCTCGCCCGGAGCGGAAGCTCCTGCCCAAGACCCACGACGCAAGACCTCTTTATGTGCCCACTCGCCGGCTGGGAACCTCATCTGCTCTGCTCAAGCAATGAAACTAATTGCTATCCCTTGGAGTGTCGGCTTCCGGGGGCAATTCAGCTTGCAGGTGTTCGACCAGTCGCCTAATCAGCGGAGCCTGGTCCGGGTGGATGCGTTTCAGGGCTTCTTCCACGGGCAGGAACTCCGCGCGGTCCACTTCCCAGGAGGCACAGCGGGGTTCGGCCCCCGGGGGCGCCGGGGCGGCAAAGCCGACAATCCGCTTGCGGCTCTTGCGGTACTGGACCGTGCCCAGCGGTAGGAGCCGTTCCGGCGGGGTGATGCCGGTTTCTTCGGCCGTTTCGCGGCGTGCAGCCTGTTCGGGGTCTTCGCCCGGGTCCAGCTCCCCTTTCGGGATGCTCCAGGGGGCGCGGCGATTGTACGGCCCGGACGGATGCACCAGCAGCACTTCCAGCCGGCCCTGGTTCCAGCGGTAAAGGAGCACACCGGCGGAGTGTTTCATGGGGAAATCCCGGCGTTTGGGGCAAAGAACGCAGTTGCAACGGGAGCGGTTGCGGTGGCGACGGCTTCCATCGGACAATTCTAGCAGAAAAAAAAAAGATTTTCCGTATTGACACCTCGGAATGTTCCGATATATTTAACTACGGAACAAGTAAGGAGTGCCGCCATGAACAAACCTGCTCCCCAACGCTTGCGAATGACCTCGCTGGACCAGTTGAACCAGGCAGCCGAGTGCCTGCGGGTGCTGGCACACCCCCACCGGCTGCGGATGATCCAGATGCTGCTCCAGGGCCGGTTTACCGTGGGCCAGTTGGCCGAAGCGTGCGGCATTCCGCACGCCATGGCTTCGGAGCACCTGCGACTGATGCAGCGGTGCGGTTTTTTGACCAGCCAACGCGAAGGGCGCTGCACGTACTATCAAGTGGTGGAACCGCACCTGGAACGCATCCTGGGATGCGTAGAAGACCGCTTCGGTGTGGAAGTGCAGAAAGTAACCCTTTGATCCGGCACAGGAAAACCCCGCCATGAAGGAACTGCTGATACTCATCGGCGTGTTGGGACTGTGGCTGGCGCTGCAGATGTGGATTCTGCCCAAGATGGGCGTGCCTACCTGAATGAGCGGCGCCTGTGGGCCCGGTCCGGACCCAAGCGTGCAGCAACGTCCTGCGGAGCGGCAGCGACTCGGGGCCGAAACAGAGCAAGAGACAGAACAAGCGGTCCGGCATGCTCCCAAGACGGGCTACGCCGAGCCACCGTCCCGAGATTCCTTGTCCGTGAAATCCGACCCCTGAACCCCAAGCAAGACAGTCCCCAGCAACGGTTCTGGTGTCGTGCGGTTCAAAAATCCCCCTGTAACGAAAGGAGTGACGCGATGAAACACCCGATACTCAAACTGGCCGGTTGGACCTGGGCGATTGTGTTGGCGGCGGCCGTGGCCGTGCAGGCGGCTCCGCCCGTGCAAGAAAAGCCCAAGCTGGAACCTTACCAGTGCGGCAAAGTGCAGCGGCTGCACGTGTTCGGCAGCATCTTTCTGGCCAGCCAGCCGACCCAGGAAGACTTCAAAACCGCGGCCGAAAACGGCATCAAAACCGTGCTGAACCTGCGCACCCCCCAGGAGCTGGACTGGGACGAAGCGGCTCTGGTGAAGAAACTGGGAATGAACTACGTAAACATTCCCATCACTCCACGCACCTTCACCGACGAGAAAATCGACCAGGCCCGCAAAATCCTCAACGATTCCAAGAACCGCCCGTTGCTGGTCCACTGTGCTTCGGCCAACCGGGTGGGAGCCATCTGGCTGGCCCATCGGGTGCTGGACCACGGGCTGAGCTACGAAGAAGCGCGGAAGGAAGCTCGCCAGGTGGGACTCCGCTCCCCGGTGCTGGAAAAGATTGTCCAGCGCTACATTGCCAAGCACCAGCGTAGCCAGTAGTTGAAAGTTTCAGGGAAGCATCCCCTTTCTTTCCCAGCCCCGCCGGCCCTCCGGAGCCTGTCTCCGGGGGGCCGGTCCGTTTCGGAGCGGAACAAGCGGCTGGCGTCCCGAGAAAGCAGGGCGCAGAACCATCCACTCCGCCCGGTCCGGAAAAACAAAACAGTAGCGGTAGTCCCGGCCGTTTTTTTATACTTGATGAAGCTGGAAAGGAGCCGGACATCCTGCCGGGAAGGCTCATTCCATCCTGAAAGCCCTCCTTCCGCAAGCGACTCCCCGGTGGACCGAGGACCTGCCCGATGAAGCTGCCCCATTATTTCGCCTCGCCCGAAGGAGCTTATCCGGATCGCCGCACGTTTTTGAAAACGGCCGGGCAAGGGTTCGGCTTGTTGGCCCTGGCCGGGCTGTTGCAGCAGGAAGGCTTGCTTGGCGGGGAAGCCGCCGCCGGCGAGGCGCTGCGGGACGTCAATCCGCTGGCTCCCCGGCCCGGCCATTTCCCGGCCCGGGCCAAGCACGTAATCTGGCTGTTTATGAACGGGGGGCCCAGCCAGGTCGATACCTGGGACTACAAGCCGGAACTACAGCGCCGCCACGGCCAGGAACTGAAAGGGCTGGACCCGGCCACCGGGTTTTTTGCCAACCAGGTGGGCCCGCTGATGCGCTCCCCGTTCCGGTTCCAGCGTCACGGGGAAAGCGGCACCTGGGTTTCGGAGATTTTCCCCCACCTGGCCCGCCACGTGGACAAGATGGCCTTCATCCACTCCTGCTGGACCACCAGCAACAACCACTCGCCGGCGCTTTTCATGATCAACACGGGCCAAACGCGGATGGGTTTTCCCTGCGTGGGGGCCTGGGTCACCTACGGGCTGGGTAGCGAAAGCCACAATCTGCCGGCGTTCGTGGTGATGTACGACACGCTGGGCCGCGGCTTGCCCAAGGGCCACGCCCAGAACTGGGGAGCCGGGTTCCTGCCCAGCATCTTCCAAGGCACGGCGCTAAAGCACCAGGGGGCCCCCATCGACAATCTCTACCGCGCCCAGGACATGACCGACCGGCAACAGCGGCGGCAGTTGGACCTGCTGGCCCGGCTCAACCGACCCTACAGCCGGCGCCATCCGCTGGAGACGGAACTGGCCGCGCGGATTGAATCGTTCGAGCTGGCCTACCGGATGCAGATGGCCGCTCCCGAGGCGCTGGACATCGACCAGGAAACCGCCGCCACGCACCGGCTCTACGGGTTGGATCAGAAGCGGTGCAGCCACTTTGCCCGGCAGTGCCTGGTGGCCCGACGGCTGGTGGAACGGGGCGTGCGGTTCGTGCAAATCTATTCCGGCGGGATGGAGAACGAGCTGAGTTGGGACGGGCACAAGAACATCGACAAGAACCACCGCGGATTTGCCGGCGAAACCGACCAGCCAATCGCCGCGCTGCTGGAGGACCTGGAGCAGCGCGGCTTGCTGGACGAGACGCTGGTCATCTGGGGAGGCGAGTTCGGCCGGCTGCCCGTGGTGCAAAAGGGGGGCACGGGCAGGGACCACAACCCGCATGCCTTCACCGTCTGGATGGCCGGTGGCGGGGTCAAGCCGGGCGTGCACTACGGAGCCACCGACGAAGTGGGACTCAAGGCCGTAGAGAACCGCGTCAGCGTCCACGACCTACACGCCACCATCTTGCACCTGCTGGGGATCGACCACCGGCGGCTGACGTTCCGCTACAACGGGCTGGACTTCCGCCTCACCGGCGTGGAAGAAGCCCGCGTGGTGCGCGACGTAATCGCGTAAGGTTCAATACGCCTTGGACCAACTGACCACGAACATCCAGTCGGAGCGAAGCTGGATGCCGTCCAGGTCCTGGTACACGGTATCGACCAGCTCCAGGTTGACCAGGTGGCCCGAGTCGCCCACGAGCCACATCACCCCGTAGCCGAAGTTGAGCCAGTAGCCGGTTTGCATGTCCGGTCGGGAAGTCTGTACCACGGCGGGGTTCAGGTCCGGATCGGCCCCGGTGAAGTTGTCCCGCCACAGGTTCTCCACGCGGAAACTCAGCGCCAGGTGGTCGGTAATCAGGTGGGCGTACCAGAAGTTGAGCCGGTACACGTCCGGCACGGAGTAGTGGTCCCAGTTCTCGCCGATGGAGAAGTTGGTCTGGAACTGCACGCCGTAGCTTCCGTGGGCCAGATAGCGTTTGTAAGTGATGCCGGGCAGGAACTGGAACGTGCCGGTACCCAGCCGCATCGGATAGGGTAGCTCCTGGGAAACCAGACCCGCGGTGGGGGCGGAACTTTGCCGGGAAATGTCGCCGGTGGGGACGCTGAAGCCCAGGTTGAGAATCAGGTCCCAGTCCTCCGCGTCGAGCAACCGAAACAGCCCGCCGAAACGCAGATCCCCAAAGCCGCTATTGTGCGTGGTGAACACGGTGCCGGGACCGGCCGGGTTGGCCGGACCGCGGATGTGGTCCATGGTCAGCACGGGAAACATGAGCATGGTGTAGAGCGTTACGTCGTCGCTCCACCCGTACATCAGGTGGACCATGTGCATTTCCATCGTCATGTTGGTCGGAAGCGCCCCATTGTTCGTGCCCAGGGCCTGTCCTTGAGCGAACGCCTGCTCGTTGGTCAGCCGCGTGGTGCCGAACTGGTTTTCGTCCATGTACATGTTCATGTACTTGTATTCCAGCATGATCTCGCCGGTTTCGTGGACGTGGTCGGCCATGAGCGAGGCCGGGGCGTGCTTGTCGGCCAGTCCGCGCCGCCGGGCCCAGTACGACCGGCCGCCGTGGTGGGAATGGATCGGGGCCTCGGGAGAAAACAGATCCGCTTCGGCGTTTTCATCCTCTCCGGCGGCAAATGTGGTGGCCGGAGTTCCTTGAATCACCTGGGCAACCGCCGGAAAGCCTGGCAGAAAGAAGCACCCGGCAACAATGGCGCAAAGGGCCTGCAGAAAGACGAAACGCATGGCTCCACTCCTCCTTTGGAAAAAAACAGTAGGCTCCCGTCCTTTGTCATCGGAAGAGCATCCCGCGGCGCTTGGACCTGGAACCTCCCCGCCGCAAAACTTATCAATCAAATAGGGTTGCCCGTAGGATTGCCCCCCGCCGCTGAGTCCGACGTGCGTATGTCCGTAGCTTGGTGCACAGCGTGTCCGCGCAAGTTTCTGCTCGCCGGTCAAGAGGGCCCCTCGGCGGTGGGCCAACTGTGCAGAACGTGGGAGCAGCACGTCAGAGCGGACTCATCGAGTTCTTCCGGTTAGGTAGATCAGTGACCCGAGGGAATGTTTTTCCACATGGATCGGTTCCACCGGGCAACTTGCCGATGCTTCGCACCAAGGCAATGGCTGGCTGGGGCCAGATCAGAAAGCTCGCCAGTCACCTTGCAAGAAGCGATGCTTTTCTTTTCCTCGGGGCCATCGAGTGAAAAAAGCGTGTACCTTGCTTGCCCACGGCAAGTTGCCAGGGCGGATCGGATCGGTTAGGCTTTGGGCGATCCTGTTGTCGGATTCCGATAGGTAAATGCGTTGCTTGCCGGAGGAGCTTGCCCATGACGTGCCGCCGTCTGCTGTTGGTGTTTTCCTGGGTGGTGCTGGTAGCCACCGGGGTTCAGGGAGCCGAGTTGACCCGACTGGGTCCGGACAACTGGGACAAGTTCGTTCCGCGCGGCAAGGAGGTCGATTGCATCTACGGCGACTACGTGCTGCGCAACGATCGTCTGGTCTGCGTGGTGGGCGACACGGTGCCTACGCGCAAAGCGAACATGACCGTACGCAACAGCGCCGGCTGCATCATCGACCTGACGCTGCGGCAGCAGCCCAACGACCAGCTTAGTTGTTACTATCCGGGAGCCGGACGCTATACCTACACGGAGCTGGTTGCTCCCAAGGAAATCCAGGGAGTCATCACCGGCAAGCAAGTCTCGCTCACCGTGGCAGCTCCGGCCGCCGACGGCCGCCCGCGCGTAGAAGTCACCTACACGCTGGCCGACGGCTGGGATTACGTGCTGGTGCGTACGCGTTACGCCAACCGGGGGCAGAAGCCGCTGCGGGTGGATCTGGCCGATTCGCTGCGGGCCGACCGGACGTTCGAGCGTTCCGGACGCCGCCCGGGAGGGGAGTTCTGGGTCTATGACAAGTGGTTCCGCCAGGGTTACGCTTTCGTGGCCGAGGGAGCCGAGCTGGTTCCGGCCGGGGGCAGCCGTTTCGGGGCGGCCTATCGCTACCTGAGCAAAGAACACCCCAAGGGCCAGGCCAAGCTGGAACCGGGGCAGGCTGTCACCACCGAAGTGAAAGTGATTCCGGCCGGAAGCCTGTTCGCCCTGAAGGCCTTGGTGGCCGCACAGCGCGGACAGAAGCTGCATCCGGTGGAACTGAAGGTCGTGGACCCGGACGGCCAGCCGGTGGCCGACGTGGACGTGACGGCTTACGTGCTCCAGGGCAAGAACCGCCGCCGGGTGGGCCACGGCTACACCAACTCGCAGGGCAAGCTGGTGGCTCCGTTGCCCAAGGGCAAGGTGGAGCTGGTCTTTACCGCCCCGGGCCGCGGGGACAAAAGTGTTACACTCTCCCCGGCCCAACAGCCGGCCAAGCAAGTGACGCTACCCAAGCCCGGCTACGTGGTGGGCCGAATCGTCAACGCCAAGGGCGAGCCATGCTGCGCCAAGGTGCAATTCTACGGGGTGGGCGGCACTCCCAGTCCCTACTGGGGACCCGACAGTGGCCATACGGCCGTGCATAACGTGGTGTACGCCATTCACGGTCGGTTCCGCCAGCCGATTGCCCCGGGCGAGTACCGCGTGCTCATCAGCTACGGTCCGGAATACGACGCGGTGGAACAGCGGATCAAGGTCCAACGCGGCCGCGAAACCGTGGTAGAAGCCACCATGTACCGCACGGTGCAAACGCTCGGGTGGATCAGCGCCGATTTCCACAACCACTCCAGCCCTTCGGGGGATAACACCTCCAGCCAGTTTGGCCGCGTGCAGAACCTGCTGTGCGAACACGTGGAGTTCGCCCCCTGCACCGAGCACAACCGGCTTTCCAGCTACACGCCCCATCTGAAGCGGATGAAAGCCGAACACCTGATGGCCACCTGCGTGGGGATTGAGCTGACCAACAGCCCGGGCAGCGTGAACCACCAGAACGCCTTTCCGTTGATTCCCAAGTGGCGCACCCAGGACAACGGCGCCCCGCAGATCGACGACGATCCGCAGGTGCAGATCGAACGCCTGGCTCTGTGGGACGACGGGAGCGAAAAACTGGTTCAGCAGAACCACCCGGACATCGGCCACTTGTTCTACGACCGCAATGCCGACGGTAAGCCCGACGGCGGATTTCGCCGCAGCATCCCGTTCATCGACGTGATCGAGGTGCATCCCCTGGGCGACATTCTCCAGCCGGGGCTGATCGAACGGCGTGGGCGGTTGCAGAACAACCGCATCTTCAACTGGCTGCAACTGCTCAACCAGGGCTATCGGATTCCGGGCGTGGTGAACACCGACTCGCACTACAACTTCCACGGTTCCAGCTACTGGCGCAACTACGTCCGCAGCAACACCGACGACCCGGCCAAGATCAAGGTACTGGACGTGGTCCACGCAGCCGAAGCCGGGCACATCGTGATGACCAGTGCTCCGTTCATGGAAGTGGTGGTCGAAGCCCCGGGCCAGGGCCCCAAACGCCGCGGCATTCCCGGCGACGACGTGCTGGCCCCGGAGAAAGAAGTCACCTTGCACGTGCGGGTGCAGTGTGCCAACTGGTATGACATCAATCGCGTGCAAGTTTACTTGAACGGCCGGCCGGCCAAGGAGCTGAACTTCACCCGGGAAACCACGCCCGAGCGATTCGGTCCCGGCGTGCTGAAGTTCGACCACAAGATGAAAATCAAGCTGGAACGCGACACGCACATCGTAGTGCTGGCCATTGGCGAAGGGCTGCGGCTGGGCGACGTGCTTGGCCCCAACTACGGTCGGATGCCGCCGGTGGCCTTGAGCAACCCGGTGTTTGTCGATGTGGACGGCAACGGGTTCCAAGCCAATCGCGATACGCTGGGCTATCCGCTGCCGGTGGGCGGCGGCCGCCGTGCCGTCCCGCGCGGGAAGTAGCTTCCCGGCAGGCGGCCGTGCCGTCGTCCGGAAGCTTATGCTCCCGGCTCGCCGTTTGTGAGAATCAACGCTTGTTCTCGCAATGGTGCGGAAACACCCAGTGGCAGCGGCCCAGCCGCCTCCGCCGACTGAAGTCCCCGGCTCGCTGAGTACGGATTCTCGATCCGTGATAACAAGCCGCTAATTACGAATCGATTACGATCACGAGTAGGAGTACGAGCACGAGCGTTTGTTTTTCCGCCGGAGCGGAAGCTCCGTGCGCAAGGCGCAGGGCGCACGGCG
>WFOE01000006.1 GCA_015488215.1 Planctomycetales bacterium
AAGCTCGCAGCAGCAACGCATCCGGTCCCCCTCTGGTTTTGTTTGCAGAAGGCGAGCCTGTCAACTTTCGGCACGTCTCGGACTTCAGCCCGGGGAGGCAAGAAGAAACGCTCTTCTGTGGTTTCTTCTCCGGGAGCTGAAGCTCCCGGCTCGCCGAGTGCAAGAATAAACGCTTGTTCTTGTATTGGTGCGGAAGTACCTCGCTCAAGACCCAAGACCCACGACTCAAGACTTCCCGTGCGGAAGCTCGGGCGCCCACGTTCCGCGATGCTTTCTTCGCCGCGGCCAACAAAGCATAATCAACAGAAAGGACGTTCCCGGCCGGCCCGGTGTTTTTGCGCTCGAAGGAGAATTCGTTGGGCACCTTGCAGCCGCTGTTCAGCTCTACGGGGCAAAACGGTTTCCAAAGGCCGTCGTCTTCGGGGCCCGGTCTTTGCGAAGCACAGGAGGCGTACCGCCCCTTGATCCGCGGGGGGCATCTGCACACCGTGCTGGCCTACGCCGTGGCCCAGTGGCAACGCCGCGTTCCGGCCCGGCGCCGCCGGGTGGTTCTTGCCGACGGCGACCAGCTCGTGCTGCACGAGCAGTGTCCTGCCGCCTGGAGGCCCGGCGGTCCGGTGGCGCTGTTGCTGCACGGGCTGGCCGGTTGTCATCAGAGCAGCTACATGGTGCGTGTGGCCCGCAAGCTGGTCCGTCGCGGCGTGCGAGTGTACCGGATGGATTTGCGCGGAGCGGGCGCCGGAGCCTTGCTCGCCCGAGGGGGCTATAGCTGCGTTTGCCTGCCGGACGTCCATGCCGCGCTGGTGCAGGTGGCCCACTGGTGTGCCGAAAGCCCAATCCATCTGGTTGGGTTCTCCCTGGGCGGCAACCTGGCGTTGAAGTGTGCCGCTTCCCCTCCGGCCGCTTCGGTTCCGCTGCGGAGCGTGGTGTCCGTCTGTCCGCCGGTGGATACGGAAAGGTCGAGCCGGTGTCTGGCGCGCGGGCTGGGCCGGTTGTACGACCGGCATTTCGTCCGGTGCCTGTACCGGCGGCTGCTGTGGCGCAGGCGGCGCAGGCCCGACGTGCTGATGGGCAAGCTGGAGCGGATGCCTCGCAGCTTGCGCGAGTTCGACGCCCGCTGGACCGCTCCCGTTTGGGGCTTTCGGACGGTGGAGGACTACTACCAGGCGGCCGACACCCGCGGCGACTTGCAGCGGGCCGTCGTGCCCACGCTCGTGCTGGCCGCCCAGGACGACCCACTGGTGCCGCCCGAGGGCTTCCTCGAAACAACCCCCTCGCCGCACGTGGTGCTGAAGCTCGTTCCCGGCGGGGGGCACTTGGGCTTTCTGGCTCGCGGTTCCCGCGACCCTGACCGCTGGTGGATGGACTGGCGCATCCTGGAATGGATTGCCGCGGCCGCCGATTCGCCGGAACCGTGCTCCGCAGGGGCGCATTGGCCCTCTGGCAACGCAGCGAGGAACGGCCATGCCGATTGAGTTTCGTTGTCCGCTGGGGCACCGCCTGGGGGCACCGGACCACTATGCGGGCAAGAAAATCCGCTGCCCGGTCTGCCGGGAGAAGGTACGCATCCCCCGGCCGGCCGCGGCTCCGCAGCCCCCGGCCGAACCGTCGCTTTCGCCCCAGGGACAGCAAACTTCCGCCCCGGAGTCGCCGCCCGAATCGCCTGCTGTCCCGGAGCCAGTCGCCACTGCCGCCCCGTCGGCCACAACAAGCTACCAGGCCGCATGGGACGAATCGCCGCCGGATGCGGAGCATTCTTTGTCGCCTGCCGTGCCGGGCACGCCCCAGGAGGAAGAGCCCGCCCGGGAACAGACCGTTTTTCCGCCGCAACAGGAGCCTTCGGTTCCCGAGGAGATTATCGTCTTGTCCGACCGGGACGATCCGGCCTGGTGGACCATCTATCGGCCCGACCCGGGCAAGGTCCAGTCCGCCCGCATGTTGGCTCTGGCCATGGCCGTCACGTGCGTGGTGGGAGCGGTGCCGGGAGCCGTGTTTGTGCTGCGGGGCGAGCTTCCCGGCTGGGCCGTGGTCGTGCTGGGGCTGGCTGCCTTCCAGTTGCTTTATCTGGTCTGGATGGCTTCGCTGCCGGACTGGAGCACCGTTTGGATTGGGATGGTGGTCTTTGCCGCCAGCGGGGCGTTTTACGGGGCGGTAACCGCCTGGCTGCTGTTCACACCGCCGGATAGGCCACTGCCGTGGTTCGACGTGGAGGAAGTGCGCCGCCAGGCCCTGGGCTGGAGCGTGGCCAACCTGACCCTCTGCACGCTGGTCACTTACGCCGCCGGACGCCTGGCCGCCCGCTGGCGTCTGGCCGACCAGATTCGCTTCCAGAGCGAACAAGAAAAACGGGAACAGCGCCGCGCCGTCGGTGCCGCTTGAGCCACGGGAAGCCGACCCCCCGGTGCCACCCGGCGCAGGAACTGCATCCGGCCTGCGCTTCGGGGCGGCGATGCGTCTTTTCAGTTCCGCTTGCGGCTGGTGTCCAGCACCGACAGGAACGCCCGTTGCGGGATGTCCACCTTGCCGACGGACTTCATCCGCTTTTTGCCTTCGCGCTGTTTGGCCCACAGCTTGCGCTTGCGGGTGATGTCCCCGCCGTAGCACTTGGCCGTAACGTTCTTGCGGATGGCCGGAATCGTCTCGCGGGCGATGACTCGGGTGCCGATCGCCGCCTGGATGGCCACTTCGAACAGGTGGCGGTCGATCTCCTCCTTGAGCTTGGCCACGATGGCCTTGCCGCGGCGATAAGCATCCTCGCGGTGGCAAATCACACTCAGAGCGTCCACCCGCTTGCCGCCGACCAGAATGTCCAGTTTGACCAGGTCGGCCGCCTGGTAGCCCAACAGCTCGTAGTCCATCGTGCCGTAGCCGCGGGTGGCGCTTTTGAGCTGGTCGTACAGGTCGTAGATCACTTCGGCCAGCGGCAGATCGAACACCACCATGGCCCGCGTGGGCGAGAGGTATTCGGTGCGTACAAACTGGCCGCGGCGATCCGTACAGAGCTTCATCACCGTCCCGATGTATTCGGCCGGAATAACAAAGCTGACCCGAACCACCGGCTGTCGGATTTCCTGGATCTGGCCCGCCTCGGGCAACTGCTGCGGGTTGGTGATGCGCAGTACCCGGCCGTCCTTGGTCAGCACTTCGTAAGTGACCGTGGGCGCAGTTTGCACCAGGTCCAGCTCCGCTTCTTGTTCCAGGCGCTGTTGGATGATTTCCATGTGCAACAGCCCCAGAAAACCGCAGCGGAAGCCGAAGCCCAGGGCGTCGCTGGTTTCCGGGGTGAACTCGAAGCTGGGGTCATTGATGCTCAGTCGTTCCAGGGCCGCCCGCAGCTCGGCAAAGTCCTCCCCGTCGGCCGGATACAGCCCGCAATAGACCATCCGCTTCGGCTCCTGGTACCCGGGCAGGGCCAACTCCGCAGAGGCTTCAGGCGTGCTGACCGTATCGCCGATATGGACTTCGGCCAGCGACTTGATGTTGCAGATTAGATAGCCCACCTGGCCGGCGTGCAGTTCCGACTGCGGTTGGGGGCCGGGGGAGAACCAACCTAGCTCTTGCACCTCGTGCACGGTGCCGGCCTTGAGCAACCGCACCCGCTGCCCGCGGCGAATCGTCCCGTTGACCACCCGAACGTAAATCACCGCCCCGCGGTACTTGTCGTAGTGGGAATCGAACACCATCGCTTGCAGCGGGCCTTGCGGATCGCCCTGGGGGGCGGGAATCCGCTCGACCACGGCTCGCAGCACCTCGTCCACTCCCAGCCCGGTCTTAGCGCTACAGAGGATCGCCTCGGTGGCGTCCAGGCCCAGGCTGGTTTCGATCTCCTCAAGCACCTGGTCCACGCGGGCGTGCTTCAGGTCGATTTTGTTGATAACCGGCACGATGGCCAGGTCTTGTTCCAGCGCGGCGTAGGTGTTGGCCACGGTTTGGGCTTCGACCCCCTGGAACGCATCGACCAGCAGCAACGCCCCTTCGCAGCAGGCCAGCGAGCGGCTCACCTCGTAGTGGAAGTCCACGTGGCCGGGTGTGTCGATCAGGTTGAGCTGGTATCGGGTGCCCTGGTAGTCCCAGTGGAGTGTGACGGCTCGGGCCTTGATCGTGATGCCCCGCTGGCGTTCCAGGTCCAGGTCGTCGAGGAACTGTTCGCGGAACTCCCGCGGCGTGATTGCGCCGGTGGCCAGCAGGATGCGGTCGGCCAGCGTGCTTTTGCCGTGATCGACGTGGGCGATGATGCAAAAGTTGCGGATATTTTCAATCGGGTGAGGCATGGGGCGTCGGCACACCAGGCAAGGCAAAAAGAACTCCCGGGCGGGATGGCGGCCCGGGCGGTTCGGCCAACAGCGGCATGGCACGTGTTGCGGCCCTGCCGGGAAGCGGCGTTCCCGGCGGCACGGGCGTTACTCTACTGGTATTGTACGTTCCGGGGCAACGGGGGTCGTGCCGAGCCGGCCGGGGACTGGAGAGGACAAGGCAGTCCATTTTCTGGCAACGGAACTGGAGCCGGCCGAGATGGATTCCCCCGGACCCATGTGAAAAAAACTTGCTCCCCCCCGGGCCGAAACGCTCCAATAGAGGAGACTTGCAGACGAACAGTCCGGGGAGGAACGCGGTTTTCCTGGCACGGCGTGCCGGCCGCAGTGGTTTCTTTTCTTTGGAGGAGGCCCGATCATGTCCGCCCATCTGACCGCACTGTGGATTGCCCTTTCGCTGGCTGCCCCACCGCAGCCGGACCGCGGCGAGCTGGCCCCGCCGGTACGCTTGCAGGCCCAAGGAGAGTTCATTCAGGCCCATCATGCGGCCCCGTTCGCGGCGGATTGGGACGGCGACGGCCGGTTGGACCTGCTGGTTGGCCAGTTTGTGCTTGGCAGATTGCGCATCTACCGCAACGTCGGCACGGAAAACGAGCCGAAGTTAGCCGCTCCCGTGTGGTTTCAGACCACCAAGGGAGAAGGCCGCGTGCCCACGGGGTGATGCGTCGGCTTTACTCCGCAGGTTGCGGACCTGAACGGCGACGGACACGCGGACGTGATTAGCGGCTCCTGGCCCGGCGAGATTTTCGTGTTCTACGGCCAGGGGCAGGGAAAGTTCGCTCCGCGGCAAATGCTCCGCGATGCGCAAGGAGAGGTGATCCTGCTGAATCGGGAACCCCGCCAATCCGGGAACTATTTTCTGGTGGTGGGCTCGGCCAAAATCGAAAAGACCAAGGACGGCAAACAGGTGGTCCTCCGCCACGGCAAGCGGATCGAAGTGCCCCCGGGAAAGCAAGTCGGGCTGACCGGCACCGCCTCCACGGCCCACCTGGCCGATTGGGATGGCGACGGCGACCTGGACCTGCTGGTGGGCGAGATCGGCGGCTCGGTCTATTACCTGGAAAACCGCGGTACCCGCACCCAACCGGCCTTTGCCCCGCCTGAAAAGCTCAAGGTGGCGGCCACCAAGCAAAAAGAAAACGACGCGGTGGAAAAACTCAAGCAGTCGGTCCGAGCCCTGGTTTTCCGAACGGCCAAAGTGGACGAAACTCGCGGCATCCGCGCCCCCGGCGGGGATGCTCATCCGGTGGCTGCCGACTGGGACGGCGATGGCCGTCTGGACCTGCTGCTGGGCTGTGGCAACGGCTCCGTGCGGCTTTATCGTAACGTGGGCACGCGCAAGCGGCCCAAGCTGGCCGCCCCCCGGGTGCTGGTTCCGCCCGGCAACTGGAACTGCACCGAGGAGAACGTCCACCCGGGCCATCGGGCCAAAATCTGCGTGGTGGACTGGAACGGTGACGGCCGCCTGGACCTGCTGCTGGGCGACGTAGTGAGCATGCGCCGCCGCGTGCAACTGACCGAGGAACAGAAGAAACTCAAAGCCCAACTGGACCAACTGAACAAGCAGTACCGCACCCTCGCCATGGAATACGCAAAGCTGTTCCGCAAAGACGCCCAGAAAGCCCGGCAATTCCAGCGGGAAAAACTCCTGCCCTTGCTGCGCCAGATGGCCAAGCTGCGGCGCCAGGTGCCGCAAGAAAGCCAGTTGACCGGCCACGTCTGGCTGTTCGTCCGCCGCCCGCTGGAAAAATAGACCTGCGACCTGCGGAGCTTGCGCCGCCCAAGCCGCCTCGGGCCGCGGGTCAAGGGCTGCTCGAAGCACCTTGGGCCCGCGCCTTGCGGCCTCCGGTTGTTGCAAGTCAGCCCTTGTCCTGCTGGCCGGAACTTTCCGGCACCGGAGGCGATCCGGGCGGAAACAGCCCCAGCCGGACCAGTTTTTCCCAACACTCGTTTCGTTCCCGGCAGCGGCGCAGCTCCCGCCACGAAGGGTCCTGAAGCTCCAGGAAATCCGCGGGACTCAGCGTCCCTTTCTCGCGCCATCGGGCCAGCAGCCGCTGAAGCACCCCCTGATCCAGCCGGGAAAGGAACATCGCCTCCTGCCGGTAATCGACGAACGCTTCCCATACCAGCGGAAACAGCGGCCGCACGATCTCGTGCCCGATCGTGGTGGCGTACTGGCGGATTTCCCACTGCGCGTGCTGGTCCATCCGCAGGGCCAGAAAATGGAGCAGATTGTGCAGGTCGATTTTCCAGTACGCTTCCGTGTAGGTGGAAAGGGGCAGGTCCTTGCGGGCTTGTTCCCGGGCCACGCCCAGTTCCAGTCGGTGTTCGTACACCCGGCGGGCTTCGCGGTGGAAGGCTTCTTCCTCCGCGCTGAGCCGGCGTCCGGTGGCTTCGTCCAGGAACCCTTCGCTCCCCTGGCGATTGCTCTGCGACTGGCGGCGCCACTGGTCCGGCGGGGTGCGCTGGGCCGAGTCGATGGCCACCGAGTACCGCGTGCTGTATTCGTTCACGTTGGCCGTGCGATGGCGAATCCATTGCCGCCAGGTGTCCATCGGCACGCGCACCAGCAGCTTCACTTCGGCCATCTCGAAGGGGGTGGTGTGGCGGTGCCGCATCAGGTAGCGGATCAGCGTGCGGTCGTCCGACACCCGGCGCGTGCCGGCCCCGTAGCTGACCCGGGCCGCCTGCACCACCGCCTGATCGTCGCCCATCACGTCCACCAGGCAGACGAACCCGTCGTCCAGCACGGGAAACTTCTTCCACCGCAACCGCTCGACCGCTTCCTGGTTGCTGCGCATGGCCGCTGCTTCGTCACCAGAGGGCTTCTCCGCCCGGGGCCACCGCGCCCCGCGACGCAGGCGCTATGGTAGCCCTTGCTTGCCGGAAACCCAAGTGCCCGCGAACGAGCCTGCACCAATGCGCGAGCATGTGCGTGCAATTGGGGGTGCTGGCTCTCTTCTTACAGCAACGCGGATCCTGTGGCACGGAGTACACACTAGCAATACAATCGTCCCCGGGCTTTGTGTCCCAGGTGACCCACGGACCGAAGCACGGCAACAGGAACTCGCAGGAGCAGCTCATGGACCCCAGTGCGGTGAATCTCCAAGGTCAGGTGGCCGTCGTAACCGGGGCGGCGCGGGGGATCGGGCGGGCCGTGGCCGTCTATCTGGCCCGGGCCGGAGCTCGCGTGGGACTTGTCGATCTACCCGGGCACGAGCTGGCTGACGAGGCGGTTCAGGTAGTCCAGGCCGCGGGCGGGGAAGCCCTCTGGCTGCCGGCCGACGTAAGCGACGCCAAAGCGGTCGAAGGCGCGGTGCAGCAGGCCGTGCGGCACTGGGGGCGGCTTGATCTGGTAATCAGCAACGCCGCTTACAGCTATCGGGACCTGTTCCATCGCGTACCGCTGGAAGAGTTTCACCGCACGGTCGATGTAACCATGTGGGGGGCGGTCTATCTGCTGCGGGCGGCTGCGCCGGTGCTGATTGACCAGGGACGCGGCGGGGCGATGGTGGTGATTGGCTCTCCCCATGCCTGGCTGCCCATTGCTCAGAGCATGCCCTACAACATGGCCAAGGCGGCCCTGGTGCAACTGGTGAAAACGGCTGCCGCCGAGCTGATGGAACACCGCATCCGCGTCAACCTGGTGCACCCCGGCTGGACCGACACGCCCGGGGAGCGAAAGTTCATGTCGGATGAGGAGATTGCCCAAGCGGCGCAGCTTCTTCCCTGGCAGCGACTGGCCCGGCCCGAGGAAATCGCCCGAGCGGTGCTGTTTTTCTGCGATCCGGCCAGCGAGTACATCACCGGAACCAGCCTGCTGGTGGACGGAGGAGTAACGCTTCCCTGGTGGATCCACCGCGAATACGCCTTGCGGAAGCGAATCGGCTACTGGGAAGACGTGGCGGCCCCGCCGCAGACGCAGGCCGGCACCGAAGCGGCTTCGGACGCCGAACCAGGCGAATAACTTGTCCCGCCTCTTGCTCCGGCGGTCCTTTCGGCCAGGGCGGCTTTGGCTCATAATCAAAGGGCTATCGTCCCCGGCGGTGGAGTCCGCCCCCCTGTGGCCCCGGTCCCGCCGCTTGCCACATTTGACTCGAATCGGGCAGCCCTGGCCCAAGGAACCGGTTCCCATGACCAGCCACCAAGCTTCTGCCGGCTCTTCGTCCCAACCCCGTGCCGATTCTCGGCCCGAGCGCAACGGAAACCCCCTTTCCGCCGGGCGGGTGGACCAGCAGCGGATCGCCGCCGCGGTGCGGGAAATCCTGCTTGCGGTGGGCGAGGACCCGGACCGCGACGGCCTGCGGGAAACTCCCCAGCGCGTGGCTCGCATGTACGCCGAGATGTTCGCCGGCCTGGGGGCCGACCCCCAAGTGCATCTGCAAAAGTTCTTCGACGAGAAGTACGACGAGATCGTGCTGGTCAAGGACATCAGCTTCAACAGCATGTGCGAACATCACCTATTGCCCTTCATGGGCAAGGCCCACATCGGCTATCTGCCCGACGGGCGCGTGGTCGGCTTGAGCAAGCTGGCCCGGGTGGTGGAAGACATCTCGCGCCGCCCCCAGGTGCAGGAGCGCATGACCGAACAGATCGCCGACCTGCTGATGGATCAGTTGCACGCCAAGGGGGTGGCCGTGGTCATCGAGGCGGTCCACACCTGCATGGTGGTTCGCGGCGTGCGGCGGCCGGAAAGCGTCTGCGTCACTTCGGCCATGCGGGGCATCTTCCGCTACAACCAGTCGAGCCGGGCCGAAGTGCTCTCGCTCATCTACGGCCCGCGCGGCGGTTAAATCGGCCTGCGGGCGGAGCCGGTACGGTGGCGAGCCGGACCGGCGGAGT
Organism: Planctomycetales bacterium; assembly: GCA_015488215.1. GTDB lineage: Bacteria > Planctomycetota > Planctomycetia > Pirellulales > S012-138 > S012-138. The sequence continues at coordinate 9,156 of WFOE01000006.1, forward strand.
TGGTCGGCTTCCTTGCTTGTTGATTGGAACGAAGGGGGTTCCGTGTCGTTGCTGGTGGGATTCGTGGCTCGCCTGGCCGGCGGATTGGCAGCCGCCCTGGCCGGAGCCAGCACAAGAGATATCCGCCCCGGCTATTTCCAGGTCCACAGCTACGTGGTGCTGGGGCTGGGGGCCTTGGCTGCCGCGGTGGCCTGGTTGGTGGGTCCGGCGGCGGCGTTCTGGTCGGCGGTAGCCGTGGTAGCAAGTGGCTACGTGGCTTCGATTCTTTTTGCCTACGGGCTGATGCGTTCCGGCAAGCTGGCCCTGGGGCTGGCTGTGGCTGCTTCGGTGGCCATCGCCTCGGTGGCGTTTCCGGCGCAAGAGGGGCGTTCCACCGGGAGCATCCCCCCCTGGGCGGCCGCCCTGGATGCTGTCACCGCCGGGGCCGTGCTCGGTTCGGCCTTGGCCGCTATGCTGCTGGGCCACTGGTACCTGAACTCCCCGGGAATGAAGCTCCGCCCGTTGCGGGCGCTAATCCTGGCCTGTGCTGCGGCTCTGGCGGCCCGAGCCGCCTGGTGCGCTGTGGCCTGGTGGCTTTGGGCTCCCGCGAGTCCGCCGGCAGGAGGTACGGCGGCACTGCTGGGGCTTCGCTATCTGGCTGGGCTGGCCGCCCCGGTGCCGCTGTTGTGGATGACCTGGCAGACACTCAAGATTCCCAACACGCAAAGCGCCACCGGGATTCTTTACGTGGTGGTGATTGTCACCTTCATCGGCGAACTTTCCGCGGTGCTGCTTGCGGCACAACTGGGCCTGCCGGTCTGAAGGAAGCAAAGCGACCAGCATCGGCTGCGCGCCTGGTCTTCGGTTCCGGCAAGCGTCGGGGGCGAGCGGGCTTTTGGCCGCGTTGCCCTGCGGGCGGAAAACACTTTCGCTTGCGGGCAAAAATGATACGATTGGTCCTCGTGGGATAGCCGCTTTTGGCCAGCCACCGTGTTCTGCAAGGAGAGCCTGAAACATGGCCGGTTCGCTTCTGCTGGGATTGGGTTGGGGACAGATTCTCTGCACTGCCTTCGTGGGCATCGCCGTGGCGGTGTTGCTGTTTGTGGTGCTCAAGTACGGCAACTTGTGGTTTCGGGCCTATATGTCCAACGCCCACGTGAGCATCCTCAGCCTGATTGGGATGAGCCTCCGCAAGGTGAACGCCCCGCTGATTGTGGATGCCCGCATCATGGCCGTGCAGGCGGGCTTGCGGGACATTACCACCCGGCGGCTGGAAGCCCACTATCTGGCCGGAGGCCACGTGCTCCACGTGGTGCGGGCTCTGATTGCCGCCCACCGGGCCTCGATCGACCTGGACTTCGACCAAGCAGCGGCGATCGACCTGGCCGGACGCGACGTGCTGGACGCGGTCCGCACCAGCGTGCATCCCAAGGTGATTGATTGCCCCGATCCGCGGCGTTCGCACAAAAGTGTGCTCAGCGCCATTGCCAAGGACGGGGTGGAACTGCGCGTGCGAGCCCGGGTTACGGTGCGCACCAACCTGGAACAGCTCATCGGCGGAGCCACCGAGGAGACGATTATCGCCCGGGTGGGCGAAGGCATCATCACCGCCATCGGCTCGGCCGAAAAGCACCTGGACGTGCTGGAAAACCCCGATTTGATTTCCAAGGCGGTGCTGGCCCGGGGACTGGACGCCCACACGGCGTTCGAGATTGTCTCCATCGACATTGCCGATATCGACGTGGGCAACAACATCGGCGCCCGGCTTCAGGCCGACCAGGCCGAAGCCGACATGCGGGTGGCCCGAGCCCGGGCCGAGATGCGCCGCGCCGCTGCATTGGCCGAGGAACAGGAGATGCGAGCCGAAGTGGCCGCCCGCCGAGCCGAACTCCTCCTGGCCGAAGCCGAAGTGCCCAAGGCCATGGCCGAAGCGTTCGCCCACGGCAAGCTGTACTCGGGCCGCGACGGTGCTCCACCGGTGGGGCCGTAAGTGGCGTAGCAACGAGCTTGTGAGCAGGGGCCGGTGGCGAGGCTCGCCGATGAACCCCGTTTTAGGTCTTGTGTCCTGGGTCTTGCGTCTTGGGCAGGAGCTTCCGCTCCGGGCAAGAATCGGCTTGCGGCTTGCGCCGTGCGCCTTGCGCGTGGAGCTTCCGCTCCGGAACATGAACAAGTGCTGTTTCTTGCAATTGGCGAGCCGCCAGCTTTAGCTGGCGGAGGACGGCGCAGCCGTCGGCGACTGGGTGCTTCTGCACCGATGCAGGAAAAAGCACTTATTTTTGCAACTGGCTTTCCACGGACTGAAGTCCGGGGCTCGCCGTACCCGGAGAAGCCGCGTCTGCCGGCCCGCTGACAACAAACGGCTGAACAGTTAGTTACCGGAGAGTACCATGCCTCCAAGCGAACTCCCTCCGCCGCCGGAACGTAGCCCCCAGCTCCTTTCGACCCCGAGCAGCGTGCTGCTGGTGGTCGATGTGCAGGAGAAGCTCATCCCCTTGATCCCGCACCACCGGCGGCTCATCTGGAACATCCAGCGGCTGTTACAGGCGGCCCAGGTGTTGGAGGTGCCCGCAGTGGGCACGGAGCAGTATCCCAAGGGATTGGGTCCCACGGTGGAACCGCTTCGGGAACTCCTGGGCCCCGTGCCCGAGAAACTTTCGTTCTCCTGCGCCGGGTGCGAACCGTTCGTGGAACAGCTCGACGTGGAGAGTCGCTGGCAGGTGGTCGTCGCAGGGATAGAAACCCACGTGTGCGTGCAGCAGACGGTGCTGGACCTGCTGGCCCGAGGGTTCGAGCCCTACGTGGTGGCCGACGCCGTCGGTGCCCGCGGCGAGTTGGACCACCAGATTGCCTTGCGGCGGATGGAAGCGGCCGGGGCGACCGTGACAACCACCGAATCGGTGATGTTCGAATGGTGCCAGCGGGCCGGCACGCCCCAGTTCAAACAGATTAGCCAGTTAGTACGGCAATCCCCACCGGAGTAGACCGACGCGGTGGAACCAGAGGGTGGGAAAACGCCGGCCGGGACTGGAGGGCGGTTTCCGGATTGGAGGAGGGCCCCTTCTTCAGTGAAGGCCGGGTGTTACGCAAAAGGAAAAACGGCCCGACCGAAGCCCGCCTCTTCTGCACGGATTGCTTGCAAGAAGGGTGGTGGTGTTTGCGAGCTTCGTCGAGCCGTTTTTTCCTGCCCGGTGACAATCGTGGGCCGGGCGGCCCCTTGGGCGATTCGAGTTTCCCGTGGTTCAGGCGGTATTAGCCAGGAATCAGTACGCCCGGGTCGGCCGAGGGCGACTGCTCCGATAAGTGGGCGAACGATAAGCCCGACGGGGCACCGGCCGGCGGAACACGGCCGCCCCGATCGCCCGCGGCAAGCGCGGCACGGCCCGGCTGGTTTTTTCCGGTTCCGGCATGGGAGTGGGCGTGCTTTCCGGCCCTTCTTCATACACTTCCACCGGCGGTCCGACCGGCGAGTGGCCGCAGCAGGCACCGGGCCGGGCCACCGGATGCCACAGCCGCGGCAGAAAACCCTGGCGGCAGCGATGGCACGGGTCCTGCGGGCAGCATGTGCTCACGTGGCATCCGTGGTGCAGCCAGCCGAACAGCCCTTCTTTCAGGGCGTGGAGCGAATCGGCCAGCGTCCAGCACCGCGAACAATCGTGACAGTACCCGTCCCAACTGCTGCCGGCGTGCCAGCCGCACCGGGCACAGGGACCCACCGGATGATAGTCGCCGTGGACTTCGTAGTACCGCCCGTAGCCGGCCGGGGCCGCTTCCGGCTGCTGGGCAAAGCCCACTTGGGCCACACACATCAGGCTTGCGCCGACCAGACACCAGATGAACTTGGACATTTTCAATCTCTCCGGGCAGAAAGGACGGGAACAGCCGGGCACGGAGCCCTTTCAGAATCGCGCAGGCAGACGACGTCCCGTGACCGAAACGACGCCTGCAATGGGAACATCCGCTGCGATTCGCTTTTCCCTATCGACCCGCCGGGAAAACGCTGACCAGAGGAAACCGCACGGCCGGAAAAGTCTTGCTGGATTTGCCAGTCGCTGGCAGCTTGCCCAGATTCCAGGCCGGTTTGGCCCTGGGAAAGCCGTGTCTTGCGGGCGGGCGCACGTTACCTCTTAGGGCGTTTTCCTTTGCGTAACCGCTAGTACGTTCGGCAGCCAGGGGCTACAAAAGTGGCATTGCCCGAGTGTTTCCGCCCCCCGCAAGCCGAGGAGTACCGCCCAGGTGAGCCAGCAATTGATTCGCGTGGGCCACAGCCCCGACCCGGACGACGCCTTCATGTTCTACGCCCTGGCCCGGGACAAGATCGACACGGGCCGCTACCGCTTCGAGCACCTGCTGGAAGACATCCAGAGCCTGAACCAGCGGGCCGCCCGGGGCGAGCTGGAGCTTTCGGCCGTGAGCATCCACGCTTACGCCTACTTGTCGGACCGCTACGTCCTATGCAGTTGTGGGGCGAGCATGGGCGACGGCTACGGGCCGATGGTCGTCGCCCGGGAGGAGCTGTCCCGGGACCAGTTGCTCCGGGGCCGGATTGCCGTGCCCGGCGAGCTGACTTCGGCTTTTCTGGCTCTGCACCTGTACCTGGAAGACCGCTTCCCTTACGTGGTGGTGCCGTTTGACCGGATTCTGGAAGCGGTGGCCCAGGGCCGGTGGCAGCAGCACAAAATCGCTGCCGGGCTGATTATTCACGAAGGGCAGCTTACCTACGCCCAGCACGGGCTGCACTGCCTGGTGGACCTGGGCCAGTGGTGGAAAGAGCGGACCGGATTGCCGCTCCCCCTGGGTGGCAACGCCCTGCGGCGCGACCTGGGAGAGCAGACCATCCGGGAAGTAAACCGCCTGCTCCACGAGAGCATTCGCTACGCCCTGGAACACCGCCAGGAAGCCTTGGCCTACGCCCTGGACTTTGGCCGAGGGCTGGACGAGCGGACCAACGACCAGTTCGTCGGCATGTACGTCAACCAGTGGACGCTCGACTGGGGGCCCGAGGGGCGCCGGGCCGTGGAACTGTTCCTGGAAGAAGGTTACCGCCGGGGATTCATCCACCAGCGGCCGCAAGTGGAGTTCGTCCCTTCGCCGCAGTAGGATAGAAGCAAGCAATGAGATGAAAGCAAGCAACGGGGCGTCGCGGTCGCCCGGGTTTCGGCGGCTGGTTTCATTTCCCCCGGCAAAGGAGCAACCAAACGGTGAAACGCCCCTTGGCTGTCTTGTTGTGGCTAGGCGTGTTGTTCAACGTGGCGTGGACCGCCCCCTCTGCCACGGCGGCCGAGGAGAAGCCGACACGGCGGCCCAACGTGGTGTTCATTCTGGCCGACGACCTGGGCTGGACCGATCTGGGCTGTTACGGTTCCCGGTACTACGAAACTCCGAACATCGACCGCCTCTGCCGCCAGGGGATGAAGTTCACGGCCGCCTACACGTGCGGGCCCAACTGCGCCCCGACGCGGGCCTGTCTGATGACCGGACGCTACACGCCGCGGCACGGGATTTTTACCGTGGGCAACTCGGACCGGGGGCTGGAGCGGTTCCGCAAACTGGTGCCGGTTCCCAATCGCACGCGGCTGCCGCTTTCGGAACAGACGATGGCCCAGGTGTTCAAACAGGCCGGCTACGCCACGGCCATGTTCGGCAAGTGGCACCTGGGCGGCAAGCGGGGCTACCACCCGTTGCAGCGGGGATTCGACGAAGCAATCGTTACCGCAGGCCGCCACTTCCGCTTCAAGACCAATCCGCCGCGCAAGGTTCCCCCGGACGCCTACCTGGCCGACTGGCTTACGGATCGGGCCGTCGATTTCATCCGCCGCCATCGCCGGGAACCGTTCTTTTTGTATCTGCCGCACTTTGCCGTGCACACGCCGCTTCAGGCCAAGGAGGAACTCATCGCCAAGTATCGCCGCAAGCCGCCCGTCGGAGGGCACAACAACCCGGTCTATGCCGCCATGATCGACTCGCTGGATCAGAGCGTGGGCCGGATTCTGGCCACGCTGGACGAGCTGGACTTGAGCCGGCACACGATCGTCATCTTCACTTCCGACAACGGCGGCGTGGGCGGTTATGGTTCGCTGGGCGGGCCGGCCGGGCGGAACATCACCGACAATTCGCCGCTTCGTCGCGGCAAGGGTTGTCTGTACGAAGGCGGGATTCGGGTGCCGCTGGTGGTGCGGTGGCCCGAGTGCATCGCCCCGGGCAGCGTTTGCCACGAGCCGGTCATCACCGTCGATTTTCTGGCCACGTTTCGCCAGTTGCTCCGGATTGACTCGCCGCCAAAGAACCCGCTGGACGGGCTGAGCCTGCTTGAGCTGTGGCGAAGCGGCGGCAAGGCCCGACTGGACCGGGAGGCCATCTACTGGCACTTTCCGGCCTACTTGCAGGCCAACGTCCGCCGGGGCACCTGGCGCACCACTCCGGCCGGGGCAATCCGCACGCGGCGGTACAAGTTGATTGAATACTTCGAAGACGGCCGCCTGGAACTTTACGACCTGCAAAACGACATCGGCGAACGCCACAACCTGGCCGCCAAGCAGCCGGAACTGGCCCGACGGCTGCACCAGATGCTCAAGGACTGGCGGCGCCGGGTGGGGGCGCCCATGCCTCGGCCCAAGCACCAGCCGGCCGGTTGAGCCTCGCCGCGTGTGCCTCTTGCTTGCCGGAAAGTTTGCCCGCGTGAACTCCCAGGCCGCTTCCGCCCGCTGGCTCCCCTGGTTGCAGTTGGCCCGAGTGACCAACCTGCCCACGGCTTGGGCCGATGTGCTGGCCGGCTATCTGCTGCTCGGGCAGCCGGAGGAGACGTCCCACTGGATTGCCTGGGCGCTGCTGCTGGCCGCCTCCTCGGCACTCTATACGGCCGGGATGGTGCTTAACGACGTGGCCGACGTGGAGGAGGATCGCCGCCAGCGGCCGGAACGCCCGATTCCCTCGGGCCACATCCCTTGGCAAACCGCCCGCGGGGTGGGCTGGGCCTTGCTGGCCCTGGGAGCCGGTATGGCTTTTCTGGCCGGGGCGCTGCAAGGCGCGTGGCGTCCGGGATTGGTGGCTCTGGCCCTGGCCGGACTGGTGGTGGCTTACGACTTCGGGCTCAAACGCCTGTGGCTGGGACCGCTTGCCCTGGCCGGGTGCCGGGCGCTGAACCTGCTGCTGGGGGCTTCCGTATGGGCGCTGGATGCTCCCGCGGCCTTGGCAGTAGCCGGGGCGCTGGGGCTTTACGTCGCCGGGCTTTCCTGGTTCGCTCGGCAGGAAGCCGCCGAGCGGATTCCCCGGGCCGGGCTTGCCCTGGGCTGGCTGCTGGTGCTGGCCGGATTTGCCGCCGTGGCGTGGTATCCGAGCTGGACGGGAGTCCAGACGGTGCTGACCCCCGAGATGTTTGCCCGCTGGCAACTGCTTGTGATGGTGCTTGCGCTGGTCGTTTCGTGGCGATGTTTCCGGGCGCTGCTTGCGCCCCATCCGCTGCACGTGCAACTGGCCGTGGGCCAGATGCTGCTTTCGATTATCGTCTTCGACGCCGCGGCGGTCGTCCCGCTGGCCGGGCCTCGCTGGGCCATGGTGCTCCTGGCCCTGCTCGTCCCGGCGGTGCTGCTGCGGCGATGGTCCCGGCCCACCTGATTCCCCCAGCCTTCCGCCCCTGCGATGTACCTGGGCTACAACACCAACGGCCTGGCGCATCACGAGCCGCTGCAAGCCCTGGAGCTGCTGGCCGAGGCCGGCTACCGGGGCGTGGCTCTGACAATCGACCACTACCTGCTCAATCCCTGGGCCGAAAACTGGCAGGACCAGCTCCGCCGCATCGGCCGCGCGCTGGACCGGCTGGGACTTGCCAGCGTGATCGAAACCGGCGCGCGGTTCCTGCTCGACCCCCGACACAAACACGAACCCACGCTCATCTCGCCCGATGCCGAAGCACGGCGGCGGCGCGTGGAGTTTTTACAACATGCCGTCCGCGTGGCCGCCGAACTGGGCAGCCAGTGCGTCTCTTTGTGGTCCGGCCGGCTGCATCCGGGCGAGGACCAAACCGCTGCCTGGGACCATCTGCTCGCTGGGCTCGAGCAAGTGCTGGCCTTTGCCCGGCGGCACGGCGTCGTGTTGGCCTTCGAGCCGGAACCGGGCATGCTCGTGGCCACGCTGGAAGATTATGCCCGGCTGAAACAACGCCTGCCCGATCCGCGGCTGCGACTGACGATGGACGTGGGCCACGTGTTCTGCCAGCAGGAAGGCCCCTTGCCGGAACTGGCGGCGCGGTACGCCCCCGAGCTGGCCAACGTGCACATCGAAGACATGCGCCGCGGCGTGCACGAACACCTGATGTTCGGCCAGGGCGAGATGGACTTTCCGCCGCTGCTCCAGGCCCTGGCCCGCTGCGGCTACCGGGGCGGACTCTACGTGGAGCTGAGCCGTCACAGCCACATGGCCCCCGAAGCCGTGGTGCAGAGTCACCGTTTCCTGGCCCCCCTGGTGCAAGCGGCCTTGAACGAGTCCGGCTCCGGCTGAAGCGGCAAGGAGAACCTTCCCCGATGCCCGATAGCGTGTTGCTTGTGGTTGTGCCGGGGCTTTCGGCCACTGCCCGGGCACGCGCCGCGGTAGAACGGGCGTTTGCAGACCAGGTGGCCCTGGGGCCGACGTTTCCCGTGCTGGAACAGCCCACCCTGGGCACGCTCCTTTCCGGCCAGGAAGAACCGGGGCGGCGTCTCTGGTTGCGGCAGAACGAACCGGGCCGGCCACCCGCCCAGGACGACCAGCCCCAGGCGGAAAAAACTCTCTGGCTCTGGCAACACTTGCGCAAACACCGCCCGGGGCTTACCACGCTCGGCTGGTTGCTACCGCTGCCCTGGGTGGATACTTCCCTGGGAGCGGCGCTACCTGGCCGGGACGATGGCCCCGGCGTGGCAATCTGGCCGGAATCGCTCCGGCAGCGAGTGCTTTCCCAATGCGGGCTGTGGCCGCCGAGCCAGGCTCCGCTGGAAGTCTCGCCCGCGGAAGGGCAGCGTCACTTAGCGGAGTTTTCTCGCTGGGTATTCGCTTCGGCTGCCGCTGCGTTGCGGCAACACGAGGTGGCCCTGGCCGTAATCTATGTGCCCGCGGTGTTGGCGGCGGCGTATCTTTTCGGC
>WFOE01000007.1 GCA_015488215.1 Planctomycetales bacterium
CGGCTCTGGGACAGTCCGAAGCGCCCCAGCCCCAGACCGCCCCAACCGCCGTCGTCGTTCTGATGGGCGGCCAAATAGGCCAGACCGCGTCGGGCCTGGGGCGCTTCGGACTGTCCCAGAGCCGCGTAGGCCAGAAGCACCCGGGCGGTGCCGTACACCGGATTTTCTTCCCGAGGGTGGTACTGGTTGCCGAACCACAAGGGCACCCAGGCTCCGTCTTCCTGCTGGGTACGGTTCAGATAGGCCAGTCCCCTTTCCAGGGCGCGTTCTATCCGGTGGCAGAGCATGGCCCGTTCGGCTCGTCCCTTCCACACGGTCTTCCACCGCTGCAACGCGCGGAGGGCGTGGGCCGTCAGGTCGCAGGCCGAACGGTCAAACGGCAGCGTGCCCCAACCGCGGCAGAAGGTAGGCCAGCCGCCGTCCCGGTTCTGCAAGTCCAGCAGCCAGACCACTCCGGCCCGGGCGGCTTCGTCCACCTGGGTCAGCCGGTCCCGGGGGACCCAGTCTCCCTGGACCAGTCGGCCCAAGGCCAGCAGGGCCCCCGAGGTATCGTCTGCATCGGGCACCCCGCCGGAAAGTTCGGTCCAGGCCCAGCCTCCCGGGGGACTGCCCGTGTAGGGATGCTCCTTGCGGTGCTGACACTCCAGCAGGTAGTCGAGGATTGGTGCCAGTTGCTCTTTGGCTTCCTGGAGCCGTTCCCCTTCCAGGGTGAACAGGGCGTGTTCGTCCGCGTGCCGGGGCAGCCAGGCGTTCAAGGCCAGCGTGGTGTTCCAGGTGGCCAGGTTCGTGTCGATGGGCCAACTGCCGTCGCTTCGGGCCGAGCGGCGCAGGAACTCCACGCCGCGGCGCACGGCCGGGTGGTTTGCCAGTCCGCAACTGGCCAGGCTCATTGCCACGAACGCCGTCAACGGTGTGGCTTCCAGGAACCCGCCGCTTTCTGGCTGCATTCGCTCCAGCACGCGAAGCGTGGGTCGCCGGGCCGCGCTACGGAGCAGCCGCACCAGGGGGTTCCAGGGCGGATCGTGGTGGAACTTCACTTGCCCCATGGCCACTAGCGCCGGCACCGCGTAGCTGACCACCGGCAGACGCAGAAAGCGGTACCAGCTTTGCGGCATCCAGGCGGCTTCGAACGGCAGGGGGGCCACCTCGCGCCAGGAAACCAATCCGGCCAAAGCGGCGTTGGTCAGGATTGGCACCGCGAAGGTCTTGTCCCGACCGTAACGAGCCCCGATGGCGGCAATTCCCCCCTGGCGGTCCAGGTACTGTTGGGCTCGGGCGAGCACGTCGGGACGGTTGCCCGGCACTCCCGTGAGCCGAAACGCCGCCAGGGCCAGCATCGTGGTAGCCACGTTGGAAAGGCTGTATTGGGTATCGCCCCAGCCGCCGTCGGGATTCTGGCGTGCGACCAGGTATTCCAGCCCTCGGGCGACAAGCTGCCCATCCTCCGTGGAGAGGGCCACCCTTGGCAGAGCGCCGGTGGCTGTGCCTTCTCCGGCCCGGCTTCCGGCCAGCACCAAGGCGCTGATGGCCGTGGCCGTGGCCAGCGGCGAGGAAGCCAGATGGCCGGTCCAGCGGTCCTGGGGGTGGCGAGCCTGCCAAAGCTCGTCCCGCACCCGTACCGCGGTGGCCGAAACTTGGGCGGGATCGTTCACCGTCGCGCGTTCCACAACAGGGGGGCGTAAACCACACACACCGTGCCAAAGCGGCCTTTCGGGCGCACCAGGGGCTTCGGCCACCTTTGGCATTTTCAGCCAACCGGCCCCGGTGTTCCAGCATGGTTTGCCCTCGGGTGCGGCACAAGAGGCGGTTGCCTGCGGGAGCCAATGCAAAAGGGCGGTCACAAAGGACCGCCCCTTGGGTTGTGTTGCTCGTGCGTTTATGCCGGAGCAGGTGCTGGCTACTGCTGGGACTGTTGCCAGATGTCGCTCAAGGAACGAGCCGGTTTGCTGATCTGGAGCAGCGGGGCCAGTTCCTCGAACACCTGGTCGGTTTCTTGCAGCAGCTCGGGCAGTTGTTCCACGGGAAGCACCCGGCCAAAGTATTGCAGCATCTGGGGCAGGTCCACCCAGGATTCGTCCAAAGTGGAGGGGAGCAGGGCCGACAATGCCACGGCCATCTCCGGTTTTCGCTCGTTGGCCGCAGTGGCCACCTTTTCGATTGCCACGTGGTTGGCGATCAGTCGGGCGGTACTTTCGGGCAGTTTCCAGTGGTCGCCGACGATTCTGGCCCCCACTTCGGCGTGGTCGGTGCCGAGTAGTTCCCGTTCCAGTTGCGAAAGCCGCATGTGCCCGCCTTCGCGTTTTTCCAGAAGCTCGGCATACTGGGCCGAGTATTCCTTGGCCAGGATGGGAATGGCCAGGTCCTGAAGCAGCGCGGCGGAAAAGACTTCGTCGGCATCGCAGCCGCCCAGGCGCCGGGCCACCTCGCGGCCGAAGATGGCTCGCCGCAGCGAATCCTGCCACATCGAGCGCAGCTCGAACGGACCGCAACGCGGGTTAGGCATCAGGCTGAATACTGCACTCCACAGGGCAAAGTTACGAATAGTGCGGATGCCCACCAGCGTAATCGCCTGGCGGACGCTCGAGATTTCCCGCGAAAAACCGAAATAGGCCGAGTTGACGAACTTGAGCACCTGGCTGGCCAGCCCCGGGTCCGATTCTACCGGCACGGCGAACTCGGCCGGTCCCACGTCCGGGTCCTGGCTCAGCCGCAGCAACGTGACAGCACTTTGCGGAAGAGCCGGCACCGAAGCACTTTTGAGCAACTGACCCACGTCCACACTCACAGCGTTCGAGCTCATTGCCAACTCCTTGAGAGAACCACTGGCCGAATGCCGCCTGTTTGCACCAGGGAACCACTCCCTGTTGTTATCTAGGTCGTAACACCCTTGGGGGCAAATAAGGGGGACAGGCCTCCCCTGTCGGGGGGGATCGCATCAGCCGTGTCAGACTCACGGGTGGGAAAAACCGCTTCTGCGGCGGAGTTTTTTGCACGAAAACACCGCTCAAGCCCCACTAGTTCTTTCGGGAACCTCCCCGCGGCCGGAAAAGACCCCGGCCATGGCATCCCAAGAAAGGAGACGACTCAATGCGGCTGACCTTGCGCACGCTGCTGGCCTATATGGACCAGGTGCTGGACGAACAGACGGCAAGCGAAATAGCCGAAAAGGTCCAACAAAGCGAAGTGGCCAGCGAAATCTTGCAGCGGATTGAAGACGTGCTCCGCCGCCCGCGACTGGGGGCTCCGGAACTCTCCGGCCGTGGAATGCAGGTGGACCCCAACACGGTCGCCGAATACCTGGACAACGTCCTTTCCAAGGAACAGGTGGCCGATTTCGAGAAAAGCTGCCTGGAATCCAACACGTTGCTGGCCGAAGTGGCTTCCTGCCACCGGGTGCTGGCCAACATTCTGGATCAGCCCATCGAAGTGCCCGCCGAATGCCGCAAAAAGCTCTACGAACTGGTTCACCGCCGCCGCGAGCTGGCCGCCCGGGAGGCGAAGGAATCGGGCGAAAAACCGCCCCCCAGGGCAAGCGGCGAGGACTCCTCCGCCCCCGGACAATCCGCCCCGGAAGAAGACCTGCTGGCCCCGCCTCCGCCCCGGGAAACCAACTGGCGCTGGCTGATTGCCGCGGTGCTGGCCGTGGTGCTGGTGGTCAGCACGTTGATGTCGGTTTCGCCGCGCGGGCTTTGGAACTCATCGTCGGAAGAAGTGGCCCGAAACGCCCCCCCCCAGCCGACACCGCCTTCCGGCGAAAAAGACAAACCACAAAAGCCGGACGTAGCAAAGCTGCCGGCCGGACAACCCGCCGGGGAGCCTGACCAGGCAGCCGCCCAAAAGCCCCCCGAGGCCAAGCCGCCTCGGCCACAGTCTTCCGAGCCGCAAGCACCGCCAAAGCCGTCGACGGAGCAGCCAAGCCAGAAGACTCCCCCTTTGCCCAAAGGCTCGGGGGACTCCTCCCCGCCAAAGCCGTCCGGCACGGAAAGCTCCCCGCTGCCCAAGCCCCCGGCCGGGAACACGCAGCCGGTCCGGCCGCTTCCGGCTCCGGAAAAACCGGTTAAGCCGCTCCCCCCGCCGCCGGAAAAATCCGCTCCCCAGCCGCCGGCGGCCGTGGCCAAGCTCACTTCCCGAGGCACTCTGCTTTACCGGCCCCGGGGCGGCGAAAACTGGGACTGGGTCCACCAGTACCTCACCCCGTTGCAGGGAGGAGATCGGCTGGTGGTTCCCTACGGGTTTTCCGCTTCGGTGGTTGCCACCGACGGTGTGCAACTGCAACTGTTTTCGCAAACCCAAGTGCAGCTCCCGTCAAGCTGGCCTTCGGCCAAGGAACCGCTGGCGGTGCGGCGAGGGCGCCTGGTGGTACTCACCCCAGGGCGGCAGTTGGTGCGGCTGCCGTTTCGCTGGGGGACGCTTTCGGGCCAGGTGGAGTTGGTTTCGCCCGGGGCGGCCATGGCTTGCCAGCTTCGTTACCAGAGGGCTTTGGGCACCGATCTGTTGAAGCAGCCTTCGGAGCTGGTCGTCACGCTGTTTTGCATTGCCGGTACGTTGCGCTGGCGCGGCAGCCAGGGGGAGGTGCTCGAAGTGGGCCAGAACGGCCAGATTCTGTTGCACAGCGGACGGCCGGCGCAGGCTCAGCCCCAGGCTACCCCGCCAGAGTGGCTCCACCGGGACGAGCTGCCCCAGTTGATCCGGGAAGCCACCCCGGAACTGCTTCGCTTATTCCACCAGGAGCTGGACCAGCAGAGCGACAAAGATGTCGAGCTGTTGCTGCGCGAAATTGCCCAACAGCATCGCCAGGTGGAAGTCAGCTATCTGGCCCTGGTGCATTTGATGGACCTAGGGCAGTTCGATCCGGTGGTCGATGCCCTCCGCGAACCCCGGTTCCGCAAAGGCAACTACTGGGAAAAGCTGCTGGACCACCTGTATCGGGCCGCCGCCGTCTCCCCGGAAGTGGCTGCTCGGGTCCAGCAAGCATTCGTGCAACGCCGGGGCGAGCAGGTCGGAAACCAGTTGTTCCTGCTGCTTCGGGGATTCAGTCGCGAGGAACTCGCGCAAGAACCGGTGGCCAATCAGGCCGTGGCTCTGCTGGCCCACGGGGACCTGGACTTCCGCCGGATTGTGTTCTGGAATCTCAAACGGGCCCTGGGAGTGCACAGTTCGATTTACCAGCCGCACGCTTACCCGCCCAGCAACCGCGCTCTGCACGAATGGCGCAACCGACTCCAGCGGCTGCGCAAACAAAGTGCCCGAGTGAAGAAATAATCCAGGCGAAACCCACCCCTGGAAAATGCTCCGGCAGCAACAGCTCTATACGGCACATCGGCTCTGGTCGTGTGACTGTCCTCACTCACTCGCCGATTTGACAGCCGGCTAGATGAGCCATCATCTTGACCAGAACAGAACAGAGTCAGCCTCTTGGCAAGCCATGGCGATACTCTCCCACGAGAGGTTGCAAAAGTACCAGTATCCTTATCTTACGCAGGGGTAAATTGGGAGGTGTTTGGCCAGTTTTGGGCCTCGCTGAGGTGGAAAGTGTGGAAAGAAAGGATGGACCAGGCCAGGGTTCTTGATTCCCCCCGGCGAATGTTCCAGAATACCGGTCTTGATTAGCCGCCCCGTTCCACAGCCCCCGCTGGCCAGGGTGGGTGGACTCGTCTTGAGCAAGCCCGGAGCCGTAACGATGGTGTTGGAACACATCGAACAACTCAAACGGGACTGGACCGATCAGCTCGTGCTGGTAGACGATTCGCGTCCGGAGCTGGCCCGATTTGCCAAGAAGGTGGGGCAGGTCAAGACGGTCAACTACAACGGCAAGGCGTTGGTGCAGTTCCGCGACCCGGCTCTGGTGGCCTGGTTCGACATCGACGTGGCGTTTCTGAAGAAGATTTCGCCGGAGGAAGCCGAGCGGATCGAAGCCGAGGCCGAAGCGGCCAAAGCGGCCGCTGCACGGCGAACACCGCCGGCCAAAAAGGCCGCGGAAGCCAAAAAGCCCGCCGCCGCTCCCACCGGCAAGAAGAAACTGAGTACGGCGGAGATTCTGGCTGCGGCTCGGGCCGGAAAGGCACCCGGCGGAGCGGCTCCGGCCAAAAGCGAAGAAAAGCCCGCCGCCGAAAAGCCAAAGCCTGCCCGCAAGAAAATGAGCACGGCCGAAATCCTGGCCGCCGCCCGCCGCCAAGGGGCCGGACAAGCAGCCAAAGCCGAAGCGACCGAGGCCGGACAGGCCCCTTCCGCACAGGGCACCGCCCAGGCCAAGTCCGACTCCGGAACGGAAGCTCCCGCCAAAAAGCCGCGCTCCAAGATGAGCGTGGCCGAGATCATCGCCGCGGCCCGCAAGGCCGACAGCAAGAAAAGTTCGCCGGAACCGGAAGCGGCGGCTGCTGCCCCGGCCCAAGAGGAGTCCGCTGCCGAAGAGTCGGAGTCTGCCCCGGCCGAAGAAGTGCAAGCCGCGGCCCCCTCCCCCGCCGAGCCGGAGAGGGCCGAAGAACCTGCGGCTGAAGAAGCCACTGCGGCAGAGGAAACCGCCCAGGCCGGTGAGCCTGCTGCGGAAACCACCACCGCTACGGCGCCCGCCGCCGGAGAGCTGCCCAAAACCACCGCTGAGATCATCGCCTACTGTCGCCGTGTGGACGCCGGTCGGGCGGATCGCCTGGGCGGCTGACCGCTTACCTTCCGAGAGGCTAGAGAGGCTAAGTGAGTACCAATTTTGAGCAGATACCAGTAGCATCATTC
The DNA here is from genome assembly GCA_015488215.1 of Planctomycetales bacterium. GTDB lineage: Bacteria > Planctomycetota > Planctomycetia > Pirellulales > S012-138 > S012-138. The sequence continues at coordinate 6,730 of WFOE01000007.1, forward strand.
CCCGGCGAGCCGCCACAGAGAGAGGTTTTGCGTCTTGGGCAGGGAGCTTCCGCTCCGAAGGGCGTGGAGTCTTGGGGGCGTGGAGGGATGGGGGGAGCTTCCGCTCCAGCGGAGAAACAAACCTCGTACTCGTGCTCGTGCTCGTACTCGGTAGCTCGTTATGATAACCGGCTTGCGTTGTGCGCTGTTGCGCGGGAGCTTCCGCTCCGGCGCAAGAATAAACGCTGATTCCAGGAACCGGCGAGCCGCCGACTTTAGTCGGCGGAGGACGGCACGGCCGTCGGCGACTTGGTGCTTCCGCACCAGTGCAAGAACAAACGCCGATTCTTGCAATCGGCGAGCCGCCGACTTTAGTCGGCGGAGGAGAAACAACGAGCAAACGTTTCTTCTTGCCTCCCCGGACTGAAGTCCGGGGCTCGCCGAAGCGTCTGCTCATCAGCTCGGCCTATTGACCGGTGACCGGGTGCTTAGCAGGCCACCTGGCCTGCGGCCCGGGCTTCGAACAGCGCGCTGACCGATTCGTCGCGGTGGATGCGCTTGATCGCTTCGCCCAAAAGCTGGGCCACGCTGAGCACTTTCATCTTGGCCAGCTTCTGGTCCTGCCGCAGCGGGATGGTATCGGTAAGGACGACTTCGTCGATGGGGGCTTCCTGCAGCCGCCGGACGGCCGGACCGCAGAGCACCGCGTGGGTGGCAGCCACGTAGATTTTCTTGGCCCCGGCTTCGTGAACCAGTTGGGCCGCCCCACAGATACTGGAAGCGGTGCTGATCATGTCGTCGAAGATCAACGCGACGCGTCCCTCCACCGGTCCCCCGATCAGGTTGGCCTGTTGGGTCTTTTCGGCGCTGGAGCGGCGTTTGTCGACGATAGCCAAGGCTCCGCCCAACCGTTTGGCATGCCCTACGGCCCGCTTGATGCTCCCCTCGTCGGGGCTGACCACCACGAGTTGTTCATCCGGGATGTGCAGCTCCTGAAAATACTTGTTCAACACCGGAGCGGCGTAGAGGTGGTCCACCGGGATGTCGAAGAACCCCTGGATCTGCTGGGCGTGCAGGTCCATGGCCAGCACGCGGTCGGCTCCGGCCCGGGTGATGATGTTGGCCACCAGCTTGGCCGTAATGGGCACGCGGCCTTCGTCCTTGCGGTCCTGGCGGGCGTAGCCGTAGTAGGGAATGACGGTGGTGACCCGGGCGGCGCTTGCCCGCTTGAAGCTGTCGATCATGATGAGCAGCTCCATCAGATTCTCGTTGACCGGCGGGCAAGTGGGCTGGACCAGAAAGACGTCGCGGCCGCGCACGTCCTCGTCGATCTTGCAGAAGATTTCGCCGTCCGGGTAGTTGCCCAAGGAGATGTTCCCCAGCGGAATACCCAGAAAATCGCAGATGCGGTAAGCCAGCTCCGGATTGGCCCGGCCGCTGAAAATCTTCATCTCGCGCATGGTCCCAGGTCCCTTGCGTCGGAAACGGTCGGCGGATACCACGGCAGGAAGGCAGGTTCCACCATACCACGGCCCGACCGGGGTTTTCCAGCACCCGAATCACTCCAGGCTTGGAGCCGTCGCAGGGGTGGTCTAAGATACACTGAACAATCAGAGGCTTGCCGGTGCTTGCCCCGGCGATTGCCTGGTTGGGAGGAGTTTTTTCCCGCGTGGCTTGTCGCCCTGGACATACGGTGCTTCATGTCTGAAAAACCCCCTTCTTTTGGCGGTCCCGCGGTTCCGCGATCCGGCGCCGGTCACTCGCCGCAATCGCTTGAAAACCGGCTGGCTTACCTGAAGCTGGACGCCGAGGACGCCCAGCGTTTGCGGCAACTGCTGCCCAGTTTCGAGCAGGTGTTCGACGAGTTCATCGACCAGTTCTACGAGCACCTGCTGGCGTTCGAGTCCTCGCGGCGGTTCCTGCACGATCCGCAACTGGTCCAGCGGCTCAAGCAATCCCAGAAGGAGCACTTCCGCTCGTTGCTTCAGGCCCAGTGGAACGCCGAATACCACGAGCGGCGTATTCACGTGGGCCGGGCGCACGCCGAAGCGGGTATCGAACCGGAGCTGTATCTGGGAGCCTACAGCCAGTACATCCAGTTTTGTTTCTCCTATTTCATCCGCAACGCCACGCCGGACGATTCCGCCCGATTGCAGCAACTGATGTCGCTGATGAAGGCAATCTTTCTGGACATCGGACTGACGCTGGAGGCGTACTTCGAGCAGACCACCCGGCGGTTGCACCAGGCGCTGGAAATGTACTGGCACGCCAACCGCGAGTTGCGGCAGTTTGCCCAACTCACCTCGCACGATCTGAAAACCCCCCTGGCCACGGTGGCCAACTTGTGCGACGAGGTGCTGGACGAGTTCGGCCAGCAGATTCCCGAGGAAGCGCGCCGGTTGATTGCCAAGGCGCAAGACCGCGTGTTCCAGATGAGCCGCATGATCGACGAGCTGCTGGCCCATTCGCTTTCGCTGGAAGAGAGCTCCAGCGAAGCCCTGGAAGAAGAAGTCGATACCGCGCAGGTGGTCCAGGAAGTGCTCGACCGCCTGGAGGGAGAGATCCAGGCCCGCGGCGTTCAGGTGGAACTGCCCCAAAACTGGCCCCGGGTGCTGGGTGACCCCGTGGCACTGAAAGAAGCGCTTTACAACCTGCTTTCCAACGCCACCAAGTACTCCAATCCCCAAAACGCCCGCGTGCAAGTGCGCATCTTCCGCCGCGACGCGCACTGGGTGCTGGCCATCCGGGACAACGGTCCGGGCATCCGCCCCGAAGACATGCCGCGGCTGTTCACCCCCTTTGTGCGACTGCGGAACCATACGTCGGTTCCCGGCTCCGGATTGGGGCTGTATTTTGCCCGTCGGCTCGTCGAACAACAGGGGGGGCGGATTTGGGCCGAAAGTACGCCGGGACAGGGAACCACCTTCTACGTCCAATTACGCAGCACCGACGTGCCCGACCCCCACTTGCGCTCCTCGGCTTGAAAAAGACCGCTTTCCGATGTGAGCTGGCCCCGTAAATGCTGGTCGGGTGAAAAAATCACCCCTTGCGGCTTTCCCCAGGAGGGTTCACCAGCGGAGTCGGATGAGCGGGGCCAGTTGGTCGTAGATACGCTGGTTGGCCGTGGCTAGAAAGCGGGGACGGAACAGGTCCAGCGGTTCTCCGTCGGGTCCGCGGACCACCCCGCCGGCTTCTTCCACCAGCAGCACGCCGGCGGCAATGTCCCAGGCGTTGTTGCTCGTGGCCCAATAGGCTTCGAACCGCCCGGCGGCCACATAGGCCAGGTTCAGGGCCGAGCTGCCCGTGCGCCGCAGCGACTGGGTTTGCACCAGCACGTTGAGGAAGTTTTCCACCTCCGGACCGTCGCGGCGCACCCGCGGCGGAAAACTGCACGCCACGAGCGCTTCGCGCAGCAGAGTGATGCCGCTGGTGCGAATCGCCCGGCCGTTGAGCCAGGCCCCCTGGCCGCGAATGGCCGAGAAGCACTCTTGCAGGCTCGGGTCCCAAACCACGCCCACCACCGGTCCTTGCGGACCGACCAGGGCCACGCTCACCGTGTACTGCGGCACGGCGTGGGCGTAGTTGACCGTGCCGTCCAGTGGGTCAATGACCCACTGCCAGGGGGAACTGCCCCTGACGGCCAACCCGGCTTCTTCGGCCAGAAAGCCGTGGTCGGGAAACCGCTCTTGCAGGTAGGCGACGATCCGCTGCTGGCTTTCCAGGTCGGCCTGGGTAATCAGGTCCTTGGGCGCTTTTTCTTGCACCTGGAACCGGCCGCGCCACTGCCGCAGCACCTGGCCGCCCAGTTGGGCCGCTTCCAGCGCCGCAGCGTGCCACAGCCGTAGTTCGTCTTCGCCGGGCAGGTCCGCCTGATGAGTGTCGCTCATCGCTGCTCCAAACCGCGCATGTTTCGGATCAGGAAAAACGCTTGCGCCACTGGGGTTCCACCTCCGGATTGACCCAGGCCGGCAGTGGGCGCCCTTCGAGCCCAGCCAGCAGATTCTCCGCGGCGATCTCGGCCATGCGGTTGCGGCTGCGCACCGTGGCACTGGCGATGTGAGGGGCGACGATCACGTTGGGCAGTTTCAGCAGCGGGTCGTTCGGGTCGATGGGCTCCGGATCGGTCACGTCTAGCCCGGCGGCGAAGATTTCGCCCTGCTCCAGCGCCTGGCGCAAATCCTCCTGGACCACGATGGGGCCCCGGGCCGTGTTGACCAGTACGGCCGTGGGTTTCATTTTGCGGAACGCTTCGGCGTCGAACAGTCCGCGGGTGCTGTCGTCCAGGTTGGTGTGGATGGAGACGAAGTCCGACTCGGCCAGTAGGGTGTCGAAGTCCACCTGGCGGGCGCCCAGTTCCCGCTCGGCGTGTTCGTTGCGGTGGATGTCGTAGTAGAGCACCTGCATGTCCCAACCGCGATGCAGCCGCCGGGCGGTGGCAAAACCGATGCGGCCCATGCCCACAATGCCCAGCGTGCGGCCCACCAGGTCCTGCCCGATGTGGCCCAAGGGTTCCCAGGTCTTCCATTTGCCGCTCAGGGTGTAGTGGTGTCCTTCGACCAGGCGGCGTGCGGCGGCAAGCAAGAGTGTTACGGCCATATCGGCCGTGGCGTCGGTGAGCACGCCGGGCGTGTTGCCCACGGCGATGCCTCGCTGGGTGGCCGCGGCCACGTCGATGTTGTTGAATCCCACGGCGAAGTTACTCACCACCACCAGCTTGGGCGCGCGGTCCATCAGCTCGGCATCCACCGTATCGGTCAGCAGGGAGAGCAGCCCTTGGCAATCCTCCACCCGGCGAAGCAGCTCGTCCCGAGGCGGCGGCAGGGGATCAGTCCACAGGTCCATCTCGCAGTGTTCCTGGATTTTCTTCAGGCCCACTTCGGGAATGACCCGGGTGACGAACACTTTCGGCGGCATGGGAACCTTCCTTCCAGTTGGCAAAATACGGAATCTCGGCTGGCGTACTTCCGCAGGGAGCGTTTTGCTGGAACCAACGAGGGCAGTATCCGACCCGCGGCTGGCAAACGCAAGCCCCGGGCAGGCGAACGGGCTTCCGGCTTGCCGCCTGCCGGGAAGCGGCGTGTGTTTTCGCTTCGGAGCGGAAGCTCCACGCCAAGCTCCCATCCCTCGGAGCAGAGCTTTCATCCCCTCGGAGTGGAGCTTTCATCCCTCGAAACAGAAACGCCGGGGACTTCCCTGCCGGGGCGTCGTTTGGGATATAACCAAAGGACCGGCATCCCGTACCGCGGCCCGGGGCACCAGGCTCCGGCCAGCCTTTCCCCCTTGTAAGAGGTTCCGCCATGCCAGCCAGCGCCGTGGATTGGGACCACGTGTTTCCGGACCAGCCCCCGGGAATGGACGACCTGCGCACCGCGGCTCCCGGCCCCCAGGGCCGCTTGCCCCTTACGCCCCAGATGCTGCTCACCTGGCCCAGCGGCGACCTGTTCGGATTGTCGCACAACGTAGGAATGGGCTGGGACCCGCAGGCGTTGTTGGGCCACCAGGTGCTTATTCTGAGCACCTCGGGCGGATTGCAGGATGCCCAGGGGCGGCCTGTTGCCTTGGGCTATCACACGGGCCATTGGGAAGTGCATCTGCTGGTGCGCGAAGCGGCCCTGGTGCTCCGCGACCAGGGTTGCGTGCCGTTTGCCGCGCATTGCAGCGACCCCTGCGACGGCCGGAGCCAGGGCACCCCGGGCATGTTCGACTCGCTCCCTTATCGCAACGACATGGCCCAGGTGCTCCGCCGCCTGGTGCGTTCGCTGCCCACGCGCCGCGGGCTGCTGGGCGTGGCCACCTGCGACAAGGGGCTGCCCGGGATGATGATGGCCCTGGCCGGTTGCGGTGAGCTGCCTTCGGTGCTGATTCCCGGCGGGGTAACGCTGCCTCCACTGGAAGGCGAAGACGCCGGCACCGTGCAGACAATCGGCGCCCGGTTCGCCCACGGGGAGATTTCGCTGGAACGGGCCGCGGTGGTCGGCTGCCGGGCTTGTGCTTCGCCCGGGGGTGGTTGCCAGTTCCTGGGCACCGCGGCCAGCAGCCAGGTGGCCGCCGAGGCGTTGGGGATGAGCGTCCCTCATGCGGCCTTGGCTCCCTCGGGCCAGGAAATCTGGCGCGACGTGGCCCGACGCAGCGCCTGGGCCTTGCTCGGCATGATCCACCGGGGCGATACGCTCAGCCGGGTGCTCACTCCCCAGGCGCTGGAAAACGCCCTGGTGGTCCACGCGGCCGTGGGCGGTTCGACCAACATGCTGCTCCATCTGCCCGCGGTGGCCCATGCGGCCGGGTTGCCGCTGCCCGGGGTCGAGCAGTGGGAACAGATTAACCGCCGCGTGCCGCGTCTGGTCGATGCGTTGCCCAACGGGCCGGTGGGCCACCCGACGGTGCGCGTCTATCTGGCCGGGGGCGTGCCGGAGGTGATGCTCCATCTGCGCCAGTTGGGCCTACTGCATCTGAACGTGCCCACGGTGACCGGAGCCACCTTGGAGGAAGTACTTGAACGGTGGGAGCGTTCCGAGCGGCGAAAGCGATTGCAGGAGCTGCTCTACCAGCGCGACGGCGTGGCCCCGGAGGAAGTGATTATGTCTCCCGAGCAGGCCCGTCGCCGAGGGCTTACGCCCACGGTCTGTTTCCCCCGGGGAAACCTGGCTCCGGAAGGCTCGGTCATCAAAAGCACGGCCATCGACCCTAGTCTGCTGGACCAGGAGGGCGTTTACCGCATGGAAGGACCGGCGCGCGTGTTCACCCGGGAAAAAGACGCCGTGGCCGCTATCAAACGCCAGGGGGAGTTCGCCCCCGTGGAGCCGGGCCAGGTGCTGGTGCTGGCCGGTCGCGGGCCACTTGGTTCCGGCATGGAAGAAACCTACCAGATCACCTCTGCCCTGAAGCACCTGCCCTGGGGAAAGCACGTGCCGGTGGTGACCGACGCCCGGTTCTCCGGCGTAAGCACCGGGGCCTGTATCGGCCACGTGGGACCGGAAGCCCTAGCCGGAGGGCCCATCGGCCGCCTGCGCGACGGCGACCGGGTGCGGATTGTCATCGACACCCGGCGCCTCACCGGTCGGGTGGACTTCGTGGGCACTGAAGCCGAGTCGCTCTCGCCGGAACAGGGTGCGGAGGTGCTGGCCCGGCGGGAGCTTCATCCGCAGATAGCCCCCGATGCGGGGCTGCCGGCCGATACGCGGCTTTGGGCCGCGCTGGTTCGGGCCAGCGGCGGCACGTGGCAGGGCTGCGTGTACGATCCGCAGCGAATCCAGCAAGTAATCGAAGCCGGTTTGCAGGCCCTGGCCGAAAACGGCTCGGAACCGTAACCTGATTCCGCCGCTTGTTTGCTCACACGTCCCAAGCAGGAAACCGTACCATGAGCCAAGCCGATTCAGCAGACCAAGCCCCCCGAGTGCTTGTGCTGGGAGCCCACCCGGACGATGCCGACTTCCACGCCGGCGGCTATCTGGCCCTGTGCCGCCAGCGGGGGTTCGAGGTACTGATGATTTCCGTAACCGACGGGGCCAGCGGGCACCATCAGCTCTGGGGACCGGAACTGGCCGCACGCCGCCGTCGCGAAGCCGAAGCGGCCGGGCAAGTGATTGGCGCCCGGTACCAGGTGTGGGACTTTCCCGACGGGTACCTGGAACCTTCGCTGGAGCTACGCGAGCGGATTATTCGCACCATTCGCTCCTATCGGCCGGACCTGGTGCTGACCCACCGCACCAACGACTACCACCCAGACCATCGGGCGGTAGGCCAGGCCGTGCAGGACGCCTCGTACATGGTTACGGTGCCCGCGGTCTGTCCCGATACACCCGCGTTGCGGCGAGACCCGGTGGTGGCCTACATGTGCGATCTGTTCACCAAACCGGTGCCGCTTGAGCCGGACGTGGTGCTGGACATCACCGGCGTGCTGGACACGGTGGTGCGGATGCTGGCCTGTCACGAATCCCAGGTGTTCGAATGGCTGCCGTACAACCAGCGGATCGAAGACCAGGTACCGCAGGACGCCGCCGAGCGGCTGGAGTGGCTCCGCCAGTGGTACGCCCAACGCCCGCGCCAGGTGGCCCAGCGGTTCCGCGAAGCGTTGCTGGAACAGTACGGGCCGGCCGGGGACGCCGTGGAGTTTGCCGAAGCGTTCGAAGTGAGCGAGTATGCCTCGCCGCTGGATGCTTGTGCCCGGCGGCGGCTCTTTCCCATGCTGGCCGAGTAAAGTTGCCTCGCCCCCCGGCTGGACTCTTATAATCGAACCGTCTTTGCCTGAGGAACGTAACAAGGGGCAACCCCCTTTCGGACACCGGGCACAGCGGGCCGGTCGGTGGTCGTCCGGCTCCGTACGCACCACCTGCGGACAAGGAGGCGACGGTTCGTGAGCACCCACAGGATTTCCGCCTGCGAAAGCGACGTGCTGGACGTGGAACAAGCCGTGCGGGAACGCTATGCACGGGCTTCCCAGCAAGTGGAAGCGGAGCTTTGCTGCCCGACGGAGTACGATCCCCGATACCTGGAAAAACTGCCGCAGGAAATCCTGGAAAAAGACTACGGCTGCGGCGATCCTTCCCGGCACCTGAACCCCGGCGAGGTGGTGCTGGACCTGGGCTCGGGAGCGGGCAAAGTCTGCTACATCGCCGCGCAGGTGGTCGGCCCGCAGGGACGCGTCATCGGCGTGGATTTCAACGACGCCATGCTCGCCCTGGCCCGCAAGTACCAGCCGGAGATGGCCCGGCGGCTCGGCTACGACAACGTCCAGTTCCGCAAGGGCAAGATCCAGGACTTGGCCCTGGACCTGGAAGCCTTCGAGCAGTACCTGCGGGAGCATCCCGTTCGCAGTGCCGAGGACTGGGACCGCGCCTGCGCCTGGGCCGACCGGCAACGGCAAACCCGCCCGATGGTGCCCGACGAGTCGATTGACGTGGTGATTTCCAACTGCGTGCTCAACCTGGTGCGCCCCCAAGACCGCCGGCAACTGTTTGCCGAGATTTACCGGGTGCTTCGCCGTGGAGGCCGCGCTGTTATCAGCGACATCACTTGCGACGAACCGGTGCCGGAAGAACTGAAACGGGACCCCAAGCTCTGGAGCGGCTGCATCGCCGGGGCGTGGCTGGAACACGAGCTGCTGGAGGCGTTCGAACAGGCCGGCTTTTACGGCGTGCGCATCCTCCAGCGGCAGCAGGAGCCCTGGTGCGAGCTGCAAGGTATCCAGTTCCGCAGCATGACCGTCGAAGCGTTCAAAGGGAAGGAAGGTCCCTGCTGGGACCATCGCGAGGCGGTCATCTACCGCGGCCCGTGGCGCAGCGTGACCGACGACGACGGGCATGTGCTGCGTCGTGGCGTGCGCACCGCCGTGTGCCGCAAGACGTTCGAAATCCTGACCCGGCCTCCCTATGCCGATCAGGTAATCCCGGTGCCGCCGCTTCGCGAAGTGCCGCCGGAAGAAGCCGTGCCGTTTGATTGCAAGCGGCCCGGCGTGCGCAGCCCTCGGGAAACCAAAGGGGCCGACTATCGCCACACCCGGCAAGCCGAAGGCGATTGCTGCTCCTCGGACGGCTGCTGCTGAACGAGCCGTTTTCCGGGGCGACCAGCCCTGCAGCGCGCAGCAGGACTTGTGTTCCCTCTGAGCCCGTTGTCGAGGAGCCAGTTGCCGGGTAATCGAGCAGCAGTGCGCCAAGACGCCCCCGTTCCCGCTTACGGAGCCACCAGCACGCGGCGGCCCCAGAGGGTGATGTCGTCCCATTGGGTCGTGTCGTCGAACGTGCCCACGCCCACCAGTCCCCAGGTAAACGTGCGGTCCTGGGCCACCATCGCCGGGGTGGTCATGTCGTCGAAATAAACTTCAATCCGCCCGCTTGAAGCGTTCCGCTTAATCCGCACCGTGTGCCAGCGGTCGTCCCAAGGGGTGCCGGGAGTGGTTCGCAACGAGATTTTGGTTCTCGGGCGGCGATGAACAATGAATATCTGATTGGCGTGGTTATCGGTCTTTTTGCCCAGGTGGACGTAGTAGAACGTGGCGGGTCCCTGAAAACCGAAAAACAAGCACGCGTCCCGGTGGCCGTAGTCCTTGATTGTGCTGCGCACCCGGGCCTGGAGGATGAAGTCTCCCACCACCACGTCCTTCAGCAAAGCGAAATGGTAAGGGCTGCGTACCGGCGGCCGATAGTTTCCGCGGCGCCGGAACTGATCCAGCACGTGGTTGTTTCCCTGCCGCAGCACCCGCCAGCAGCTCGGATCGGAAAAACGCCAGCGAGCGATTCCGGACTCGAAATCTTCGTGCACCAGCAGCGGCAAGTCTTCCAGGAAAGCGGGGACTTCTTCGGCTCGGGCCACCGGACCAAGAACAAAAACAATCAGACACGAAAGGAACCAACGAGCGGTCATTTTGCGATTTCTCCCGTTGCAGTCTCGTGGGTGTTAGCGCGGCGGGCAGTTTACGCTTGATTCTCCAAAACGGGGGGCACCGCGGTTGCCGACTCCAACAGCCACACGGCACTGGCACCGGCGGCAACGCTAGCACCCACCGGCGACGCCCCGGAGCGACTCCGCAAGATGTCGTACCCGCACCACCACCCTACTTGGCCTTTGCAAACCACGTCAAGCAACGGCATTTTCGCCAGAGCAAGCACCATCCTTCCCCCCGGGTGGCAAGGCGGGAACAGCTCAGGTGGCGAAATCCATTGGCATCGGTCGATGGAACTTTATACACTGATAGCAGTGTGCCGGTGACGGTTCCGAACCAGCCATCCCGCCCCATTTGCCCGCCCGCTGCAAGCGACCGATGCTCAGGATTCTAGGTTCTCCGAAGCAGCTCTGCGGTCAGTTCACTCGCCGGGATTTTTTGCGCGTCGGCGGCCTGGGACTGGCTGGGGCCACTCTGCCGCAACTTGCCGCTTGGCAGCAGGCTTCGGCGGCCGGCGGCTCGCACTTCGGCCGGGCCAAAGGCGTGATTCTGATCCACCTGTACGGCTCGCCCAGCCAGATCGAATGGGTGGACCCCAAGCCCCAGGCCCCGGTGGAAATCCGCGGCGAGCTGGGCTCCATTCCCTCCTCGCTGTCCGGCTGCCACGTGGGCGAGCTGTTCCCCAAGATGGCCAAAGTGATGGACCGCGTTACGGTGCTGCGGTCGCTCAACCACCCGTACCCGATCCACGGCGTGGCCTTTGCGCTGACCGGAGCGCCGATTACCGACGTGGGTCTGGAGCTTTCGCCCCGGGATCCGCGGCACTGGCCGTTTTTCGGCTCGGTGGTCGATTACGTGCTGGAACAGCAAGCCGGCCCGGCGGATCGGCGTCCCCAAGTGCCCCGCAACATGCTGCTTCCCTGGGCGTTCAGCAGCCGCCGGGTGGGCGAAGTGCCTCGGGCGGGCCCGTACGCTTCGTACCTGGGCACGGCTTACGATCCGGTGGCCACCGAGTTCGTGGGCAAAGCCACCCGAGGGCGGCGCAAAAAGTTGGGCGCTCGCTACTTCGAGGGCAACGACCCCTACATGGGCGTGGAGCCGAACTGCTACTTCGAAGTGCCCGGGGCCACGCGGCTCCAAGGCGACGTGACGCTGGATCGCCTGGACCGCCGCCGCCGATTGCTGGAACAACTGGACCAGGCCCGGCGGCACTGGGACCGCACGGCCGCAGGCCGGGAGCTGAACCGGTTCCAGCAGATGGCCTACGAGCTGATGAACTCTCCCGCCCTGCGCAAAGCCCTGGATGTGCGCCGGGAGCCGGAAAAAGTGCGCCGGCTCTACGGCTACACGCTGTTCGGCCAGGGGCTGCTGGCCGCCCGGCGGTTGATCGAGGCGGGGGCCAAAGTGGTCACCGTGTTTTGGGACGAATACGGCCTGGCCGGCAGCGGCTGGGATACCCACTGGAACCACTATCCGCGGATGAAAAAAGAACTGGCCCCGGGGTTCGACCAGGGCTGGTACGGCCTGATTACCGACCTGGACAGCCGCGGGCTGCTGGATGAGGTGCTGGTCGTTTGCACCAGCGAACACGGCCGCACGCCCAAGCTGAAGACTTCCTCCGGTGGTGGCCGGGACCACTGGGCGCGGGCCTACAGCTCGCTGGTGGCCGGAGCGGGCGTGGCCCGAGGCCGCGTGGTGGGCGCAAGCGACCGCATCGGCGGCGACGTGGTCGATCGGCCCATCAGCCCCAAAGACCTGCTGGCCACCATGTACCACCTGCTGGGCATCGACCCGCACCTGAAAATCCGCGACCGCTTCGGGCGTCCCACCCCGCTGGTGGAAGGGAACGTCATCACCGAAGCCCTGGCTTAGACCTGCCTCCTTGCGGCGGAAGGACAGTATGGTCGCCGGATTGGGCGTTCACGACTCCCCGCCTCCACCTGCTGAAAAACAACCACGCCTGCCATGAGCACGCACCGCCAGGATCGGGAAACGCTCCGCTGGATCACCCGGCGGCACTTTTTTCAGGAGTGCCGAGTAGGTTTGGGCCGGATTGCCTTGGCTTCGCTGCTGGCTGGCGGCGCGGAAACCCTGGCCGGGGATCGCACGTCGAACCCCCTGGCTCCGCAAAAGCCGCATTTCAAGCCGCGGGCCAAGCACGTGATCTTTTTGTTCATGGCCGGCGGTCCCAGCCACCTGGAACTGTTCGACTACAAGCCCAAGCTCCAGGAACTGGACGGTCAGGTGGTGCCGGAAAGCTACGTGAAGAACAAGCGGTTCGCCTTCCTGAAAAAAGACGCCAAACTGCTGGCCACCCGACGCAAATTCCGCCGCTGGGGCCAATGCGGCGCCCAGATCAGCGAGCTGCTGCCCCATATCGGCTCGGTGGCCGACGAGCTGTGCATCATCCGCAGCATGGTGACCGAAGTGTTCAACCACGGGCCGGCCAAGCTGTTCGTCAACACCGGCTCTTCCCGCTTCGGCCGCCCGAGCATGGGGGCCTGGGTTACCTACGGCATCGGCTCGTTGGCCGACAATCTGCCCGGGTTCGTCGTGCTGCAATCCGGTCCGCGCGGCCCGCGGGGCGGAGCGCCGCTCTGGGGCAGCGGCTTCCTGCCCACCAGCTACCAGGGCGTGCCGTTTTTGCCGGGGCCGGAGCCGATTCTCAATCTCGCCTCGCCGCCGGGAATGCACGGCGTGCCCCAGGAGCACCTTTTCCGCACCGTGCGGGAACTGAACCGCCACCGCCGCGAACTGGTCGGCGACCCGGAAATCGCCACCCGGATCGCCCAGTACGAGATGGCCTACCGCATGCAAACTAGCGCCCCGGAACTAATGGACCTTTCCGGCGAGACGAAGCAGACGTTGGCCATGTACGGGGCCACGCCGGGCAAAGTGAGCTTTGCCAACAACTGCCTGCTGGCCCGGCGGCTGGTCGAACGCGGCGTGCGATTCGTGCAGCTTTACCACACGGATTGGGACCACCATGGCAACGCCGGGCTGGATTTGAACAAGGGAATCGAACGCCTTTGCCGCGAGGTGGACCAGCCCACTGCCGCCCTGATCCGCGACCTGAAACAACGCGGGCTGCTGGATGAGACGCTGGTCATCTGGGGAGGCGAGTTCGGCCGCACCCCCATGGGCGAGCCGCGGCAAACCCTGGGCCGCGACCACCACATCGACGGCTACACCATGTTCCTGGCCGGCGGAGGCGTCCGCGGCGGGCACTCCGTCGGAGCCACCGACGAGCTGGGCTTCTACGCCGTGGAAGACCCGGTCCACGTGCACGATCTGCAAGCCACTGTGCTCCACCTGCTGGGGCTGGACCACACGCGGCTGACGTTCCGCTTCCAGGGACGCGACTTCCGTCTGACCGACATCGGCGGCCGCGTGGTGGAAAAAGTGCTGGCGTGAACCGGCCCCGTTCCGGAAACTGGGGACTCCGCGACTCCGGTCCTGCCACTTGGCCGGCGGTTGCACCGCGGCGGCGAAGGGTTCAGGATGGGGAGTGTGTTTGCCGAAAGCTCCTCCGCTCGCGACGCCCCTCTTCCCCGAGGAGACTGCTCCGATGAAACGGTTTGTGCAGCTTTTGTTCGTGGCGGCCCTGGCGTGTTTCTCTAGCAGTGTCCTGCCCCCGGCGGCGCAGGCCAAGCAGCGCCTGCCCAATATCATCTTCATCCTGGCCGACGACCTGGGCTACGCGGAGCTTGGCTGCTACGGGCAGAAGAAGATTCGCACTCCCCATATCGACCGCCTGGCCGCCCAGGGAATGCGATTCACCCAACACTACTGCGGCAACGCCGTCTGTGCCCCTTCGCGCTGCTGCCTGATGACCGGTAAACACCCGGGCCACGCTTACATTCGCAACAATCGCCGGGCGAAGTTGTCCCGGGAGTTCATGCAGCGATACGGGCTGGAATACCCCGGACAGGAACCGATCCCCGACGAAGAAGTCACCGTGGCCGAAATGCTCAAAACCCGGGGCTACGCCACGGCCATCATCGGCAAGTGGGGGCTGGGGCAGATTGGCACCACGGGCGATCCCAACCGCCAGGGGTTCGATCTGTTCTTCGGCTACAACTGCCAGGCTCACGCCCACAGCTACTATCCCGGCCACCTGTGGCGCAACCACCAGAAAGTGCTGCTGAAAAACAACCCGCCGGTGCCAGGGCATGCTCCGTTCCCCAAGGGGGCCGACCCGCACGACCCGGCCTCTTATGCCCGATTCAAGGGAACCGATTACGCCCCGGACCACATGATCCGCGAGGCACTTCAGTTCATCCGGCAGAACAAGGACCGGCCGTTTTTCCTCTACTACGCCAGCACCATCCCGCACGTGGCTCTCCAGATCCCCGACGAGGAGCTGAAGCCCTACCTGGGCCGGTGGCCTGAAAAGCCGTTCCTCCGCCAACGGGGCTACGGCTACACGCCGCACATGACCCCCCGGGCAGCCTACGCGGCCATGATTTCCCGGCTGGACCGCGAAGTGGGACAGATCGTCGCCCTCCTGGAAGAGCTGGGCCTGCGCCGCGATACGCTCATCATGTTCTCCTCCGACAACGGCACCACACACCTGAAAGACGAAGTGGACTATGAGTTCTTCGAAAGCGTGGGGCCACTGCGCGGGCTGAAAGGCAGCCTTTACGAAGGCGGCATCCGCGTGCCGTTTATCGCCTCCTGGCCCGGCCACATCCCGGAAGGCACCACCACGGATCACATTGCCGCGTTCTGGGACCTGATGCCCACCTTGGCCGAGCTGACCGGAGCCGAAGCCCCCGAGGGGATCGACGGCATCAGCTACCTGCCCACGCTGCTAGGACAGCCGGAAAAGCAGAAAAAGCACGAGTTCCTGTACTGGGAGTTCCCCGGCTACGGAGGACAACAGGCCGTGCGGATGGGCCGCTGGAAAGGCGTGCGGCAGCGAATGCTGCGGCGGAACAATCCCGACCCGCTGCGGATCGAACTCTACGACCTGGAAAACGACATCGGCGAACAGCACGATGTGGCCGACCAGCATCCGGAAGTGGTAGCCAAAATCCGGCAAATCATGGAGCGGGAACACGCACCCAGCCCCCTGTTCCCCATCCCGGTGCTGGACCGCAAACGCCGCTAGCCCGGGCAAGCGACTGTTCGCCCCTTTGCTGAGTTCAGCCGCCCTCGTTTCTGTTCCCGCTAGCCCATGGGGGGCGTTTGCTTGCGGGCAGAAAAACTGCGTTTGCTCAATAAAAATCTGATGCCACGCGGCGAAAAGCGCCGCGTACATCGCCAGCAGCGCACCGCACGACAGCAGCAACACCGCCGCAAGCCGAGGCAGCGCGGCCAGCCACCGCCCCCAGACCCAAGACCGGAAAAGCCACCAGCGAGAATCGGGCAAAGGAAAGCATGTGGTTTTCGGCCGCTTTGGTCAGGCAGGGGATAAGCAACACCCCGGCGGCGAACAGGCCCGCTTCGGCGTCGAGCCAGCCTCGCCACCACCCCCAACCCACCGTGGCCACAACCAGCACGTAAACCACGGGATTGAGAAACCAGAAACTGAACTCCGGCAGGGAGTGGAACTTGCCCCGTTGCCATCCTGTTTCCGGCCCTCCCCAGTACAGCTCCCACAGCAGCCGAAGCGTCAGCAGCGACCGGAGCTTTTCTGAAACCGACAACGACTCGGCCGACCAGTGCCGCTGCGTCAGGGCGAACGCCCACGGTTCCTCGAATGCCCAGGCCAGGTAGCCCATGTAAACCAACAGGCCGCTTGCAGCCAGCGGAGTGCAGACGAGCCACCAGCTTGCACGGTCTTTCCAACTTGGATACCGCCGGGCTACGTGCTACACCACCGCCGGTAACCAGGCGATGCCCACGGGACGCACCGCCGAAACTGCTCCGGCCAGCAGCGCAATTCAGACCACCGGCCAGCGCCGCTGCATGCCCCAGTACACGCCCAGCGAAAGCAACAAGAACAGCGACTCGGTGTAGCCCATCCGGAAAAACAGCCCGACCGGCCAGAACGCCGCCGCCAGAATTGCTGCCGAAGCGGTCTCCGGCCGCCGGGGCCAAAACTCGCCGACCACCCTCTGCAGCAGCATCAGCGATCCCAGAAAAGCCGCGTTGGCCACCAGCACCAGGGCCCAGGGCAGCGGGATTCCCAGCCGGCTTACAGCCCGGGCCGTAAGCGGATACAGCGGAAAAAACGCCACCCGGGAAGGCTGTTCCGGCTGGTACTCATACCCTTTCTGGACGATTTGCAGGTACCAGCGTCCGTCCCAGTTCAGCCAGCGGGACACTCCGTCCCCTGGTTTGGCCGCCGGGTGTCTGCTCCGAGGCACGAACTCCTCCCCGAAACGCATCCCCAGCCACACCACCAGCAGCGAAACATCACACCAGCACCGCCTCGACGACCCGCTGGCCGAGCCGCAGGCCCTCTCCTGGCCCGGACAGTGCGTTCGCTTCGGTCATCGACATTCCTTTTCCGAAGAACTTGCCCCGTCCCCCGTCTGGTCAGTCTTCCCAGTGCGGTAGCGCAGGTACACTCCAAGCAAAAGAGCCACGAGCACCACGTTGCCCACGATCCACACCCAGGGGGGCAGGCCGCTTTTGTCTTCTTCCGGGTCGCGCGGGTTGCCCACCACACGGCGGCTGACCAGCTCGTCGCCGCGGAAGGTTTCGATCACCCCGTCCTTCGGCATGGGCACGTTGGAAAAGAAGGACTTAGGATAGTTCGGAGTGAGATTGACTTCCAGCAGGCGGTAAGTCGTTGTGCCGTTTGAGATGTAGGTCTTCTCCTTCAGGTTCGGGACATAGGATGTCGAAACAACCTGAAAAGGGAGCCAGATTCCTGGTGCCACCTCGCGCCAGTCGCTTGTTTCATTGAAAATCAGGGGCTGGAGCTGCTGGCCTTTCTTGGCCGGGTAGAACGTCTCGCATTTGGCCACCAGATAATGCATCCTGGGACAAAAGAAGAAACGCATTTTGTCGAACAATCCATCGGGGCGCGTCCGGTTCGTCTCGACGACAACGCATTCCATGCCCCCGACCTGCGCCCTGCCGACGACTTGAACCGTGGTGCGTGTGTTTCCCTCGTTGCGGGGGGTGAGAAGGTCGAGCAACTCGCCATCGTTTTCCGCGATCCGCACGCAGCCGAGATTGTGGGGCAGTACGATAAAGCTTCCCAGCGGGACTGGTTCGTCGCTTATCTGCAGCAGCGTCCCGTCGCGCAGATGACGGGATTTTTCCCCGTCGTAAGCCGTTATCCGCCAATCAAGATTCACCATTCCATCGGGCATAATCCGGTGGCCGATGTCTTTCAGATAGAACATCTCTTTTTGCACCACAAAGTGGACCTCGGAAGTGGATGAGGCGGCGCTACGGGAAGACACAAGCAAGTATTCTCTGGGAGTACGTCCCTCAATTCGATACTTGCACTCAACAGAGGAGAAAATCACCCGATGGCGACGGACCGCTTCGAGGATTTGCTGCAACTGCTCGTCTGCGCCGGCCGCCACGGAACAAGCAAGCACAAAGGAAGCAAGCGCCGTCGCCAGACGGAAGGCAGCATGGGAGACAACTCGGTTCATGGTAAGACAGTCCATGTTCGAGTCACCGATAGGAAAAGCAATTCGAGAAGGCCAGAAGCTTCGAACACACCCTCGTTACAGATCAGGGGGTAACGATGGAGCTATGTGCTCAGCTAATCGTCTTTGGGCAGACCGACAGCAATGATTCTGCTCAGCGCTTCGGCGAGCCCCAGGCATTGGTCCGGGGAGAGCCGAGGAAAAACGCTCTTGTTTTTTCTCCGCCAGCTAACGCTGGCGGCTCGCCAGGGCCACGTCACCCGAGTCTGCTTATAAACACACTGCTATCCACGTGATGGTACCCCATTTAGTCGCTTTTCCGCAAAGGGTTTCCTGCGCGAGAATCGTCCTCAGGGGGCTCGCCTGCGGTCGTTTTCGCAGTGCGGTAGCGCAGATACACCCCAAGCAGAAGGGCCACCAGCACCACGTTGCCCACGATCCACACCCAAGGCAGGCTGCTCTTGCCTTCTTCCGGATCGCGCGGGTTGCCCACCACGCGGCGGCTGACGAGCCGGCCGCCGCGGAAGGTCGTTATGATTCCATCTCGAGGAGCCGGGATGTTGCTGAAGAAAGAGCGTGGATATTGGGGTGTCAGAGACACGCGAATTACCCGGTAGGTAATGGTAGATTGCAGAAAGTCGTTGGCGTTTCCATACACTCCGGGGTGGACGTAATCCTCATATTGTGCTTGAAAGGGAAGCCAGATGCCGGGGGCGACCTCACGCCACTCATCGGCTCTGGCAACCGTGTCGGTGTACCAGCCGTATTTGGGATGGTAATAAAGGATTTCAGTCTTTACTGGCAGGTAATTGAATTCGGGTGCCAAGAAGATTCTCATTAACATCTCCCCCTGTCCTTGGGGAAGGGTGGCGCGCCGTTCAATCACTTCGCAGAGCGTTGCTCCCACGCGGGCCATGCCTTGTCTTGTGACATTGATTTTCAAATTGGGAGCACC
>WFOE01000008.1 GCA_015488215.1 Planctomycetales bacterium
CCTGAACCCCGGCAACAAGAGCTTTCCCCGGCCGGTACCTTTTCGGCTAGGCGACGAGGGCCATGCCCGACCAATTCGGCGAAAAACAGCACGAACCCACCCAGCATCGGCGCGACCAGGCGCGGCAGCGAGGCCAGGTGGCTCGCAGCAGCGACCTCAGCTCCGCCCTGCTGTTGCTGGCCGGATTGACGGCGCTTTGGCTCTGGTTTGCCGAGCTGTTCCACCGCCTGGCCGAACTGACCGTCGGGCACCTGAGCCAGCCCCGGCTGAAGCTGGACGCCCCCGCGGCGCTTGCCTGGTGGCAGGAAAACCTGGGCCAGCTCGCCGCGGTCCTGGCCCCGATGATGGTGCTCATGGTAGTGGTGGGGCTTGTCGTCGGCGTGATGCAAACCGGCGGGTTTCTGTTCGTCCCGCAGCGCGTGCTGCCGGACTGGAACCGCGTGAACCCCTTGGCCGGACTGCGGCGGATTTTCTCGCTGGCCGGACTTGCCCATCTGGGCTTTGGCGTATTCAAAGTGGCCGTCGTGGGGGCCGTGGGCGTAGTAAGTCTGTACCAGAAACGCGACGAAATCCTCGCCCTGTGGCAGTTGGAAGTGCCTACCTGGGGCTGGTACCTGGCCGACGTGCTGTTCTGGACCACGCTGAAGATTGCCATTGCGCTGCTGTTGCTGGCCGTGCTCGATTACGCCTTTCAGCGCTGGCGGCACGAACAAGAACTGCGGATGACGACCCAGGAACTGCGCGAAGAAATGCGCGAGCTGTTGGGCGACCCGCAAATCATCGCCCGGCGAAGACAAGTGCAGCGGCAACTGGTCCTGAACCGCATCTCATCGGCCGTGCCCCAGGCCGACGTGACGGTGACCAACCCCACCGAGCTGGCCATCTCGCTCAAATACGATCCGGAGCGGATGGACGCGCCCGTGGTGGTGGCCAAGGGGGCCGGCTACATGGCCCAACGCATCCGCCAGCTTTCATTGGAACACGGGGTACCGGTCGTGGAACGCAAGGAGCTGGCCCAGGCCCTTTACAAACAGGTGGAAATCAACCAGCCGGTTCCCCCGGAACTCTACAAACCGGTGGCCGAAGTGCTCCGCTACGTTTACCAGTTGCAAGGCAAACCGCTGCCCGGGACAGAAGAGCACCCTGGCCAATCCCAGGCGGCATAGCGGCCACTTGAAGGAACCGCTCTCACGCAAACCCGCCGGCCTGAAAGAACGAAAACCCGGCGCAAGCTACAAGTCGACGCTTGCCGCGGTGAGCCTCGGACTTCAGTCCGGGGAGGCAATTCGTAACCGCTTGTTGTGAGTCATTCTCCGCCGACTGAAGTCGGCGGCTCGCCGATTCCAAGAATCAGCGTTTGCTCTTGCTTCGGAGCGGAAGCTCCACGCAAGGCGCACGGCGCAAGCCGGTTCAAGTTTGGCGAGCCCCGGACTTTAGTCCGGGGAGAGCCAGAGAGAAGGCTGGTTGGCTTGCCTCCACTGACTCAAGTCGGCGGAGGAGGCAGCACCACACGCTTTTGGAAGGGGTCGGACCGTTCGGCTCAGCAGTTGACCTGGGCCAACTGGCGGGCCCATTGCTGCAACCGGCGGAACTGCTCGAAGAAGTCGTGCTCTTCTACTCCCAGGGGGCTTTTGAAAAAGCTGGCCAGGAACTCCATGCGGCCCACGTGCCCGGCCCGCTCGGCCCGCTCGGTAAAACGCACCAGGTCCAACACCAGCGGCGCAGCCAGCAGCGAATCGCACCCTTGCCAGATGAACTGCATGACCATGGGCACGCCCAGAAATCCCTGGAAATGGATGTGATCCCAGGCGGTCTTCCAGTCGCCCATGCTTTCGATGTATTCGATGGAAACGAGCGTCTGGGGAGCGTAGCCCAGGATGTGCCTTACCAGGCGGTCTTTGCTAGTGACCTTAGCCTGCTTGTTGGCCGGATCGTCCAGGACGCGGCCGTCCATGTTGCCGAAAATGTTGTGCCCGACCCAGCTCATCACGTGCAGATTTCGCTTGGCGAACATGGGAGCCAAAACGCTTTTGAGCAGTGTTTCGCCCGTTTTGCCGTCGTAGCCCATGTGCCGCGTGCCGCGCAGTTGGGCCAGATGGTCCAGGGCCGGAAGCGACGCTCCCAGCGAGGGGGTGAAATTGAGGTACGAATACCCCAGCTCCAAAGCCGCCACCGCGTAGAGCGTGCTGGCCGGCAGAGGGCAGTCCGGCTGTTGGATTAACTGCTGGAGTTCTTCCCAGGTGGCGGCTTCCGGCAGGTTTTGCAGCGGCGGTTCGGTCGAAGCGACGTTGACCACCACCACGTGGTCCAGGTCGTTGGCTTGGGCGAACTCCTGCAAGTCTTCCTGCACCCGGGCCACAGATTCGGCCGCGGTGCCTTGTTGCTGCCGGCAGGCCGGACAGGCCAGCTCGGTGATGGTAGGCCCCACGTTGTACAGCGTGCCCCAGCGATAATTGGCTTCCAGGGCTTCCAGTTCCTGCTGGCAGGCGAGGACCAGGTCCTTGGAAAACGTGCGGTGGGCTTCGGCCAGCCGCAACGCTTCCTGCAACAGGGTGGTTTCACGGATTTCGTGGCCGCCCAGGACCCAACCGTCCCAGTCCAGCAGCTCCAAATCGGCAAACTCCGGTAGTTGGCTCACCAAGGCGGTGGGGGGAGCCAGGCGGTTTTTCAAAGCCAACAGGCCCAGCGTGGCCGTGGTGGCCACTCCCCCTTTAGCCCCGATGAACCAGACTCCCAGGCGGCGCTGTTTCATGTGCGGCGGGTCCTTTCCAGCATTGGAACGGTCGGACGGGCGGGACTTGGAAGGCCCGGAACGAGCTCCGAACCGGTAGGCAGACCGCGGAACAAACCAACGGCCTGAAAGTTGTATCATGGTTGTTTCGCCCAGGGGCCGTCAAGCAACCTGAACGGGTGGCCCAGGGCCACTTACTTTTTGCTTTTCACTTCACAGAGTCTGGATAAGAGCACATCCATCCGGTGGATACCGGTACGTAGCGCGGTGGCCACCTTGCCTTGTTGGCCAAGCCAGCCGAAGACAGGCCCAACAGGAGTGCTTATCAACAGGGCTAACATGGTAGCCGTTTTCAAGAACGGGCGCTCATTTCCCGCAGGAATCGGAAGCCCCTACGAGCATCCAGACCTCAGAAAAAACACGGAAGCCCTTTCCTAAACCCAAGCCCCTAAGCCTCCGGTTCCCCTGAAGTGGCTGCTTCGCGTAGGTGGTCCAGCACGCATGGCACGCAGTTTGCAACCCGGGGGCTGATTTGCCGGGCTAAGCTGAAGAATTATAATTGACCACAATCCCTTGCTTTATTCGGCCGCCCAAGCGGCGGCAAGGAACCTTTGCCACGGACTTGTCGGCCCCGCCTCCGACTCCCCTGCCACGGGCTTGCTCCCGGAGACAAGCTCCCCGCCCCAGGGGAACGATGCACCCGATCCATTGTTCTTCGAGGAGAAACGCGATGCGACTGCCTTGGATTGTGGCTTTGCTGGGCGTGTTGCTTTGCTCCCTGCCGGTAGCGGCCGAGGAGCTGAAGGTCGAAGTGCTCGATCAGCCGCCCAACAGCAAGTACGTCTCGCAGGAAATCTTGCAGCAGCTTCAGCCCCGGGGCTGGAAACTGGTACGCGACGGCCGTTCCTACATGGCCGTGTGGTTGGCCAAGAGCTGGGTCACCACTGGCCAAAGCGATTCCAGCGGCCAGGTGCTTTATCCGTTCAAGCCGGGCGAATTGATTGGCGTGGTGCGGCTCTATCGGACCACGCCCGATTTTCGCGGCCAGGAGCTTCGCCGCGGCTACTACGTGCTGCGGTACGGGTTGCAGCCGCAGGATGGGGACCACGTGGGCACGTTCGACACGCGCGATTTCCTGGTGCTCACCCCGGCCAAGCTGGACCGGGACCCCGCGCCGCTTGATACCGAAAAACTGACTGAACTCGGGGCCGAGTCGGCCGGGAGCACCCACCCGGCCATCTTCCCGCTGCTCAGCCCGCCCAAGCAGCGGCTCGATGCGCCCCAGGTGCAACACTACGACGAGCAAGAGTGGACCAGCGTCTCCTTCTCCGGCACGACCCAGGACGGAAAGCCGCTGGGACTGCAACTCATCGTAGTGGGCCAGGCCGAAGAGTAAGGCTGTCGGTCCCCACCGGGCACCTTCCGGCCCCAAAAGCTCCGGCAAGCTGATATGACGGTGGTGCGAATCGTTCCCGTGCTGGTTCTGTTGGTCTTGTTCGGTCCGTTGGGACCGAACGCCCGGGCCCAGTCTGCCCCCGGTGACGGGAAAAAGCCCGCTGCGGCCAAGGCCCCGGCCCGCAAGACGATAACCCTGCAGGGGCGCGTGCTTCCGCTTGGCGAGGCGCTTCGCCGCATCGGGGCGGCCACAGGTGACGAGGACCAAGCCAACGGCCAGATGGTGCTGCTGGACGACCGAGGGCGAATCCATCCGTTGCTCAAGGATGCCCGCGGGCGAGGGTTCTGGAAGGACGCCCGGTTGCGCAACGTGCCGATGGAACTGCGCGTCCGCAAGCTGGCTGCCAGCCCCTATGTGCAGGTAATCCGAGTCTTCATGCTGCACAAGAGAAAGCGGCTGGAGGTGGACTACTGGTGCGACATCTGCGCCATTCAGATGTTCGAGCTGAAACAGTGCGAGTGCTGCCAGGGACCGATCCGATTGCGGCTTCGCCCGGTGGAGGAAGGTGCCTCGCGCTGAAAAGCCCCTCTCTTGCCCCAAGGACCGCCCCGCTGTGGCCCCGACCGATGACGACGCTGCCCCTGGGAACGTACCGCCGGAGTTGAGCCGGTACGAGCGGCAGATGCGCTTCGAGCCGTTGGGCGTGGCGGGGCAGCGCCGCCTGGGCCGGGCTTCTGCGCTGTTGTGTGGTTGCGGGGCGCTGGGCACCGTGATTGCCGACACGCTGGTCCGGGCCGGCGTGGGCCGACTGCGAATCGTGGACCGGGACTTTGTCGAGTGGAACAACTTGCAGCGGCAGGTTCTTTTCGACGAACAAGACGCCCGGGCCGGCGTGCCCAAGGCGGTGGCTGCAGCCGAAAAACTGCAAAAAATCAACTCCCAGGTGCAGGTCGAGCCGGTGGTGGCCGACGTGGATCACCGCAATCTGCCGGAGCTGGCCCGGGACGTGGAGCTGATCCTGGACGGCACCGACAACTTCGAAACCCGGTTCCTCCTCAACGACTATGCCCTGAAACATCGCCTGCCGTGGATTTACGGCGGGGTGATCGGGGCCGAAGGGCAAACGCTGGTGGTCCTGCCCGGCCAGGGACCCTGCCTGCGTTGTCTGATCCAGGAACCTCCCCCGGCCGGAACCACGCCCACTTGCGACACAGCCGGAGTGCTGGGCCCGGTGGTGCACGTGG
The DNA here is from genome assembly GCA_015488215.1 of Planctomycetales bacterium. GTDB lineage: Bacteria > Planctomycetota > Planctomycetia > Pirellulales > S012-138 > S012-138. The sequence goes on from WFOE01000008.1 coordinate 5,372, forward strand.
TGGCAGCCATGCAGGCGCTGGAGGCAATTAAGCTCCTTTCGGGCAACCTGAAGGCGGTCAGCCGCTACTGGACCATCTTCAGCCTGTGGGACAACACGATTCGCCAGGTGCAACTGGCTTGGTCCGACCAGGGGACCGGCTGCCCGGCTTGTTCCGGCCGGGAGTATCCCTGGCTGGAAGGGCGCCGCGGCAGCCGCACTGCGGTGCTCTGCGGCCGCAACGCCGTGCAAGTGGTACCGGACAAAAAACAGAAGTTCTCGCTGTCCGAGGTGGCGGAAAAGCTCCGCGGGCTGGGGCCTCTGGTGGCCAACCCTTACCTGGTGCGCGTGCAGGTGGAAGGATACGAGCTGACGGTGTTCGACGACGGCCGAGCCATCATCAAGGGGACCGACGACGTCCAGGCGGCCCGAACCCTCTACGCCAAGTACATCGGGGCCTGAGCCGTCCCAGGGGCCGAGGCTCAAGCGGCCCGGCGCGCAGGAGCCGGAGGGCGCAACGAGATGGTGCGGAGCATCCGGCCCTGCTGGTCGTAGAACTGAATCAGCTCCACGTCCAGCAACCAGGTGGCCCAAAGACGCGGCGTGCGGTAGCTGCGGGCGCGGCACCGGCCCTGCTCCACCAGCAGGTGCTCTTCCAGCGCGGCCAGTTCCTGGGGCGTGGCTCCGAGCTGGGCCAGCACCTTGCGCACGAGTTGCCGCACTTGATCGGCCGTGGGCGAGGAAGCCATACGCTTGCTCCGCATCGACACGGGGAAGTTCCCCCCGGCAGGCCGAAGCGGCAAGCCGGAGGGAGTTTGCTACCTCTACGCATCGGCACCCGAGGGCGGATTCTTGGCCTCAGTTGGGGCAAAAAGTGCCTCCTTCCCCCCGAAAGAGTGCCAGCACCGCCCCGGGGGAAGTTGCAAGCACCAATCTCGCCAGCTCCCACAGAACGACAATCCCCACCAGCGCGGATGAAAAGTCGCGTTGCTTGAGGTGCCGGGGGCTTTTGGGATATGATTCCCTCCAAGAACGACTGCGCACCGGCCGGGAAGCGCCCTGTCCCGGCGCGGCGCCGTTCGGGCGGAGTTCTGACGGAGCAAACCACCTCCCCCCAGCCAACGGAGTGCTTTCGATGAGTACCGTGGCGGTTTCCTGGATTGGCCGGATTGGCGAAACAGCCGGAAAAGTGTGGCACCTGCTGGATGAACAAGGGGCGCTGCCTCCGGCCCGAATCGTAGCCCAAATCGACGAGCCGCGCGACCTGGTAATGCAGGCCCTCGGCTGGCTGGCCCGCGAGGACAAGCTCCACATCGAGGAAGGCCCACGGGGAAAACGAATCTCGCTGAAGCGCTGACCGCCGCCGGAGCGTGTTTCCCCCCGGGGTGGCCAATGCAGCCCGGGAAGCTGGGGCACGTGGTCCGCTTTGCCCACAAAGCGGCGGTTTTCCTCCGGTGGAACCGTAGCCTGCGGGCTTCCGGGCGGGGAGGCGGCACGGGAAAAAGCCCCGAGCCGAGGGCTTTTCGGATCAAAAGGGCCGGGCAAAGCGTCTATACTCTAGGTAGGGGGGTGTATCGACCGAACCGATCCGGCCCGTTTGCGCAGAAGGTGGCGCATGGCTTCTTCTCCTCGGCACGGCACGGCACAGTCGCAACTTCCCGGCACGGGGCAGCACCAGGGAGCAGCAGCGGCGAGCCCCGGTGCGGCTCGGCCCACCGTGGTGCCGGAAAAGCTGATCCAGGAACAAATCCAGCGCACGCGCACCCAGGTGAAACTAGTCGAACTGGCCACCGCCGCGGTGGTGCTGGCGGTGGGCACCCTGGGGTTGTGGCTGGCCGCCGTGGTGGTGGACCACTGGCTCTGGCCGCTTTCCCCCCTGGCACGATGGCTGTTGCTGCTGCTGTATCTGGCCGGGGTGGCCTGGTACGTGGCCCGAAACGTGCTCCCGCTGCTGTTCCATCGCATCAGCCAGGTGTACGCGGCCTACACGATTGAACAGCACGCTCCGGGGCTGAAAAACGCTCTGCTGAATCTGTTGCTGCTGCGCCGCGAACGGGAAAAGCTGCCCCGAGCGGTCCTACTTACTTTGGAACAACAGGCCGCCGTGCGGCTGGCCCATCTGCCGCCGGTTTCGCCGGTGGACCGCAGCCGTCTGATCCGCTGGGGCTACGTGCTGCTGGCCGTCACGGCGCTACTGGCCGTGTACAAGTTCGTCTCGCCCAAGGATCCGTTCGCCACGGCCGCGCGGGTGTTCGCCCCTTGGAGCCGAACCCCTGCCCCGACTCGGGCCCAGGTGGTGGAAGTCACCCCCGGCAACACGGAAGTGTTCACCGACCAGTTCGTCACGGTCGAGGCGTTGGTCGAAGGCCTGCGCAGCGGCGAGCCGGTCCTGCTCCACTACTGGAGCGAAGACGGCCGCGTGGACCAGCAGTTGGAAATGACGCTGCCCGAGGGACGACGCCGCCATCGCGCCACGCTGCCCCAGGGGCGGCAAGGCTTGCAGCAGACGGTGTTCTACCAGGTGCTTGCTGCCGACGCGGCCAGTGCGGTGTACCGCATCGACGTAGTGGCCCCCCCGGCGGTGACCGTCACCCGGGTTAAGTACGAATATCCCGCTTACACCCGGCGGCCCGTGCGTGTGGTGGAAAACCAAGGCGACCTGATTGCTCCCGAGGGGACCCGGGTTACTCTCTGGGCCCAGGCCAACCAGGAGCTGGCCGGGGCGTGGATCGACCTGCATGGCGACGGTTCGCGCGACCAGCGGCTCCAAGTCCGCGGGCGTCAGGTCCAGGGCACGTTGTGGCTCCGGTTGCCCACTTCGCCCAACCAGCGGCTGCTGCAAAGCTACCAGTTACGGATCGTCAACCGCCAGCGGCAGGAGAACCCGCACCCGGTCCGCTACCGCGTGGAAATCGTTCCCGACGAACCGCCCCGGGTGCAGATCGTTCGCCCCCAGGAAGAACAGGTGCGGTTGCCGTTGAACCGCTCGCTGGCTCTGGAAATCCACGCCCGGGACGCCGACTACGCCTTGCGCGAAGTGGTTCTATTGGGCCAGTTGGCCTCCGGCGGGGGCAAGCTGTTCTTGAACCAGAAGCTGCTCCGGGACGAAGCGCCGGGAGAGGTGAAGCTGGGCTACACGTTCACCCCCCAGCGGTTCCAGCTCGCCCCTGGCCAGGTGGTGCTGCTGAAAGCCGTGGCTCGGGACAACCGCCACCGCCAAGGCCGCTACCAGCCGAACGTGGCCACCTCCGGCGTGTTGAAAATCACCATCCTGGAGCCGGAAGAAGCTCCCATGGGCCAGAAGGAGCAACAGCCCGGAGCCAAACAACAGCCCCCCCAGCGGCCCGAAGCCGAAAAAGTGCCCGGGCAACCCCAGGAGAAGAAACCTTCGCAAAAACAGCCGGAACCTTCCCAGCAGCCTGAACAGCCCGGGCAGGACCAACAGCAACCCGCCGGCCAGCAGGGGAATCAGGCGGGCCAGGGAGAACAAGCCGAATCGGGCCAGGACGGCTCCCAAGGCAAACAGCAGGGGGACCCGCGCCACCAAGGCGACTCGCCGCAGCAGAACCAAGGTGAGCAATCCGACCAGGGCGAAGACGGCGGCCAGGGCGAAAAGGCCGACGACGCCGAGGCATTTGAGCAAATCCTCAAACGGCTCCAACAGGAACAAAACGCCCAGGGACGCGGCCAGCAGGGCGAGCAGCAGCAAGGCCAAGGCCAGAACCAGCAGGGCCACCAAGGCGCAGGGCAGAAAGCCCCGCCGCAGCGGACCGAAGCCCCTCAGCCCGGCGGTCAGGGCGGCACCAGGCAGCAGGGGGCAAGCGACAGCTCGCCCCAGGCACAGCCCCAGGGCAAGGGCCAGACCGGCGGCGAGGAGCAACGGCCCAACGCCTCCGGCGGCAAACGCCCGCAGCAGGGGGGCACTTCGGGCCGGGAAAACCAGCCGCCCCGGGGAGCCGACCCCAACGCGGCTCCGGGAGCCGACAAGTCCCAGGGCCGAGGGGAGTCCACAGGCCGGAAGCCCTCAGGCGGCGAGCCCCAAGCCCAGGGTAGCGCCACCCCCCAGGGTAAAGGAAACCAGGGGAGCAGCCGGCGCGACGGCGACTCCACCCGGCAGGAGCAGACCACTCCGGGCCAAACCGCCACGAAGCGGCCTCGGCAGGGGGGCAAACCTGCCGAGCAGCCGGCTTCCGGCCAGGGCAAACGTCCCGACGGTCAGGCTCGCCCCGGCGCCTCGCCGGACCAGGGGCGGCAAGCCCAAGGCAAGGGAGGGCGCACCTCGCAGAGCTTGCCGGAAGAGAAGCAGCCCCCTCGCGGAGACAAAAACTTCCAGGCCCAGGGCGGCTCGCAGCGGCCCAAGGGATCGGCCGGCGCGGGCCTGAAGGCCGAAGACGACAAGGGTTCCGGCGAACGTCCCGAAGTAAGAAACCGGCTCAAGCGGCACAAGAACCAGGGCCCCCCCAACGACCAGAGTTCCGACGAGCCGGGCAAATCCACCACCCAGAGCAAGCACGAGTCGGACAGCCAGGGCGGCGAAAAGGGAGACAAAGCCGGCGGAGGGGGCGAAGGTTCCGGGCAGCGAGCCAACCAGGCCGGAGCCGGTGGCGGCGGGCAGAACACCGCGGCCGACGAAGGCAACAGCAAGGCTCCCGGCACCGGCAAGGGAGAAACCGGCTCCGAGGCGGGACGCCAGGCGGCGGCCCAGTCCCCGACCGGCTCGCAGGGCAATCGGGCCGGCTCCGGCTCGCAGCGGCGGGCCGGGAACGAAAGCCGCGGCTCCGGCCCGCAGGGGGCTTCGGCTCGCCAGCCCCAGCAACCCCAGGGGCGGCCGGAAGCCGGAAAACCTCAACGCCCCCCACAGCAGGGAGCCGACACGTCCCCGCAGCGGCCCCGCGGAGAGCAAGGCGGAGCCTCGGGCAGGCAGAGCGGAGGCAACCAGGAAGGCTCGGGCCACGGGGCCAAAGCGGCCGGTCCGGCTGCGGGCACCCGCCCCAGCGGCAAATCGCGCAAGGTGGACCTGCCGCGGGCCCAAGGGGGCGAGGACCCCAACCTGGAATACTCCCGCAAGCAGACGGCCCTGGTCCTCCAGCATCTGAAAGACCAACTGGAAAAAGGCCAGGTGGACCCGGAACTGCTGCGCCGCCTGGGCTGGACCCGGCAGGAGCTGGAACAGTTCGTTCGCCGCTGGGAACGCATCCAGCAGCAGGCCCAGCGCCAGGGACCCGAGGGCGAACGGGCCCGGCGGCTGCTGCGTAACCTGGGTCTGCGTCCGGGCAGCTCGCAGCTTTCCTCGCGCGTGCCGCAGCAGAAGCTCCGGCGGCTACGCGAAGGGTTCCGCAGCCACGTCCCGGCCGATCAGTTGGAACAGTACAAGGCGTTCACCCAGGGACGGAACCGCTCACGCTAGGTGCCCAAGCCAATCGTCCTGGAGCACGCCAGCAGACAACGCTGCGCTTATTCTCGCATTGGAGCGGTAGCTCTTGGCGCAAGCCGCAAGCCGCCGTCGAGCAGGAGGTGTCTTTCTCCTGGCCGGATTGTGGCCTTCCGTTTTCACTTTGGGAAAGAGCGCATTTCACCTTGGGACAGAGCGCATAAAAAACGGGCGACTCCTGCGTCTGTTGGAGTCGCCCCGGGTTGTTGCTTTTGGGGGACGGTGAGGATTCGCTGCCGCTTATCGCACGTGGACCGTGTAGCCACCGTGGGCGAAGAACCGCACGCGGACCACCGGGCCGCCGGCCCATTCGTACCGCCGCACTTCCACTCCAATCAACGCGCAGCGGCTGCTCACTTCCGGTCCACATTTGACCGCGCACTTAGGCACGCAGACCGGAATGGCAATCTTGCAGCCGGTGCAGGGGTGGCAGGTTTCGATGACCACCTTTTCCAGCTTGCAGCAGGGCGTGGGCTTGCAGCAGGGTTTCCGGCAGCAGGTGGGCTTGGGCGGAGCGCACTTGCTGCACGCAGGCTTCTGGCAGCAAGCAGCTTTTTTCGCCTTGCACTTGCATTGGGCCTTGCCGCACTTGCCTTGGCATTTGCCCTGGCACTTGCCGGTGCACTTGCCTTTGGCTTTGCACTTGCACTGGGCTTTGCCACACTTGCCCTGACATTTGCCCTGGCACTTGCCGGTACAGGTGCCTTTGGCCTTACACTTGCATTGGGCCTTGCTTTGACCGCATTTGCTGCACTTGGCCGCGGCTTGTTTGCATTTGCACTGCGCCTTACTCTTACCGCACTTTTTGCACTTGGCGGCCGCCTGTTTGCACTGGCACGGGGTCTTGCACTTGCAGCCTTTCTTGCACTGGCACTTGGCCGCCGCTTTGGCGCCACCGTCTTTCTTTTGGGCTGCCGCGGCCACTTCGGCCGTGCCGACTGCGAACACCAACACGCCCAGCAGGGCCAACACACCACCGAGCCTCTTGGCCAAACTCGTTGCACGCGCCATGGTAAGCACCTCTCCTTGAAAACTGGCAGGAACGGATACAGCCGCGGGAGTTTACTATTCTCCCGAAGCGTTAAACTCTAACATGGCAGCTTGCCCGTGGTTGGCAAGGGGCCGGAGGGGCTTTTTTCCCAGAATTGCCCAACGTCTGCAATTTTTGCAGACGCGACCGCCAAAACTGGCTGCAAGTGGCGAGACCAGAACCGAGGCGGGTAAAACCGGCAAAACACGCCGCTTCCGAATGAACTTGCCAGTCGTCCCAAGCCGAAACAAACAAAAGAGTTGCTTGATTGGTACCTGCTCCCACCGTAGGATAGGAGCAGAACGGCTGCCTGGAACTTGTGTGTGGTTGGGCCTCTTTCGATGCACCCCGCATTCCACTTCTACCTGGGTTCGCAACGCGGCTGCTGTTGTTAGCAGACGCAAGGGACGGTCTGTCCCCGGGCGGTCGGCTTTTCTTGGCTGTGGTGTTCTTTTCCGCGGGGGCCCTTTGGGTCCGAATAAGCTATCTTTGAAAACCAGGAGGAGTGGACATGGCTTCCGATTTTCGGCTCAAGCAGCGGCTGCCTCGATTGACCGAGCAGCTCGTGCAGACCTATCGCGAACTTAGCCAGATCAACCACCTGGGCCAGCACCCCTTGCCCAACTACGAAACCGTGGTGCAGATTACCGAGGACCTGAAAGAGGTGCTCTTTCCCGGCTATCGCCGCCGGGAGGGGCTGCACTTTGGCAACGTTTCCTACTACGTAGGGGATTTGCTGGACCAGCTCCACGACCGGCTCATCCAACAGCTTGCCCGAGCCCTGCGTCACGCAGATCGGAACCGCCCCGAGGCGGCCGAGGAAGACTACGAGGCCAAAGCCCAGGCCATCACCCTGGAGTTCCTGGAACAGTTGCCCGAGCTGCGCAAGGTGCTGGCTCTGGACGTGCAAGCCGCTTACGACGGGGACCCGGCCGCCTCCGGACTGGATGAGATCATCCTCAGCTATCCCGGCGTGGAAGCCGTTACCGTCTATCGTCTGGCCCACTTGCTTTACCGGTTGGGCGTGCCGCTGATTCCGCGGATGATGACCGAATGGGTCCACTCGCGCACCGGAATCGACATCCACCCGGGAGCCCAAATCGGCCACCATTTCTTCATCGACCACGGCACGGGCGTGGTGATTGGCGAAACCTGCGAGATTGGCGACCACGTGAAGCTCTACCAGGGGGTGACGCTCGGCGCGCTGAGTTTCCCCACCGACGAGCAAGGCAAGCTCATCCGCGGCCAGAAGCGGCACCCGACGATTGAGGATCGGGTGGTGATCTACGCCAATGCCACCATCCTGGGCGGGCGGACCGTCATCGGCCACGACTGCGTGATCGGTTCCAGCGTGTGGCTTACCCGCAGCGTGGCTCCCCATACCACTGTGGTGCTGGAAGCTCCGCGACTGCGGATGCGGGGCAGCAACGGCCGCTGCCAGCCCCAGCCGACGACCAACTACCACATCTAACAGGCAACAAATTGCTGCTTTTGAGCAAGCCCGGTGTCAGTACGCCGGCAAGCCGCCACGAGGAGAGGTCTTGCGTCTTGCGGCCTGCGCCATGCGCCTTGCGTGGGAGCTTCCGCTCCGAGGCAAGAAAAAACGCCAATCCTCGCAACTGGCGAGCCGCCAGCTTTAGTCGGCGGAGGAACAGTTTTGCTCTGGCGGGGGCTGGTGTGGCTTCATCTCCTCCGGACGGATGATGTGCAGGGAGCACGGTGTAAAACGGCGGGCAATTCTGCTAAAACGTAAATCAACAAGGGATGGGGGCCTTGACTGCGGCGTGGTCAGATGCGGGCGTTTTCCTTTTCATGGGTGATTGGTACGGATGGAAGCTTTGCAGACGCAGATTGCTCGGTTCGATCCTCAGCGAACCACGCTGGTTTCGCTGTTGGCCGAAAAAGTGCAGCAAGAACGCGACCAGCCGGCCTTGCGGTTCAAGCACGGGGACCAGTGGACCGGCTGGACCTGGGGCGACCTGGCCTCCCAGGTGGTGACCACCGCCCGAGTGCTCCGGCAGCGGTACGGCATCGAGCCACAGGACCGTGTGGTGCAGATCGCCGAGAACTCCCCCCAGTGGATTGTACTGGACCTGGCCGTGCTTTCCTTGGGGGCAATCCACGTGCCCATGCACGCCACGCTGGCCGGTCATCAGTTCCAGCAGCAGATCGACGACTGCCGCCCGAAACTGGTGGTCGTTTCCGGAGAACACCAATGGCAAAAGCTGGCCCAAACGACGGTGCCGGAACGCTATCCGGTCGTCTCGCACCAGCCCTGTCCCGGTGTGGAACAATTATCTGGCGGAGCGGACTCGCCCGTTTCCGCCGATGAGGCGCTTTCGTTTCTCAACGAGGCAACGGAAGCGGTCGGGCCGCAGGACCTGGCCACCATCCTCTACACGTCCGGCACCACAGGCGAGCCCAAGGGAGTGATGCTCTCCCACGGCAATTTGGCCAGCAACGCGCTGGCTACGGTCCAGGTGTTCGAGCACCGCCCGGGCGAAGTGCGGCTGTGCTGGCTGCCGCTGTCGCACATCTTTGCCCGAACCTGCGACTTTTACACCTGGCTGGTTTCTCCCGGGGTGGAGCTGGCTCTGGCCCAGAGCCGCGACACCCTGCTTGCCGACATGGCCGAAGTGCGACCCATGCTGCTCAACGGTGTGCCGTACTTTTTCGAAAAAGTGATGCGGGAAGTGAAAGAGCAGCCCGAGGTGTTGCCGCACGTGTTCGGCGGGCGGCTGCGGGCGTGCTGTTCCGGTGGGGCGGCGCTGCCAGAGCACGTGGCCCGATTCTACCTTCAGCACGGCATCTGCTTGATTCAGGGCTACGGGCTGACGGAAACCAGCCCGGTGGCCACCGTCTGCCTGGATCCGGAGCGGGCTCCCAGTGCAGGCAAGCCGGTGCCTGGCACGGAGATTCGCATTGCCGAAGACGGGGAAATCCTGATTCGCGGCCCGCTGGTGATGAAAGGCTACTGGAACCGTCCCGAGGCCACGGCCGAAACAATCCGCGACGGCTGGCTCCACACTGGCGACGTGGGCTATCTGGACGAAGAGGGCTACCTGTTCATCACCGGGCGGAAAAAGGAAATCATCGTCACTTCGGCCGGGAAGAACGTCGCCCCCGTACTGATCGAAGGGCTGCTGACCCAGGATCCGCTGATCCAGCAGGCGATGGTCATCGGGGACAACCGGCCGTTTTTGACCGCGCTGATCGTCGTGGAACCGGAGCGGCTCAAGCGGGAGCTTGAAGCGCGGGGAATCGACGCTCCCTGGCCGGAGTGCCTCCAGCACGAAGCGGTCATGGCCCTCTATCGCCAGCGGATTGACGAACTTCTGGCCGGGCTTTCGCCGCACGAGCAGGTGGGCCAGTTCGCTCTGCTGGAACAGCCGTTTACCATCGAACGGGAAGAGCTGACCCCCACGCTCAAGCTGCGCCGAAAAGTGATTGAGGAGCACTACGCTCCGGTGATTGAGGAACTATACCGCCGGCGCCGCAGCCAGCAGGCGTAAGCGGCGCCGCGGCTAGCGAATCGAATTGCTTTTTCTCTGCCAGCACCGGCGGCGTGTTCTCTACTCGCCGTGGAAACGCTGTAGCAGGCTGCAGCTTTGGGGCCGTGGGTTTATTGGCCCATGCCGCTTCCGGCCGGAACGGCTTTGGCCGGGCGGGTGCCGCGGGTCATGGGGAACTTTTTGTGCTGGAACGGCAGGGTTTCCGGCACGACCTTCACTGCGGTGGTTACGTGCCAAGGTACACCCACTCCCACGTCGAAGGCAAACTCCAGGAAGTAGGCGGTCCACCCTTTCGGCGGATCGGGCACGTGCACGCGGTAAACGCCTTGGGCGTCCGGTTTCACTTCTTGGGAAACGTACTTGGGCCCTAGCGACTCCAGCCGGAAGTCGCGTTTTTCCGGATTGGTGGCTTTCCACAGGAGCACTTTCACCGGCGAGGTGCTGGCGGTGGCTTCCAGCGTATGGGCGTCGCAGAACCGCCAGGAAATCTTCGGTCGCGGCGTGCCTCGGGCGATCATCACGAACCAGGCCAGCAGGTCCGTCGGTGCCGTGGTGTTCTTCAGCCCGTGGTCCGAGTTGGGATAGTACCGCAGGTGTTTTTCGCCCGGCAGATCGTCGAAATAGAACTGGGAGGAGTCGGGCAGGAAGAACTGATCGCCGGCGGAGTTCATGATGTACTTGGGCTTTTTGAGCCGGTGGCGATAGAAGTACGGATCCACCAGTTTTTGCAGGTTCAGCAGTTCCTGGCTGCCGAACCAGGAGAAAATTTCGGTGCGCACGTAGTCGTCCACCGCTGGAGCCCAAAAGCCGTAAGCGGCCCAATGGTGGTGCATCGAACGCTGCATGTTCAGCACGTCGATGACGATGGGGGCGATGGCCACCACGCGCTGGTCCACTGCTCCGGTCAGCCAGGTGGTCCAGCCGCGTTTGCTGGCTCCGGCCACCACGAACTTATCCATCTTGTGGCCGCCGGCCCGTTTCTGGGCCAGCAGGGCCGTGATGGTATCCATGGCCCGCACGGCCGATTTGACCATGGGGTTTCGGGCCGGCCAGGTGGGATCGCCGGTTTTGAGGTACTGCACCCAAGTGTAGGAAACCAGGTCGTCTTCCACCCGCGGCTTGCCGTCCCCGTGGAAGATCAACGGCTGGTTGGGCACCATCCGCAACATGGCCACCACGCCGCCGGAGCGTTTGGCAATCATGTGCAGCATGCGGTCGGCTCCCTGGGGCGGGCGGCCACCGTTTCGCCCACCGCCGATGTAAAGCAGCGCCGTGTCATACTTCACTTCGTCCGGCACCAGCACAATCAGCCAGTGCTGCCACTGGGTGCGATTGACTTCCTGCGGGGTGCGCCAGGTCTGGGAAATCATATCGACCACGAATACGGTGAGGTTGCCGTCGCGGGCCGTGCGGACCACCTTCCAGCGGTAGCTGGGATCGGGCCGGTGAACGTACTCATCCAGCGGTGTTTTCTGCGCCTGGGCCCAAGCGGAAATCGCAGGCCCCAGCCAGCAGCTCAACGCGAAAACGGCAACAAGCACTCGATGCATGGCACACTCCTTCACAAGAAATGATTGGAAGAGGACAAGTTTTTTCCGCGATCCAGACCGGCACGGGACAGGCAAAGGGCTACCGTCGGAACAGAAGCTCGGCTTTGCCATGCATGCCGGGACATGGCAACGATGACGTTTGTCGATTGTAATTGCTTTTCTGCGGGTGTCTATGAGGCCCGTCCGGGAGCAAAAGAGCCGCACACACCGATACCAGGTCAAGGAGGCGACATTCCCGGCTGAACGCGGGACGCGGACTGGAGTTCGGCCAAGGCTTCCGGGCAAAGCGTGCGGGCGTCCCGAAAGATAGTCCCGTGTTTTGCTCTTGGATCTCCCGTCCTGTGCCCCCGGCAGTCTCGAAGCGGCAAACCGATGGCGTGCGTGCCCTGGAGCCGAAGTGGACAGGGGCGGAATCGAACCGCCGACACCTGGATTTTCAGTCCAGTGCTCTACCAACTGAGCTACCTGTCCCCACCGGGCGCCACCTGCGCGGCCGGGCTGCTTTTCCGGGCCTCGCCGTGCGCCGGCGCTGGCAAGAAAGCAAGGCTGCTTTCGCATTCGATTCTAGTGTAAGCCGCAAAAAAGAAAAGTGGGGTCTGCTCTGTGCCCTCGGGCTTTGCTTTCTCCCCGACGAAGAGGAGCCGTGGGAGGATTGCCCGATTGCGTTTTCCCGCCCGTCGCTGAGCGGATTTACTCCAGCAGTTGGCTGGATTCGGCCAGGAACGATCGGCTTTCGGCCAACATGTCGTTAACCAGTTCCTGGATGGCGCTGGCCCTGTCGATCAGCTCCGGCAAAAACTCGGCCTGATCGCCCGCGGCTCTCTGTTTCAGTTGCGCAGCCTGCTGGATAATCGCATCGGCAGCCAGGCGAACGTTGCTGCGAGCCTGGTCCATGCGGCGTTGCCACTGGTGGTCGGGCGAGGCTTCTCCGTCCGGGGCGTGGGTGGTAAGCCAATTGATATACCAGCGGAGGAACGAAGCCCGGGAAATGATGCCCACGGGACGGCCTGCTTTGACCACCACCACGCGGCGGATACTCACGCGGCAGAGAAACTCGTGCACTTTCTTGGCCGGGGTGTCTTCCTCGTAGCAGACTACTTCGGTGCGCATAAACTTTTCCACCGGTTGCTTCCACACTTCCGGCTGGCTCATAGCGGCCAGGATGTCTTTTTCGGAAAGGATGCCCACCAGCAGCCCTTCGTCGTCGGTAACGGGGGCCGAGTTGATGCGGAACCGCAGGAACAGGTCGGCCGCCTGCCATACCGGATCGGTGGCCCGAAGCATGCACACAAGAGGGGTCATCACGGCCGAAGCCGGAACTCCGGCCAGCGGATCCCGGTTGCCGTTTCGTTCCAGGCGGAGGCCGTCGTCCTCGTTGAGCTGGGAGAACGCAACCACCCGGTCCCGGCCCGACTGCTTGGCCACCAGCAGGGCCTGGTCGGCCATGTCGATGAGCGTGGTGTGGTGCTGGGTGTCGGCCATGCGGCAGGAAACGCCCATGCTGGCCGAAATGCGGAAAGTTTTGTCCTTTTCGCCGCCGTGGAACTCCAGCCGCTTCAGCGCCTGGCGGGTGCGGTCAGCCCAAAGCGAGGCGTTCTCCTCGTCGGTTTCCGGCAGCAGCACGCAGAACTCTTCTCCACCATAGCGGGCCACCAGGTCGCTGCGCCGCGTGGATTCCATCAGCAACCGGCCCACGGAGGCCAGCACCTGGTCCCCCACCGGATGGCCGTAGGTGTCGTTTATCTTCTTGAAGAAGTCCACGTCGACCATCACGCAAGCCAGGTCGAGATTGTAACGCTGGGCACGTACCATCTCGCGTTCCGCCTGGCGTTCGAAGGCACGGCGGGTCATGGTGCCCGTCAAGGGGTCGGTCTGGATGAGCCCTTGGAGCTGGCGTTCCATGCTCAGCACCCGGGCTCCGGCTTTGAGCCGGGCGACCAACTCACCAGGGCGGATGGGTTTGATAAGGAAATCGTCCGCACCGGACTCCAGCCCGTGGATGATGTCCTTGCCCGAAGATTTTCCCGTAAGAAACAACACGTACACGTAGTGGGGCAGCTCGGCCGTGCGAATTTTGCGGCACAGGGTCGGCCCGTCCATTTCTGGCATCACCCAGTCGGTAATCACGTAATCGGGGCACTGCTGCTCGATCAGTTGCAGCACCTGACTGGGGTGTTCGGAGACGGTCACTTCGAACCCGGCCTTGGTCAGGATGCGTTGCACTAACCGCAAAATGGCCGGATCGTCGTCTACGACCAGCACCTGGTTGGGCGTTTCGGCTTGAAAACGCCCTTTGGGGAGAGTCGCCTGCGCGGAATCCTTGCCCAGCATCGTGTTTTTCCCAGCAGTGACGCAGTGAACCAGCCGGCGATTCGGCATCGGGATGCCGCCATCCCCCGTTGCGCTTGGCTGCCCGCGTTCGGGACCCAAGCGGGGTCCCTACCAGGTGCTGCCCCCTTTTGTCCTGGCAAGCAAATCTAGCTTGCCACAGGGGGCCAACGGGCCGGGCGAAGCAGGTTCCCCTTTTGCCGAAGAACCTTCCGGCTGGGTCGTAGGGAAGGAAACGGTTCTGACGGCGTAGCACAGACATTCGGGGAGGCTGTCGCCGGTCCGCCTTGTCTTGCAGAGGAGCAAGGGGCCGGCTGGCTTTCCCCCTCTGCGGCAGGAAAATGGCGGTGGTCCGGCCGAAAAACTGCTACCATAGAAAAGACGGCAACTGGGCGTGGATTGCCGACCACTTCCCCTTTCATTTCGGCCCAAGGAGTGCACCCATGCAACGGGCCTGGCGTCTGTGGTTCGTCGTGATGGTCGTCCTGACAGGGGGGAACACGCTTCCCCAAGCCTGGGCGCAGAGAGACACGCTGCCCTCGCAACTGTATTACGCCACCTTGAGCGATCTGTACCAGGGGTACTGGAACCAGGCATTGCGGGATTTTGTCCGGGCCGCCCAGCGGGGGCAGCATGGGGGCGGGGGCCCCTGGTTGGATTCCATTTGCTATTACGCCATGATTGGCGAATGCCACTACCAGTTGGGCAACTACCCGGCCGCGCTGGAAAACTTTACGGCCGCCATGCAAATCTGGCTGAAATACCCCCAGTGGCTCCTGCGCGTGCAATGGCCCGAGCGCATTCAGCCGGCCACCCAGGTGCCGGTTATTCCCTGGGGCAAATCGCAGCGGCAGGTGGCGTTGGGCCGCTTTCCGGCCCGGTTCGGCGTCCTGCTGGGCGGCAAGCAGGCGATTCCTGGGCTGGGCTTCATTTCCACGGAACGAATCGTAGCCATCGACGTGGATGAAATCGTTCGCTGCATGCTCTGGTCCATGCGGCGTTACCGGCAGCTTCGCGGGCCGGTGGGAACGAAGGACGAACTGGCCAAGCAGCTCGTGGCCACTTTCGGCAAGCGGCCCATCCGGCCCAATCACTGGTCCGGGGCGTGGATGGACCTGCTCATCGGCATGAGCCTGCGGATGCAGGGGCGGGACGGCGAAGCGATGGGGTTTTTCAAGCGGTCGCTGGTCGCCGGCGGGCAGTTCGATCATCCGCTTTCGGCACTGGGGCTGCTGGAACTAGCGGAGATGGCAGCCGAGGAGGGCCAGTTTGCCGCCGCCGAGGAACTATTCCTGGAAGCCTCATATTCAGCCTACGTTCATGAGGACTACAGCGGGTTACTCGTCCTGCCCGAAGCTCTCCATGGAGCCGCCGTAGCTCATATCATAGCCCGGCCGAAGGTGCCGCTGCCCACCCTGGAACAGGCCGCGGCTTGGGCGGGTCGGGAACGGATATACTGGTTCCAGGCTCTCTGGTTGACCGATGCCGCCGAGCTGGCCCTGACTCGCGGGGAGACGGCCGCCGGCCGTGCCTTGATAGACGGAGCCCGAGCCGTGCTGGTCCGGCGGGGCATCGGCCGGGGGCGTCTGGGGGCCCGTTATCAGCACGTGCTGGCCATCGCCGCTTACCAGGAGGGTAAACGGGCCGAAGGGGATCAGGCGCTAACCGCCGCCCTGGCCTTCCAGCGAGCCGGCGGATCGCTCTGGGCGTTCCACCTGGCCCAACTGGATACGGCTTACTCCAAAGGGAAACTGACGCCCCGGCAGGCCGAACGGCTCTACCAATACCTGCTTCGCGATCCTTCTCCGTTGGACTGGCAATGGCGCACGCTGGAGACGCTGAGCATCCTGAACATCCCGCACGAGAAGTCGTTCGAAAACTGGTTCTTCGTTTCGTTGCAGCGCCGCGCACCGGAGCGGGCCGTGGAGGTGGCCGATCGGCTCCGCCGCCATCGGTTCTATATGTCGCTCCCTCTGGGCGGCAGGTTGCTTAACTTGCGCTGGTTGCTTCACGGTCCGGAGGAAGCCATCCCTCAACCCATGCGGCCTCGGCGGCGCCAGTTGCTAGTGAACTTTCCGGCCTATGAGCCGGCGGCTAAACGGTGCGAGCAGATGATTGCCGCCCTGCGCGAAGTCCCCCTGGCCGTAGAGGAGAAAAACCAGCGGGCGCAGCGGGCCCAACTGCTGGCTCAACTCGATCGCCAAGGCCAGTTGCTCGAACTGGGACTGCGGCACATGGCTGTGCGTCGGGAGCCCGGTCCCCGGCTCTTCCCGCCCCCGGTGGATTTCAAGGCCGTGCAGGAATCGCTTCGGGACGAGCAGGCCGTGCTGTTTTTTGTTCGCGTGCGGAACCAGATTCACGCCTTTCTGATTGCCCGCAAAAAATACGACACTTGGCGGCTCCGTTCTCCGAACGGGTTGCAACGCCAGATCGCCTCGTTGTTGCAAGCCTGGGGCAACCTGGATCGCCATCACAAGGTGAAAGCCGAAACCCTGGCCAGCCAGCAGTGGAAGACGGCTGCGACCACCTTGGCAGCGCGAATCTTTGCCAGCCCTTCCCACTGGCGAATCGACCGGGAGTTGAAAGAACTGATCGTCATTCCCGAGGGTCCCTTGTGGTATCTGCCGCTGGAGGCACTGGTCCTGCCCGGTGAGGAAGACAAGCAGCAGTTGCTCATCCAGCGTTATCGGGTGCGGTACTTGCCGTTCTTGTCGCTTGTGGTGCCGTTGAAGCGGGGGCCTCGGCCCCTGCCGCGCACCTTGGTGGTGCTCGGGACCATGGTACCCGGCCAGCCCCCGGAGCAGGTGCAGCGACTGGCCCAACCGATGGAAAAAGTCCTGCCGGAAGCCACGTTTGCCCCGCTGAGCCAGCTTGTGCCGGCCGGTTCGCTCGCTCCGCTAGTGGACCGGATGGTTGTGCTGCACGAAGTACCCCTGAGCAAAGGGCCGTACCTCTGGAGCCCCATCCCCCATCCCGACGCCTTGCCCACCAACCGGTTCAACTACTGGATGCAGTTGCCTTGGGGAGTGCCGCAGGAACTGCTGTTTCCGGCGTTTCAGACCGCGGCCGCCTCGGGACTGCGAGGCCGGTCGGCGCAGGGGCGGGGGGACGAACTGTTTCTGCTCAGCGCCGCCCTCATGGCCAGCGGAGCCCAAACCGTGCTGCTGGGCCGTTGGGCCCCCGGCGGGGCTAGCAGCGCCGAACTGCTGGCCGAGTACCTGGCCGATGCGACCCACGCCACCCCCCCGCAAGCCTGGCGGCGGGCAGTGCTGCTGATGCAGGAGACGCCGGTCCACGTTGAGCTGGAACCCCGGGTCGATCTGGACGGACAAGACGCCGTACCGCGCGTGGGCCATCCGTTCTTTTGGGCCAACATCCTGCTGCTAGATCGGCCCACCAGACTCCCGGAAGACCGCGAAGCCCTAGCCCCTTGAAATGGCCGCGAAGCTTTCCCGGTAGGAAACAAAAGTCTGGCGGGACTCTCGCGGCTTTTCGACAGCCAACGCCGAACCGTATGGCAAACCCTGGCCAAAAAGGTCCCGAGGCTTGCGTCTAGGGGCTTGGGGTGCCAGGACTCGCACCGATTGCTCTCGTACGCGCCGCGGCAAGATTGCCGGCAAATGCCTGTCGAGCAATGTACTGGTCGTGCAATTTGGCTCTCCCCAGACTTCAGTCCGGGGAGAGCCGGTGTTTTTGGTTGATTCTTGCCTTGGTGCGGAAGCACCCAGTGGTTGCGGCTCTGCCGCCTCTGCCAGCTCAAGCTGGCGGCTCACCGTTTCCAAGTATCAGCGCTCGTTCTTGCGTCGGTGCGGAAGCACCCAGTCGCCGACGGCCGTGCCGTCCTCCGCCAGCTCAAGCTGGTGGCTCACCGTTTCCAAGAATCAGCGCTCGTTCTTGCGTCGGTGCGGAAGCACCCAGTGGCCGACGGCCGTGCCGTCCTCCGCCGACTAAAAGTCGGTGGCTCGCCGATGGCGAGAATCGGCACTTGTTCTTGCACTGGAGCGGAAGCTCCTCGCGCAAGGCGCACGGCGCAAGCCGCAAGCCCATTCCCGCCCGGAGCGGAAGCTCCTGCCCAAGACACAAGCCCCAAGACGCAAGATCTCGCGGTGCGGAAGCACCGCATTCCCCATCCCCCCACGCCTCCAAGCCTTCACCCCCTCTTGCTCCCGTGCTCCTCGGCCCGGCCGATTCTACGTGAGGGGGTAGCGCGAACTAGGGCGGCCCCAAATCAAAAAAGCAAAGAACCCTCCGGACGAAACACGTCGGCGGAGGGTTCCTTGTTGGCCGAAACTCACACGGTTAGAACGTCCAGACCAGGCCGGCAAACGCCCCGTGCAGGAACAAGTGCCCGTTGGCGTCCACCTGCTGGATGCCCTTCATGTCGTCTAGCAGTCGCGGCATCTGGTCGGTGGTCAGGGCCACGCCGCTGACCGACACGAGCCGATAGCCCAGGTACAAGTTCAGCGAAGGGGTCACGTGGTAGGCGGTGCCGACGTCCAGTTGGGCCAGCGTGGCAAAATCGCCTTTGTTGGACCGGATGTCCATGGCGTATTGCCCGTCGCCGGAATAGATGCGGTACTTCATGGTGATGTGGTTGGAGTACAATCCGAGGCGGGGAGCAACGAACAGGCTCCAGCGACCGGTGGGATAGTACTGCAACATGCAGCCGAACTGGGCGCCGACCAGGTTGTTGCTCACGTCGATGTCCAGATAGACCTCGTTGGCCGGGTCGGTGCCGAAGGTGGTGGACGTATCGGCCGAAGCGTAGAGGAAATCTTCGTCGAAGCGGAACCACCTCGCTCCGACCAGGTAGTTCATGTACACCGGCCAGCAGGGATGCACCTGGAAGCTGTCGTGGAACAGGTTCAGCTCCACGTTGTGGAACTCGCTTCGCAGGTTGGCCTTGTGGGCCAGGGCGTTGTCGTACCAGTCGTTGACCGGGGTGCCGCCGATGGAAAGGGTGCGGAAATCCAGCGCCGTGTTTATCTGCCCGGCCGGGTCCTGCACCAGCGCGGTCACATTCATCGGCTCCAGCGTCCAGTAGGTGGCCATCAGCCACCAGTTGCAGCCGAGCCGATAGCCGAAGGTGGCTTCCACGCCGCCTTGGTAGTCGTCTTCAATCTGGGGAGTGCCCAGCAGCCCCACGGTGGGGTCCAACGCGTCGTAGCTGAGCCAGACGTCGTCGTTGTAATCACGAGCCATCACCAGCCCGCCGGCCTGGAACCACCAGCGGTTGGTTTGCGGCACGCAGGAACCAATGCACTCCAGAGGTTCTTCCCCGAGAGCCGGCTCCATCTCGCCGGCAAGATTTTGCTGGGGGACCACCGACTCGGTAACGCCTTCCGGCGCAGGG
The DNA here is from genome assembly GCA_015488215.1 of Planctomycetales bacterium. Classification (GTDB taxonomy): domain Bacteria; phylum Planctomycetota; class Planctomycetia; order Pirellulales; family S012-138; genus S012-138. Next base: position 24,554 of record WFOE01000008.1, read on the forward strand.
GTACCGTAATGGGCAGGCATGGCCGGGGGCGTGGGCATTTGCAACGTGCTGGGAGCTTCCAGCGCCGCCGGCGCACCGTAGGGACTGTTGAGATACAGCCCGCTCTGGCCCCAAGCAACGCCGGGTAGCAGCAGACTCCAACAGGCAAGCAGCAGCGTTCTCGGGAGGGCGTGCATCGGTTCTGGCTCCTGTCCGCTTGAGGAGGGGAAGGGGTCCAAAGGGTCCAAGGGTCCACCTCTCCAGATCGGAGCCCCTCTCGGCCCGGTCCCACCAATTTGCCCTTGCTGTGTTGCTTTTTTGCATCACCCAGTTGCACAAGGCTTACAACGCGCGAATCCAGACCGGCACGCTCGGAACGACGCGCACAGCGGTTCCCCGGCGCACTTTCGGTAGCACCGAACCAGTTGGAAAAATACGAAACCTGGGCCGAAAAGTGCCGCTGCGGCGTTTTCTCTCCGCCGCCGGAAGACTCGTTGCCGACCCTAGTTAACACCAGGGACGTCTCCCCTATCGGCGGTCCGTAACAGGAGTAGTTTCAACGTGGGCATCGGGTCCTGGCTTCGGCGGTGGTGGCAGGGCGTTGCTTCTCGGGGCCGGAAGGCACAACTGGCCCGGCAGCTCAAGCGGGCCGGGGTGCAGCACCTGCTCGAACTGGGGCTTTCCGATCTGGAACGGACCCAGACCACCTTGCGGCAGCTTGTCCGCGCCGCTCCTGGTCCCATCCGCTACACGGCCGTGGACACGTTCGAGCTACGCAAGGGCGAACCTCTGCCGCTGCGGGCGGCCTATGCCCGGCTGAAGCAACCGGGCGTGCAAGTGCATCTGGTGCCTGGGCCTTGGCTGGCTGCGCTTCGGCGGCTGCAACTCAGCGGCGTGCAAGTCGATGGCGTGGTAATCTCCCATCTGGTGGCCGAGGAAGAGCTGCCGGACGTGCTTGCCGCGCTGGGGCCAATTCTGCGGCAGGAAGCCCTGTGGCGCGAGCAGCGGGACGAGCAGGGCGGAGTGCAATTCGTGCGCCTTGCCCCGGCAGCCCGGCCGGCCCGCCAAGCCGCCTGAGCAAAACCTGGCCGCTTCCGCTAGCGGCTCGCCGATTGCAAGAATCGGCGTTTTTTCTCGCATTGGAGCGGAAGCTCCTCGCGCACGGCGCACGCCGCAAGCCGATTCCCGCCCGGAGCGGAAGCACTCCCTCCAAGCCCCCAAGCCTCCACGCCTTCATCCCC
>WFOE01000009.1 GCA_015488215.1 Planctomycetales bacterium
GTCCAGGCCTTCGGAAAAGAGCACGTAACCCAACAACACCAGCGTGGTCAGCAGCGAAGCCCCCGGCACGGTAAGCAGCAAGCGGTGCAAGGCTCCCTGGCGGCGGAACCAAAAATAGTTGAGCGGCCCGACCACCAGAACAAACAGGGAAATCATTCCCAGAAAGACGAACACCGGGGGGTTGCCCACTTCGGGAATGTGGAGAGTCGAGTCCGCTGTGCCGAACATGCCCGCCGTGTTGTAGTCGATGGCCGTATTGACCGTCCCCAAAGCCGGATACACGGAAGGCACCAGAGGCACGATGACTGCCAGGTTGGGATTCCACTGCCGCTTCGGAACCACGGCCACCAGTCCCGCTCCGACGCCCAGCCCGTAAAAACGCAACTGCTTCAGTCGGGCCAGTTCCCGCCGAATCTTGGCATCAAGCAGTTGTTTTTCCTCTTCTGCTTGGGCTTCCTCTCCCGGCTGGCGGTTCGGGGGCCACGCGGTACCACGCGCTCTTCGCGGGTTGCGTTCCGACCACTCCGTTTGCCGCAGGTGGGCTTTCGAAACAAGAAAGGGACGGAGTTCGTTCTCACTGACCCCGGGCTGGAGTTGGGTCCCGGTCCGCCGCAGTAGCCTTTGCTGAGCTTGCGCGTCCGGAGCCTCTGCGCGGACCAGCAGCACGCCGCCGGCGTGAACCCAGTTGCTCAAGGCTTCCAGCGTCCGGGGGCGTTGTCGGCGTATCCGTTCCAGGTCCGGCAAGTCAATGACGACTATGCCGTAACCGGTCAGCAAAGGCCAGTGTTCCGGCAGCACGTCCGGATGAACCACGTCGTGGGAGAAAGCGAACCCGTTGAGCAGTTCCTTCTGCCTGCGGGAGACCCGGAGCAGCGTCTCCGTGGCTCGGGTGCTCCACCAGCTCAGAAAGAACGAAGTACGTCGCTGGGGGGAGGTCAGGCTGAGATGGAGGTATTCGACCGGTGCAGGAAATACCAGCGGAACCGCAACGAACTCGTCCCACACGGAGCCGCTCCCGCTGGGTAGCGTAATCCGCCGCTTGGGCAGGAGCACGGAAACGCTTCCTTGCTCAAGTCTACCTTTAAGCGTGACTGTCAGGGGCAAAGGGCGTTGCAACACGCCACTGGGCCGGACCAGCAACAGCACCCGCACCGGGCCGCCGGACTGGTTGATTCGCCACTGGCAAACCACCACTTCCAGGCCGCTCATCTTTTGTTCGTCCAGCACTTGCCATCCCTGCTGTCGCAAGGACTTTAGCCGAACGATTTCCTGGGCGACAGCGGACCGGAGTCCCAGGAGCACTGCGCAGAAGGCCAGCCACTTGAGCAATCCGACCAAGGGCCATCCGGCAGCCGACCCGGTTGCCGAATTCATCGTGCTTCCCCTTCCAAATCGCGAGGGACCGGCGTCTCCGGTTTCCGGGGGCGGAACGGTCCGGGCGGAGCCCAGGCCCGCTGTCCCAGGACCAGCCCCACCGCCAGCAGGAACAATGAAGCGGCCGCGTAAAACGCAAACACCACGCCCAGCAGTCCCAGCGCAGCCGCCACGAACATGCTGTAGCGGTTGCCCTGCACGGTTCCGGCCACGACCGCCGCCGCCACCGCCGACCCGGTTACCAGCAGCAACAGGCCGCGGATGGAAAGCGACGGGAAGAGAGTCAGTTTCCGGCGGGCCGAATCTTGCATCGTTGTGGATGTTTCCTATAGAAAACCGGAAAAAGGAGATTCAAAGTACCCCGCGTCTTGGCAAGGCAACGTGCTTCAAACTCCGGGGAGCCCTCGGGTGCCGGGTTTGGCATCCAGACTCCATTTGTTCCTGCCGCCTTGGTCCTTTGAGCCAGCCCCAGGGCCGAACACCATGCCTGCTTCCGACTACGCCGCCCAACGCGACGCCATGGTTGAGCACCAGCTCCAGCGGCGCGGTATCTCCGACCCGCGCGTCCTGGAAGCCATGCGGCGCGTGCCCCGGGAACGATTCGTCCTGCCCGAGTTCCGGCACGAAGCCTATAGCGACCAGGCTCTGCCCATCGCCTGCGGGCAGACGATTAGCCAGCCGTACATTGTAGCCTTGATGACCGAAGCGCTCCAACTTTCCGGCACCGAAAAGGTGCTGGAAGTGGGTACCGGCAGCGGCTACCAGGCGGCCGTGCTGGCTCTGCTGGCCCGAAAGGTCGTCTCCATCGAACGCCACGAAGAACTCTCGCGCCGGGCTGGTCGGGTGCTGCAAGAACTCGGGCTGGACAACGTGCTGCTGGTCGTCGGCGACGGCACCAAGGGCTACCCGCCCGAAGCCCCTTACGACCGCATCCTGGTGACCGCCGCCGGGCCGGAAGTGCCGCCGGCGCTCATCGAACAACTGGCCCCCGACGGATTGCTTGTCATGCCCGTCGGACCGCCGGAGCATCAGGTGCTGCGCGTCTATCGCAAACGGGGCGACCACCTGGAAGTCGAGCAGCTTTGCCCGGTGCGGTTTGTCCCCCTGATACCCGACGAGCAAACGCCACCTGAGGCGGAAGAGTAAACTTCCGGTGACTGCGGCGGGAGCCGTTCCTCCGGGAGCTTGCGCTGGGGGCTCGCCGACTGCCGATTCCGAGTACGAGTACGAGCACGAGCACGGGTACGAGCGTTGTTTTTCCGCCGGAGCGGAAGCTCCACGCAAGGCGCAGGGTGCAAGCCGACTTCCGGCTTTTCTTCCCGCACTGACGTGCGGGGCTCGCGCCCTTCACGCCCCCAAGCCTCCACGCCTTCCGCGGCGTAAAACGCCTCAGGCCAGGGCCAGCATGTACTGCCACAGCGCGCGGTAGTATTTCATCACCCGCACTGGGTCGGTGGTCTGTCGGCTCTCTTCCACCAGCAGCCAGCCCTGGTACTTGACCGATTTGAGCAGCCGGAACAGCTCCAGCCAGGGGTAGTCGGAAACCAGGTCGTGGATGTGCACCGTATCCCCCAGCCGGGAAGCGACCAGGCGGAAGTTGTGTTCCAGCCCCTTGCCTTTCAGGTCCGTGGGATTGCTGTTCCAGCAGACCGTGGCGTTGGGATGGTCGGCCACTTGCATGATTCGGGCCACCACGGGCAGTTCGGCCGTGCCGTGGCCGTGGACTTCCAGGCGAATCTGCACGCCGTAATCCTGGCCGAAGGCGGCTACCTGGTTGAGTGCTTTGCCAATCTGGTCGATTGTCTTTTCGGTCGGGACTCCGCGCGGCAGTGCGTTGGGCCGCACCTTGATCCCGGTGCCGCCAACGTCGTGGCACAGCAGCACGAACGCCTTGGTCAGTTCGATGTTCTTCTTCAGTTGGGCCGGGTCGGGACTGTGGTATTCGCACGCGGTGCCCAGGCCCACCAGCACCACCGGCGAGTCGGCGAACCGCCGGGCCACTTCCCGCCGTTGGGCTTTCGACAAGCTCGGCTCCACCCCGTGCCGGTGCGTGCTGCGCAGCTCCACGCCGCGGAATCCGGTCTGCTGGCAGATGCGCAACAGCTCCGGCAGCGTCCAGTCGCGTCCCCAGTTGTAGGTGACCAGCCCCAGCTCCACGCCTAAGGGCAGCTTCTGAAGAACCGCTTGCGCCACGGGAGAGGGCATGGACGAACTCCTTGGGCAAGTGGGAAATGGACGGATGGACAAAACGGAGAATAAACCCTCGGCGGGAAACACGCGCGTGCCGGGGGGATGCTTCGGCGGGCGGAACGTCCCCCGGGGGAAGCGACGCGGGACCGCGGGACTACTCCACCGTGTATTCCGCGGCGAGCCGGGTGTAAGCGTCCACCTGTTCTTCGGTCAGCCCGACGCGACGCTGGATTTCGATGGCCGCTTCCTGGCCGCTGGTCAGGTCTTTGGCCCGCACGCGCACGCGTCCCGCGGTGTCGAAGGCATAGGAAATCTCCACGGGGGCCCCCTTGGGCAGTCCCGGGGGCAAATCGGTAATGTAGCAGTTGCCAATCAGGGAGCAGGCTTTGGGGTCGGGAGCATCACCTTCGGTTACTTTGATATTGATCCGCTGCTGGTTTTCGTGGGCGGTGTGGAACACGCGGCGGATTTTCACCGGCAGGGGGCTGTTCTTGGGGATCATCACATGGTTGACGTACTTTTTGCGTTTGGGATCGCGGACCACGATTCCCAACCCGTGCGAGTTGACGTTTTCTTCCCGCACCGAAGAGAGCCGCTTGCGGACGATTTCGGCCATGGCGCTTTGGCGGCCGCGGTGCTTGGCCTCCAGGATGGCGGCGTGGATGGCCGCCCCTTGGGCCACGGCCGTGTAGGGCGAAAGGCTCCGGTCCGGCTCTTTACCCGTGGCTTCCTGCACCGCCTGGCGCACGCGGGGCATCAGCGTCGAGCCGCCCACTAGCACTACAGCGTCCAGGTCTTTCGCCTCGACGTTGGCTTCGTCCAGCACCAGGTGGAGCGTGTCGATAGTCCGCTGGAGCAGGTCGGCGGTCATGCTTTCGAACTGTTCGCGGGTCACCGGCACGGTGAGCGTGCGCTGCTGGTAGCGGCAAGTGATGGAAACCTGGTTTTCTTCCGACAGGGCCAGCTTGGCCACTTCGCAGTCGTTGCGGAGGATTTGGGCCGCCTTGGGGTCTTCCAGCGGGTTGAGTTGGTATTTGTCCTGGAACTCTTTGGCCACGTATTCGGCCAGTCGATCGGTCCAGTCCAGCCCGCCCAGCAGCACGTCCCCATCGGTGGCCAGCACGCGGAAGTGCGTCGGGGTGTAGCGGACCAGGGTCACGTCGAACGTGCCGCCGCCCAGGTCGTAGACCAGGCAGAGCCGTTCCTCCTTGCCGCCTTCGGTGCGGCCCAAATGCCCGTGCTGCCAGGCGTAAGCCAGCGTGGCTGCCGTAGGTTCGTTGATGATGTCGATGACGTTCAGCCCGGCGATCCGCCCTGCGTCCTGCGTGGCTTTCCGCCGCTGGTCGTTGAAGTAGTAGGGAACCGTAATGACGGCGTTGCCGATTTTGCCGATCCGCTTCGAGGCGTCCTGGATCAGCTTTTTCAGGATCAGCGCGGAGAGGAACTCCGGGGTGATTTCCTGGCCGTCGAAGGTCCGCTTGTACTCCGAGCCCATGTGCCGCTTGATTCGTTCCACCACGCGGTCCGGGTCTTCCATCGCCGCCCGCTGGCGGCTGGGGCCCACGATCACGTGCCCGGATTCCAGCAGCAGGATCAAGCTGGGGGTTTCCAGCTCGTCGTCTTCGTTTTTGATGGGCACCGGTTCGCCCTGCTCGTTCAGATAGGCGATGGAGGAGAACGTGGTGCCCAGGTCGATGCCCACGGTACGTCCGGGTGCAAATTCCATGAGGTTACCTTCGCCTGATTGGAAGGGACAACAAAAGGAGCCACCGCGGGACGGGCTTCCCCGAGTCGCGCCACGGGGCCTGCGAAACACGTTCCAGACCGACCCGCGTTGCCTTCCGCTCCGGCTAGCGCAAACCGATTCCAGCGGAGGCTTGTTCAGACCGCCCTCTTCCTGCCGATGACCGGATCTTTCCGGTAGGAAGCTCTTTTTATCCAACATGTTCGGCCGAAAAAGCCGCGTCAAGTGTTTACCTGCCTGGCCTCGCTTGCCGGGTTTAAAGGTGCCGTTCCCGCGACCGGGGAAACTGCTCTAGGCTTCGGGCGCCCGATAGCACTACAATCACAACCCACCGCTGGGGGAGCCCCCCGCGGATTCCCCGATCCGACCCGGGCCAGACGCGGGGCCGCGGCAGTCTGCCGGGCCAGAGAGGTTCCGGGCGCCGGGCGATGGCGCTGGCTGTGGCTTTCCCCCGGACGGCAAAGCAGGCCAGGGAGAGTTCGCTTTGGCAGCGAAGGAGCGTCACGGATGAGCCGATCGCGACGAACGGAATCTGCACCCGAACGTGAAGAACACGCCTCGTCCCAGGTCCGCAGCCGCAAGCGCCCGCGGCGGATTTCCGGCCGAGGGCGGATCTACCTGGAAGGCGGCTCGACCACGCCTTGGTTTCTTCGCTGGTGGGTACTCACCCCGGCGGTGCTGGTGCTGCTGGTGGCGGCCGGGCCTTGGATTGCTTCCACTTCGCTTTTCCGCGGGCGGATTCTCGCTTCGGCCTTTTCCGACGTGTACGGCTCGGTGCAGGCTACTGGCGTCACCTGGGGCTGGTTCTCCCCCGTGGTGATCCACCGCCTGGAAGTGCGCGACGAACAGGGCGAACTGGTCCTACGCGTGGATCGCCTGGAGCTGAAACGCACGCTCTGGCAGCTTTGGTCGAATCCCGACGACCTGGGGCCCGTGCGACTCGTCAAGCCGGAAGTGAACCTGCACCTGACGCGCAACTCCAGCAATCTGGAAAAAGTCTTTGCTGCCTATCTGGAGGAAGAGGCTTCGGAAACTCGCACCCGGGCCACCATTGAGCTGCTCGGTGGCACGATCAACCTGAGCACCGAACAGGGCGACCAGTGGCAATTGGAAAACCTGGACCTGAAAACCACCGTTCCCCGCCAAGGCCAGCCCTGGCGCCTGGAAGGCGAAGCCCAGGTGGTGGACGCCACCGGCGGGGGGTCGCTGGAGTGGGCGTTGGAGAGCCGTTCCTATCCGGTTTTTGACAAGGAAAGCTCCGGCAAGCTGACGCTGAGTGGGGAGTCGGTCCCGCTTTCGCTGGTGGAACTGGTGCTCAAACGCTACCGGCCCGAGCTGCGCCTGTCCGGACTGGCTTCCGGCCGCCTGGTGCTTTCCTGGAAAGAGGGGGAACCGCACCCCCTGGCCGCCGAAAGCGATTTGCGCCTGGAAGGACTGCGGCTGGAAGGCCCTTGGGCCCAGGGAGAACGCCTGGAACTGGAACAGCTCACCCTTCCCTGCCGCCTGGCCTGGGACGGGCGCACGCTGGTACTTTCCGGCCTGAAGCTCAACAGCGACGCCGGCCAGGTCAACCTCCAAGGCACCCTGCTGGTGGATACCGCCCAGGGCGTGCTGCCCGGGCTGGTACGCGCCCTGCAAACCCAGCAGTACCGGCTGAAAGCCACAGCCGACGTGGCTCGCCTGGCGCGGATGTTTCCGCGCACCATCGGGCTGAAACGCGATCTGCGGATCACTTCCGGACAGGTGGGCGTGGAACTGGAACACAGCGTCCGGAATAAAGAACAACTGTGGCGCGGCCGCGTCACCACCACCCAACTCAAGGCCGTGCATGAGGACAAGGTGATCGCCTGGGACGAGCCGGTGCAGGTGGACTTTGCCGCCCGGGCCACGCCCCAGGGATTGGTGCTGGAACAACTAGATTGCCAGGCCGACTTCCTGGACCTGGAAGCCGAGGGGGATCCGGAATACCTTTCCCTGGCCGCTGCGTTCGATCTGGACCGGCTATGGTTCCAGTTGGGCCGGTTCTTCCAGCACGGCAACGCCCGGCTGCAAGGCGACGGCTGGGTGTACATCACCTGGGAGCGGAAAGACGGTGGGGGGTTCGAAGCCGACTTCCAGTTCCAGGTGCGCAACTTCGAAGTGGCCCTGGAAACCTTCGCCCCCTGGCAGGAAGAAAACCTGGTGGGCAACAGCAATGTCCAGGGAACGCTCCAGGAAGGCAAGCTGGGGATGGTCCGTTCGGCCACGCTGGAAGTGGAAAGCCAGGGCGACCAGGTACGAGCCAAACTGATCCGACCCACCCCTTGGTCCCGGCTGCGCACCACCTGGCCGCTGGAAGTGGAACTGCAAGGGGACCTGCCCCGGTGGCAGGACCGGCTGGAACACTTCTGGCCCCAACTGGCCGCCTTCGACCTGGAGGGCAAAACCCGCCTGAAAGCCCGGCTGGACTGGAACGCCCGCGGGCTGAAGCTCCACCAGGGTACGCTGGCCGTGGACCGGCTGGCTGTGCGCAATCGGTCCTTCCAATATCGAACCGGCAAGTTGGAGCTGAAAGCCGCCGCCGACTGGAAGCGTACGCTCCGCCGCGTCGCCTTCTCCCAACTGGAACTGAAGACCGACGCCGGCACCTGGCAGGCCCAATCGGCCACCTGGTTCGTCTCCACCACGAGACCAATGGAACTGGTGGCCGAAGGCCAGGGACGCTGCGAGCTGCCCGAGCTGTTGCAGGAATGGGGACTGGAGCCCCAGGCCGATTCCTGGCACCTGGCCGGGGCCTGGCAGGGTGATTGGCAGTTGAAAGCCTCGGCCATGCGGGTGGACGGAAAGCTCAAAGGGCAGTTCCAGGACGTGCGCCTGTTTGAAAAGGACCGCCTCCGCTGGTCCGAAGCCCAACTGCCGGCCGAACTCCATGCCCAGTGGCAAAGCGGGCAGTCTCAGCTCCGCCTGAGCCGGGTGCAGTTGGCCACCCAGGCCGGGTCGTTCCAGGCCACCGGCGTGCTGGGCTGGGAAGAACAGCCGCCCCTGCTAGCCCTGGAAGGAACCACGCAACTGGACCTGCAACGTCTGGTGCAGGAGCTGCTCGGCCCCCAGGCTCCCGTGCAGGTGGCCGCGGCCAACCGCCCGCGTAGCTTCCGCCTGCGGATGCCGCTGGGGCTGCCTCAGCGCACCGACGCCCAGCAGCCCCTTTGGGCCCAGTATCTGGAAACCGTGGAACTGGAAACCACGCTGGACTGGAGCGGGATCAAGGCTTACGGGTTCCCCGTCGGTCCGGCCGGCGTGCAACTGCAACTGGAACAGGGAGTGCTGCGCAGCTCCCGGGTGGATACGACCGTGGGGTCCGGCCGGTTGAGCCTTCAGGCGGAACTGGCCTTGCGTCGGCCCGGCCCGGTGCTCTCGCTGGCTCCAGGGGTGGTATTGCAACAGGTGGAAGTTATGCCGGAGATGAGCGCTCGGGGGCTGAAGTACATTGCTCCCGTGCTGGCCCAGGCCACGCGGGTCAGTGGCCGGTTTTCTCTGGAGGTGAGCGGTTCCCGGCTGCGGCTGGACGATATGAAGCAAAGCGAGATGGCCGGGCGGCTGTTCGTGCACCAGATGGAACTGGGCCCCAGCCCCCTGCTGCGGCAACTGGCCGCCGTGGTCGATCTGGTGCGGCAAGCCGCGGGTCGGCCTTCGCGCTACGCCGCGGGGCTGAACCTGGTTCGCCTCCGCCGCGAAAGCGTGGTCCCCTACCGCCTGGTCAACGGCAAGATGTACCACCGCGATCTGGTGCTGGACTTCGGCGACGTGGTGGTAACCACCTACGGAGCCGTGGGGTTGGACGAATCCATCGCCATCATGGCCCGGGTGGAAGCCCCGCAACTGTTCGCCCGCTCTCCGGTGCTGCGGGTGCTGGCTGCCCGAGGGCTGGAAGTCCCCCTGAGCGGCACGCTCTCCCGGCCCAAGCTGGACCGCAAGCAACTGGAAAAGCAGTTGCAAGTTTCGGCGCAAGGGGCCGTCGGCCGCGCCGCCGAAGAGGGATTGCAACGCCTGCTCAACCAGTTCAACCAGCAACTGGAACGCCTCATCCGCCCGCGGTAGTCCCGAGCGGAACTGCTCGACCGTGTAAGAGTCGCCGCTCGGAAAAACGCTTCCTCAGAAAAACGTCTCCGGATGGCAAGCCGGATGCGGCCTCAGGCGTCGGCTGCTGCTTTGCTCGAAGGGGCCCCCGGCCACCACCCGCGCCACGACCACCGCGGGGATTGCACCTGGCCGGATTGCCGCAGTCCGTAGAACAGGTTGGACAGCAGCCACTCGCCCACCAGGATAAGCACCAGCAGCAGCACCAGGGGGGCGTAGAGTTCGCGGCCCACCTGCTGCAACCGCACCTGGCGGCGCAGCTCCTCGCGGGTGCGTACCAGATGGAATTGCTCGCCCAGCAGGGCTTGGAGCGTTTCCGGTTCCACGCGGCGCAGTTGCGTCACCTCCGGGGCCAGGTTGACCGAAAAGCCGGTGTCCATCGGCGGGTTGCTGCCGGCGCGGACCTGGTAGTTGCCCACTTCTTCCAGGGCCGAGACGACCACCTGGCCCGCGGTGCCCCTCGCCCGGCGAATCTCCTGCAGCCCGGAAGGATACGTGAGTCGATACGCCCGCACCGGCTCCTGCCGCGGCAGGCGGACCGTGACGGCAAGCCCCGGGGAGATAGTCCAGTTGAGCCGTTCTTCCTGCCCCATGCTCAGATGGTCCATGATTCCGTTGACCAGCAGGAAAAACGGTACCGGCTCCAGCCCGGTGGCCAGCGTGTTCCAGGTCCGGCGGCCCGGCGGATCGGAAACCGGGGTGGTCATCACCATCACCACCCCCTGGCCCAAGCGGCGCTCCAACAGGGCGGGCTCCCCGTTGCTGTAGGCGATCACCGGCTGGGCGTCCTGGGCCAGCGAGTCCAGCAGCCAGTAGCGATAAACGGGAAAGGCGTCCCAGGCCAACTGATCTCGCAATGGTTGCAACAGCCGCAGGGCCGGATGCTGGTAGTCCCGTGGGGCCAGAAACACCGAACCGTCCGGAGCCCGACCGGCTTCCAGCAGCGCCCCGGGCAGCACCCGCAACGCCGCCGGGGTGTTCATTGCCTGCTGAGGCCGGGCGTGGCGGCCCAGGAACACCACCAGGCGGCCTCCTTGTTCCACGTAGCCGGCCAGACGGTTCCAGAGCTTGTCCGAAAGCGGGAACGGATCCAGCAGCACCACCACGCGGTAACGCGACAACTCCTGGCCCGATAGCTCGTCGAGCGAAATCACCTGGGTCTGGTATCGGGCTCGTTTTTCCAGGCGGAACTGCTCCGGAGCGATTGCTTCGCGGAAGTACACGGCCCGCTGCTGGGCCGGTTCCGGTGCGGCAATCAGCACCGGCCAGGCCCGATGCACCCGCAGCGTAAAGTACCGCTGGTCGTCGGCCGGGAGGGCGTCCTGGCCCACCAGACGCAACCGGCCCTGGTACACGCCTTCGGGCAAGGCGCCGAGCACAAAGCGGATTGGCTGGCTCCCCTGGCCCGGCACGGTGACGGTTTGCTGCATGGCTTGTACTTCCTTGCCGGTTACGTCGGCCAGGCGGAGATGGACCACTTTGTTCACTTCCCGCGAGCCTTCCTGCACCAGTTCCACTTGCACTTCCACCGGCGTGTTTTCGGCCACGGTGGAGCGGGACAGTTGGACCACTTGCAACGAGGTGTTCTCCGCCTGCGGAGCCGAAACGTCGATCAAGTAGATTTGCAGCCCGGAAACGGCCGCCCGGGCCGCTTGCAGCCGCCCCTGGGCCTGCCGCGGCCAGCTCCAGCGGGCCAGGTCCGTAAACACGTAGAGTTCCCGGTAGGGGTGTTCGCCTTTTTCCAGCAGGCTGAGGGCTTCGGCCACGCGTTCGGCCAGCGGGACCGCCACCGCGCTGGGCTTCAGCGCTCGCAAACGTTTTGCCGCCGCGGGCAGGTCCACCTGGAACCCTCCACCGCCTGGAGTGCCGTCCAGCACGGCAACTTCGCTGTTGCGAGGAAGCTGTTCCAGCAGCCAGAGTGCGGTTTCCTGGGCTTGCTGGACCCGAGTGCGGCTCTGGTGCAGGTATTCCATCCGCAGCGAAGTATCGACCAGCATCACGGCCGACACCGGGGCTTCGGTCCGCAGCCCCAGCGAGCCGGAACGCAAGCTGGGCCGGGCCAGGGCCACGGCCAGCAACACCAACGCGGCCACCCGCAGCAGCAACAGCAACAGATGCCGCAGCTTCATCCGCCGGCGGTTGGCGTCGCTGCGGCGGCGGATGAAACGCACGGCCGGAAATACCACCCGCTGCGGAGTCTGCCGCATAATCAGGTGCAGCACCACGGGCACGGCGGCCGTGGCGGCAAACAGGAGCATGCCTGGGCTGAGAAACTCCACCGGCTCAAGCTCTTCCCTGCTGGAATGGACAGAAAGGCCCGGCGTCCGGCAAACCGGCCCCCCGGCACGTGCGGTTTCCGCCGCACCGCGAGGGCGGCTGGTCCGTGGCCGCCTTAGTTCAATTGTACCGCACGCCTTGTCCGCTGAGAGCACCCGAGGGGGCAAATGCTCCCGGGCCGAACGCCACCGGGCCGACTAATCCCGCGAACGCTACCTTCCCGGCAACCGCCAGCTTGCGGTCCTTGGAAGGTTGGGACACACTTGAAGCCAACTGCTACCCGCACTGTTGCAAACCAAGGCGACCATGGGCGAAGACGCTCCGCTTTTTCTGGGCATCGAAATCGGCGGCACCAAGCTCCAACTGGCTGTCGGCCCGGCCGACGGGTCCGAGCCCCGTGCGCTGCGCCGTCATCGGGTGGTTCCGGACCGGGGGGCCGAAGGCATCCGGCAGCAGGTGCTGGAAACCGCCCGGGAACTGCTGGCCCGCTACCCCGTAAGGGCCGTAGGCGTGGGCTTCGGTGGGCCGGTGGACATGCGCCGCGGCGAAACCGTCACCAGCCACCAGATTGCCGGCTGGGACCGCTTTCCGCTGCGGAGCTGGTTGCAGGAACAGTTCGCCCTGCCGGCGGCGGTGGCCAACGATTGCGACACCGCCGCACTGGCCGAAAGTCGCTGGGGAGCCGGACGAAACGCCCAGTCCATGTTCTACACCACCGTGGGCTCGGGAATCGGCGGCGGGCTGGTGCTCGGCGGCCGCTTGTACCACGGATGCGGAAACGCCGCGGCCGAAATCGGCCACCTGCGCCCCGGGCCCCAGGCAAGGGAAAGCCATCAAACGGTCGAGTCTCTGGCCAGCGGTTGGGGACTGACCCGCCAGGCCCGGCAACAGCTCGCCCAGGCGGAAGAGAATCCGTCGCTTCCCCTGTGGCGGCTCTGCCAGGGAGAGCCGAACCGGCTGGATGCCCAAATGGTCTTCCGAGCCGCCGCCGAAGGCGACCCCGTGGCCCGGCAAGTGGTACAGCAGGCCACCCGCACGCTCGGCTGGGCGCTGGCCCAGGTCATCACCTTGCTTGCCCCGGAAGTGGTGGTGCTGGGCGGCGGGGTGGTCCAGGCCCCCGAGGAACTGTTCTTCGGTCCCGTGGTGGAAGAGGTGGGCCGGTACGTGTTCCCTCCCCTGGCGGGAAGCTATCGTATCGAAAAAGCCGCCCTGGGCCAGCAGGTGGTGCTCTACGGAGCCTTGGCGCTGGCACAGACGGCCATCGCCTCCTGCGGCTGACTCGATAAACTCCGAAGGAACCGCCATGCCGCCGGTCAAGCCGAGTGTTTATCGCCGCTCCTGGGCCAACCGGGTGTTTTACCGCTTTGCCCGTTACACGTGCCGTATCTTGATGGTGCTGTTGTACCGGTACCGTTTTTCGGGGCTGGAGCACTTGCCGGCCCAGGGCGGGGCGCTGCTGTTGGCCAACCATCAGAGTTTTCTGGACCCGGTGCTGCTGGGCGTGCCCACGCTGCGGCGAATCCACTATCTGGCTCGGGTTACGCTTTACCGCTCGCGGCTGTTCCGGCTGCTGACCGCTCCGCTGGACTCAGTGCCGCTGGACCGGAAGAAGCACTTGCTTTCGGGACTGCGCGAGGCAATAAACCGCCTGCAGGGAGGCGAGCTGTTGGGCATCTTTCCCGAAGGCCAGCGCACCTGGGACGGCCGGCTCTTGCCGTTGCAACCGGGTTTTCTGCTGCTGGCCCGCCGGGCCGGCGTGCCGCTGGTGCCCGTGGGAATCGCCGGAGCCTACGAAGCCTGGCCCCGGTGGCGCAAGTGGCCCGGCCTGGGGCGCATCTGGGTCCACTACGGCGAGCCGATTCCGGCCGAACAGGTGGCCGCCATGAACGATCAGGAGCTGCTCAACGAAGTGGCCCGCCGAATCGCCCAGTGCTTTCGCCACGCCCAGGAAAAACTCGCCGTGCTGGAACCGACCGCCCTGCGCGTGGAACCGGCACCCCACGAACACCACGAACCCCTGCCCCGAGCCCGGGCAATTCGGACCGGCTGACGACCGGCTTCGGGCCGGTTCGTTGTCCGGGGCGTGGAGCGTTTGCGAATCGGCCCCTGCCGGGAGTAAACTAGAGCCACCTGGAAAACCTTGCCGCCGGGTGCAGGCGGAAAAACTGGCTCACTTTCGGGAGAACTGACCATGCGCGTGGCCCTTGTTTTTGCCGCAGTGGTGCTGTCGGCGCTGTGGCTGCCGGCGATGGCTGCGGCCCAGTCGGATGCGCAACAGCAGGCCGTGGCCGCTCTGGAACGCGTGGGAGGGCTGGTGTTGCCGGTGGCCCAGAACGATCCCCGGCTGGACATCTCCCTCCACGTGGAAGCCGACCTGGTCACCGACGAGGTGTTGAAGAACCTGCGGGCACTGAAAAACGTGGTCAGCCTGAATCTGCGCGGCACGCGGATTACCAACGCCGGGTTGGCTCATCTGGCCCATCTCGACTCGCTGGAAGTGCTCCACCTGGAGCGGACCGCCATCAGCGACGCGGGACTGAAACACCTGAGCCACCTGACCAACCTGCGCTACCTGAACCTCTACGGCACGCAGATAACCGACAAGGGACTGGAACATCTCAAGGGCCTGAAAAACCTGCGGCGGCTCTACGTCTGGCAAACGAAGGTCACCCCGCAGGGGATCGCCAAGCTGAAAAAAGCGCTGCCGCAACTGCAAGTGGTGGGCGAGATCAAGCTGGAACCGGCCCCGGCCGAACCGCCCAAGCCCGCGGCTCAAAACAAGCCCAAGCAGCCCAAAAAACCGGCCAAGCCCAAAGCCAAACCCAAGAAACCGCAGAAACCCAAACCCAAGGCCAAGCCCAACGCCAAGCCGAAAAAGCCTCAAAAACCCAAAGCCAAGCCCAAACCCAAGACGAAACCCCAAAAAGTACAAAAACCCAAGGCCAAGAAATCCCCAAAGCCTAAAGGCAAAGCCAAGCCCCAGAAAGCACAAAAGCCCAAGCCGAAAAAGCCCGCGGCCCAAAAAGCCAAGCCCCAGCCGAAAAAAGGTGCCGCCCCGGCCTCGTAGGAGAGTTGCGTCGGCGATGAGTCAGTCGTTTGTTCCGGTAGGGTTTGTCGGCACCGGGCGGATGGCCACCGCGTTGGCCGGGGCGATGGTGCGAAGCGGCGTGGTTTCGGCCGAACAGGTGCTGGGCTACGATCCCAGCGACGCGGCCGGACGCACTTTTGCCCAAGGCGTGGGAGCCTCGCTAGCCGCAAGCAACCGGCAGTTGGTCCAGCGCAGCCGCACGGTGGTGCTGGCCGTCAAGCCGCAGCATCTGGAGGCCGCGGCCGCCGAGATTGCTCCCGAGCTGACCGACCAGCACCTGGTTGTCTCCATCGTCGCGGGCGTCTCCCTGGCCCGGCTGTACGAGCTGTTGGGCCGGCAATCCCGTCTGGTTCGCGTGATGCCCAACACGCCCTGCCTGATTGGCAAGGGGGCTTCGGCTTTTTGTCCCGGCAAGAATTGCCTGCCGGAAGACATCGACTGGGTCCAGCGCCTGCTGGGCACGGCCGGGTTTTGCACCCGCGTTTCCGAAGACCTGATGGACGCCGTAACCGGGCTTTCCGGCTCCGGGCCAGCTTACGTGTTCCTGGTGATCGAAGCCCTGAGCGATGCGGGCGTGCTGCTGGGCCTGCCGCGGCATCTGGCCACGCAACTGGCTGCCCACACGGTGGCCGGGGCCGCCCAGATGGTGCTGGAAACGGACGCTCATCCGGCGTTGCTCAAGGAACAAGTCACCAGCCCGGGCGGAACCACCATTGCCGGGCTGCGCCAGTTGGAGTTTCACGGACTGCGAGCCGCGTTGATGGCCGCCGTGGAAGCAGCCACGCGGCGAAGCCACGAACTGGGCCAAAAGCACCTGCTGGAGCCGGAAAAAGACGAGCCGGCGACTTGAACGGCCTGCGACTTGCGCCGTGCGCCTTGCGCATGGAGCTTCCGCAGCAAAGGGGGTGGGGGCGTGGGGGGATGAGGAGAGCTTCCGCTCCAATGCAAGAAAAAATATTCTCGCAATCGGCGTTTGCACTTGCCCGCGCAGGCAAGCTATTGTCGCGCACGGAAGCCCCTGGCACGCGCCGCACGATTCCAATTGCATTGGCCAATGCTTTCCCGTTGCGTGTTCGATGCGGAAAATCTTGCCATGCCCCAGAGCGTCCGAATCACCCGGCGGCAAGTGCTGCTGGGGGCCGGGACCGCGGCCGCGTGGGCGGCGCTGCCTTCAAGCGCCCAGGCGGCCCCGCAACGCGGTGTCCCGTGGCTGCCGGAAGTACAACGCGGGCCGGAACAGGTGCCGCCGCTCCCCCGGCCCTTGCGCCCCATTGCCGCCCCGGGGCAGGAGCGGCCCCCTTCCCGGCTGGAGCAGTGGAAACGGTTGCGGCCGCAAATCCTCAAGCGGTGGCAAGGTCTGCTGGGCCGGATGGAGTGTGCCGTACCTCGCCCCCGGTACCGCGTACTGGCCGAAGACCGCGTGCAGGGCTGCCTGCGGCAGTTGATCCGCTACGAAGTGGAACCGGGCCAGAGCGTCGAAGCCTATCTGTTGCAGCCGCTGCAAAACGACGAAGAAAGACTGCCCGGGGCCGTGGTGTTCCATTCCACGGTCGATTACACGATCCGCCAGCCGGCTGGATTGGAAGGCCCGCGGGAAAAACACTTGGGCTTGCATCTGGCCCAGCGCGGCTGGGTCGCATTGTGCCCCCGGTGTTTTCTCTGGCAAGAAAAAAGCCCACAGGAACCCTACACGGCGGCTGTGGCCCGATTCAAAAAGCGGCACCCTCGGGCAAGCGGGATGGCTAAGATGCTTTGGGACGGCCAGCGGGCCCTGGACCTGCTGCTCTCGCTGCCCCGGGTCGATCCCGCCCGGGTGGCCGCCGTGGGCCATTCGCTGGGAGCGAAGGAAACCCTCTACCTGGCGGCGCTGGATTGCCGAGTGCAAGCGGCCGTGGCCAGCGAGGGGGGCGTGGGAATCGCCTACTCGAACTGGGACGCCCCCTGGTACCTGGGGCCGCGCGTGCGTTCCATTCAGCAGTGGCCTTACGACCACCATGAACTGTTGGCCCTCTGCGCACCGCGGGCCATGCTCGTCATCGGCGGCGAAAGCGCCGACGGGCGGCGCAGTTGGCCGCTGGTGGCCCAGGCGCTGCGCGTGTACCGGCTCTACGAACCGCCCTGGCTGCTGGGCTTTTTCAACCACTACCGCGGGCACGCCATTCCGCCGGAAGCCGAAGAACGAATCTACGGCTGGCTGGCCGGATGTGTGGGGCTGGAATGAAAAGGGCCAGGAACGAAAAAACGCCCGGGTCTTGAAACCCGGGCGCCCGGATAAAGGAGAACAAGGCCCTCCTTCTCTGCCATTGACCGAAGGCACGCTCGGCTATGCGGGCGCGCCCGTTTTGGATGCCGCGATGCGTGGGGAACCGGCACGCATTACAAGGCCGAATCGAGCATGGCTTTAATCTGCTCGGCCGGTTGCAGTCCCAACAACTGTTGCACCGGCTGGCCGTTCTTGAACAGCACCAGCAACGGAATGCTCATCACGTTGTATTTCTGGGCCGTGGCCGGGTTGTCCTGGACGTTCAGCTTGCCCACCTTGACCCGGCCGGCGTATTCCTGGGCCACCTGCTCCACAATGGGGCCCAACTGGCGGCAAGGGCCGCACCACGGGGCCCAAAAGTCCACCAGCACCGGTTCGCTGGCCTGGAGCACTTCGGTTTCAAAGTTGGCGTCGGTAAACTCTGCCAGGTTGGCCATCCGTCGTCTCTCCGCGGTAAGAAGGACTACAGCCGCAAGCGGCCCAGGATTTCCATCTGCTGGCGATTATAAGGCTCAGGGCCAGGGGGGCAAGCAGGCCCGAGGGAAAGTTTTTCCGGGCAACGGCTTCGGGCGGCCGTCTCGGCCCGGGCCGGGGGGATTCAATACCGGGGCACGCGGGGGTCCACCTGCTGGCTCCAGCGGTCGATTCCCCCGCAAAGGCTTTGGGCCAGGCGGAAGCCCTGGCTGCGCAAAAACTCGGCTACCCGCAAACTTCGCCCACCGTGGTGGCAGTAAACGACCACCACTTGTTCCCGATAGGGTTCCAGCTCAGCCAGGCGTTGGGGGATCTGGCCCATGGGAATCCAGGTCGCTCCCGGGAGGGAAGCCCGCTCTACTTCGTCCGCTTCGCGGCAGTCCAAAAGCAACAGGGGGCGCTTTTCCTCCAGCCAGGTTTTCAACGTGTGGCAGTCGATTTCCAGAGGATGTTCTTGGGGGGTGGTCATCGGGGATTCCTTGCACACAAGCAGGGGAAATGTTGCCGCGGGGTGTTCAAAATCCTTTGGATAGCGGCCGGGCCTCGGGGCGTCAATGCTCGCCGTGCAGCAGCGGTTCGATCAACGTGCTAGTAGTGAGTAAGCCCACGGTGCGTCCCTGGGGGCCGACCACTTCGGCCATCAGGTGACCTTCGGTGTACATGCGGACCAGGGCCGAGATATGGGGTTCCCGGTGCCCTATCTTGGGCAAAGGGCGCACTGGTCCCAGCCCCTGGCCGGAATGCAGCGCCA
>WFOE01000010.1 GCA_015488215.1 Planctomycetales bacterium
CCCCACGCCTCAAGCCTCCACGCCCCATGCCCCCAAACCTCCACGTCCACCGAAGCTGCGGCTCTCAGGCCACACAGGCGTTGAGTGTCGCCTGGACCTGCTCGGGCAAGAACGGTTTGGCAATGAAGTCTTCGGCCCCCTTGCGAATGGCTTCGGAGATGAGTCGGGTCTGATTCAGCGCGCTGATGACCACCACCTTGGCCTTCGGGTCCATGCGGCGGATTGCTTCCAGGGCTTCCAGCCCGTTGGTGCCGGGCATGACGATGTCCATGGTCACGGCGTCGGGCTGGAGTTGCTGATACTTTTCGATGGCCTGTTGGCCATTTTCGGCCTCGCCCACGACTTCCCAGCCGTCGGCCACCAGGGCTTCGGCCACCATTTTGCGCATCAGCAGCGAATCGTCGCAGATCAACACGCGCTTGCTCACGATTGAGCCCTCCTCAGTAAACCTTGGCAGTTGGCCCGGCGGACGCTCGCCTTGCCCGGCCGGTGCGTCCCGTGGCAAAGATACGCTACGTCCGGTCTCTACGCAGCCGGCGAGCCCGAATTTGCCCTCGCCCTGGAGGGAAGGCACAGCCTAGGCAGGGCGATGGAATCGGTTTTGCCGAACATGCGGGCTGCCTCAACCGGGAAGCACACTTTGCCTCGGACTCGCCGGATTCCAAACTCGCCCCCCGCGCGCAATCGGCCGGGAAACGCCAGAAACGCCGTCCCGAGGTGCTAGCGCCCATTTGACCTGGCACCGATGAATGACCTGGCGCCAATAAAAGCCGCGGGACCCCACTGCCCATGGAAAGGCTCGATGCTGGCAGAACCAGTGCAGCAGCCGCAGCGAACGGCTGCACCCCCTGCTACATCATTCCCCGGAACAGGGGTGCGTCGGGCAGAAGGACCTCAAGATGCAGCCAGCCCTAACATCTCCGTGTGCTGGACTTGCCCCAAGCTTCGTCGCCACAAGGACTTACGGATTGGGCGTGCCTGGACTCGAACCAGGGACCTCATCCTTATCAGGGATGCGCTCTAACCAACTGAGCTACACGCCCTTGATGGCGAACCTGCCACCGATACATCGACATTTTAAGTCTGGCCGCCCGAGTGTCAAACGGCCCTGCGGGCGAAATTCGGCAGCCGTTCTGTCGTTATTTCTGTCTTTTGGCCGAAACGCAACCGGCCGAATGGCTTGGGGGGAGATCAGGCGCGGTCTTTCTGCTCACCGGCCGTAGGCCCGGCGGCTCATCCCACGGTGGCCGTTGCGACCGTTGCTTCGTTGCTCTCCGACCACGGCCCTCAAGCAGCCCGGCCCCAACAATTCTTCCACTCGGGAGCGGAACTGGCCGTCGTACTTGATGCCCAGGCGAGGGCAAGGCATGTGCACCCGCACTCCGGTATCCAGCCGGAGGACCAGTTCCACTTCGCAGGAACCGGGATGTTCGGCCAGGGTGTTGCGCAGCAGTTCCAGCACGCCGGGACCGTGGCGGTGTTCTTCCAGCAAGATTTGCACCCGTTGGACCAGCAGGGTTTCGGCTTCGTCGATGGGAACCAGCTTGTTGACGATGAGCGTGACGTTGTCCGTGTCGCGTTTTTCCACACGGGCCCAGACCACCACGATGCCGTCGGCCTGGACCAGATGGCCGTACTGCATGAAGTCGTCCGGCCAGAGGATGCAGCGCACAACGCCCGTGTGGTCTTCCAGGTCGAACATGGCGTACTTGTTGGGCCGGTCCGGTTGCGGATTTCGGGTCTGGGCGATGCGGACCGCCCCGATCATCCCGCCCAGGCAGACTTCGCTTTGGGCCGGCAGCTCGGGCAACTGTTCCACCTGATGCGAGACGCAACGTGCCAGCTTTTCCCGGTAGCGGTCCAGGGGGTGGCTGGACCAGTAGCAGCCGAGGACTTCCCGTTCCTGCTGGAGTTTCTCCTTTTCGTCCCAGTCGGGCACGTTGGGAGCCGTGGGCGTAACGGCCGGTGCCGTCCCGCCGCTGGCGGAGCCGAACAGGCTGCGCTGCCCTGCGCGGCGGTCGGCCCAGGCGGCGGCTCCCTGGTGCAGGGCGGCGTCCAGGGCGGCGGTCAACTGGGCGCGGTTCCAGCCCAGGCAGTCCATCGCCCCGGCTTTGATTAACGATTCGATGGTGGTCCGCCCGCACTGGCTGGGGTCCACGCGGCGGCAGAAGTCGAACAGGTCCTGGAACGGCCCTCCTTCTTCCCGGGCACGGCAGATGGCCTCGGCCGCGGGGCCTCCGCACCCTTTGATGGCCGTAAGCCCGAAGAGAATCTCCCCGTCCTTGACCGCAAACTCGGCGTAGGACTCGTTGACGCTGGGCGGCCGCACTGTAACGCCCATCCGCTTGCAGTCTTCCAGGTGTTCGACCAGGGTGTCCTTGCTCTTAAAGTTCCGCTGCGGAATGTCCCCGCAAAGCAACGCGGCCATAAACTCCACCGGGTAGTGGGCCTTGAGATACGCGGTGGTATAGGAGATTTTGGCATACGCCGTGGAATGGCTCTTGTTGAATCCGTAGCCGGCGAACTTGGCAATCATGGCGAACAGTTCTTCGGCTTCGGATTTTTTCAGCCCTTGCTCGACGGCGCCGTTTATGAACTGCTCCTTGTATTTCTCAATGATTTCCAGCTTCTTTTTGCTGATGGCCTTGATGCACTTGTAAGCGTCGGCCAGCGGGATTCCGCCCAGGCGATTGAGAATCCGCATTACCTGTTCTTGATAGACCATCACGCCGTAGGTTTCCTCAAGCACTTCCTTCATCACCGGGTGTTTATATTCCGGCTTTTGCAGTCCGTGCTTGACGCGGATGTAATCGTCCACCATGCCCCCTTCGAGCGGGCCGGGACGATAAAGCGCGTTGGTGGCGATGATGTCCCGGAAGTTGTCCGGCTTCATCCGCTGCAGCAGCTCGCGGATACCGCCGCCTTCGAGCTGGAAGATACCCTTGGTTTCGCCGCGACGCAGAAGCTCAAACGTTTTTTCATCGTCCAGCGGCAGATTCTGAATATCAATCTTCCGGCCCGTGGTCTGCTCGATCAGTTCCACGGCTTTAGAAAGAATGGTGAGATTGCGCAGCCCTAGAAAATCCATCTTGAGCAGTCCGGCCAGCTCCACGTCGTCCTTGTGCCATTGGGTAACGACGTCCTCTTTGCCCGGTATTTTTTGCAGCGGGAGGTATTCCACCAGCGGCCGGTCGGCAATCACCACCCCGGCGGCGTGGGTACCGGCGTTTCGGGCCAGCCCTTCGATTTTGCGGGCAAAGTCAATCAGTTGGCGGACTTCCGGGTCCTGTTCGTACTGGCGGCGGAGTTCCTCGTTTTCTTCCAGGGCTTCGTCCAGCGTGATTTTGAGCCGGTTGGGCACCAGAGCCACCAGGGCATCGACCCGAGGGATGGGCCACCCGAGTACCCGGCCCACGTCCCGGATGGCGTTTCGGGCCTGCAACGTGCCGAAGGTGCCGATCTGGGCCACGTTGGCTTCGCCGTATTTTTGCTTCACGTACTCGATGACTTCGCCGCGTCGCTCCTTGCAAAAGTCGATGTCGATGTCGGGGGCTTCCTGCCGGTTTTCGTCCAGGAAACGCTCGAACAGCAAGTCGTACTCAAGCGGGCAGACGTGGCTGATTTTCAGGGCGTAAGAAACCAAGGCACCGACGCCGGAGCCGCGGGCCGAGCAGAGGATTCCCCGCTCGTTGGCAAAGCGGACCACGTCCCAAACAATCAAAAAATAGTTGGCAAATCCCAGCTTGCAGATGACGTCTAGTTCCCGATTGAGCCGCTGCAAAACTTCGTCGCTGAATTGTCCGTCTTTATACCGGCGCGGATCGTTGGCGTAGCGTTCTTTAAGACCTTCGATGCAGAGTTTGCGTAGTAGTTCCTCGGCGGTGGTGTCGGGAGGAAGTTGATAAATGGGAAAGTGGCGTTTGCCCAGTTCCAAATCAATATCGACCATGTCCGCAATTTCGGCCGAACGCTGCAGCGCGTCGGGCACGTCGGAGAAAATCTCAAACATTTCCTCCGGCGTGCGCAGGTGGAACTGGTCGGTTTCCAGCCGCAGCCGGTTAGCGTCGCTGCGCAGACGGCCGGTGTTGACGCACAGCAGCACGTCCTGCACTTCGGCGTCTTCCCGGTCCACGTAATGGGCGTCGCTGGTGGCTACGACCGGAATGCCCAACTGTCGGGCGATGTCCAGGGCGGCGTCACGGGCAATGCGTTGGATTTCCAGGCCGTTGTCCTGAATCTCAATAAAGTAGCGGTCGCCGAAGATGTTTGAAAACCAGCGGGCGATTTCCTTGGCTTCTTTCAGATCGGGATCGGTCCCGTGGCCGCGAAGGATCGCCTGGCAAAACTCGCCCGAGACGCACCCGCTCAAGCAGACGATTCCCTCGTGGAACTGTTCCAACAGCTCCCGGTCGATACGGGGCTTGCGGTAAAACCCTTCCAGAAACGCCTTCGAGGAAAGCTGAACCAGGTTCTGGAAGCCGCGGCGGTTCAACGCCAGCAGGGTCAGATGGTAGCTGCTCTCCTGGCCCGGCACCGCCTCTTTGCGGAAACGGCTGCCCGGGGCCACGTAGGCTTCCATGCCCAGGATGGGCTTGATGCCCGCCTTCTTGGCCGTGGTGTAGAACTCCAGCGCTCCGTACAGGTTGCCGTGGTCGGTGATGGCCAGGGCTTCCATCCCGCTGTTTTTGGTCTTTTCGACCAGGCGATCGATGGGGCTGGCCCCGTCCAGCAAGCTGTAGTGGGAATGGCAGTGCAGATGCACGAATCGAGGGGTGCTCACCGCTTGTTGCTCCTTGGTAGCAGAAAGGCGTCCGTGTCCCAGCCACAAGAGCCAGTGTAACGGATTGTAACGCCCCGGTGGGTCCGCAGGCGAGCACCCGGGGAGAAAAATTGTCGGGTCCCTTTCGGGCCGCGGGCGCAAACCGTTGCACACCAGGGAGATTTTGGCAAAATAGCCTCCGCCTTCCCGGACCGGCGGAGCGCTGCCAGCGTGAGTCGGCGGCGGGACTTCGGGCACCCTCGAACCGAATCGTCTGCGGCTTCCCGACCAGTACAGCCCAAGGAGCAAGTCATGGCACGCCCTGTTACGTTGTTCACCGGCCAGTGGGCCGACCTGCCGCTGGAAGAGATGTGCCGCAAGGCCAAGGAGTTCGGCTACGACGGCGTGGAGCTGGCCTGCTGGGGCGATCACTTCGAAGTGGACAAGGCCCTGGCCGACGACGGCTACTGCCAGCGCAAGCGCGAGCTGCTGGAAAAGTACGACCTGCAACTGTTTGCCATCAGCAACCACCTGGTGGGCCAGGCGGTGCTGGACCCCATCGACGAACGGCACAAGGCGATTCTGCCGGATTACGTCTGGGGGGACGGCGATCCGGCCGGGGTGAACCAACGGGCGGCCGAAGAACTGAAGGCCACCGCCCGAGCCGCCCAGCGGTTGGGCGTGGAAGTGGTCAACGGCTTTACCGGCTCCAGCATCTGGCACCTGCTCTACTCGTTCCCGCCGGTGCCCGAGGAGTGGATCGAGCAAGGGTTCAAGCTGTTTGCCGAACGGTTCCATCCCATTCTGGACGTGTTTGCCGAATGCGGGGTGAAGTTCGCCCTGGAGGTGCACCCGACCGAGATTGCGTTCGACCTGTACACCGCCCAGCGGGCGCTGGAAGCCATCGACCACCGCGAGGAGTTCGGCTTCAACTTCGATCCCAGCCACCTGCTCTGGCAGGGAGTGGATCCGGTGGAGTTCATTCGGGCGTTTCCGGACCGCATCTACCACGTGCACGTGAAGGACGCGATTGTTACGCTCAACGGCCGCAGCGGCATCCTGGCCAGCCATTTGAACTTTGGCGATCCGCGGCGAGGTTGGGACTTCCGCTCGCCGGGGCGCGGCGGAGTGAACTTCGAGGAAATCATCCGCGCGCTGAACGACGTGGGCTACCAGGGGCCCTTGTCGGTGGAATGGGAAGACAGCGGCATGGACCGCGAGTACGGCGCCCGCGACGCCTGCCAGTTCGTGCGGCGGCTCGACTTCGAACCGAGCCGGCGAGCCTTCGACGCGGCTTTTTCCGAAGACTAACCGGCAGCGGCTTCGCTCGTACACGAAAAGGGGTGTTGTCAACGCACCAACGCACGGGAAAGTGGTTCCCGGCGTGCTCGAAAACCAGGTAGCCGCACTCTGCCCACGGGCTCCAAGGAGCCCGTTTTTTGTTTTTGGTGCATCGGCGTTTTTCCCGGTGGTAGCCCGTTTATCCGCCTTGCTCTGTCCGGGGGCGGCCGCTATATTCCCGCCGCTTTGCACCGGGGGCAGCCTTCCGCGGCGTGCGGTGCGGCATGCAAGCAGCCCCCTGGGGCCGCTGTCGCCGCTGCCGGGGATGGCGGTGCAAGCGGGCCGTGTGTGATTGCGGCGGGAGATTCCGCCTGGCAGGAGGAACCAGCGATGATGCGTTGGACGTGGTTCGTGTTGGCCTGGGTGGTTGCCGTGCCGGCGTGGGCGGATCCCCCCAGTTTCGTTCCGCCGCGGAAAACGGCGCGGGTTCCGCAGGCCGAGGCTCCGGCTGCCCAGCCTTCGTCCGACCGGCGGACCCGGCGCGGCCGCCTGACGGTGCAGCCTACGGCCGCCCAACTGCCGGGGGCCCGGTTGCCCAACACGCATGGGCAAGTGTGGCGGGAGTACGACCTGCGCCCCTACACGATGCACGCCAACTGGAGCGCCCGGCCGGAGCAGATTGTCATCGACTGGGTGCTGCGGCTCACCGGGTTCGAAGCTTGGCACAGCGACGTGCCGGCGATGCTCTGCGCGGACCGGCAGACCCTCTGGGCCTACCACACTCCGGAAGTGCAGCAGGTGGTGGCCGACACGGTGGCCCGGTTCACCCAGCCGCAGGCTCGCCGCCACGTGTTCAGCTTGCACGTGATCACGTTCAGTCGTCCCAACTGGCGCGTGCATCTGCACCGCGTGGCCCAGGCCGTGCCGGTACAGAGCCAGGGCGTACAGGCGTGGGTGCTGCGCCGGGAAGACGCCACGATGATCCTGGCCAAACTGGCCCAACGGCAGGATTTCCGCGAGCACACCTCGCCGCAACTGGTCATCGAAAACGGCCAGCCGTACTCGCTGACCCGCACCCGCCCCCGAAACTATGTGCAGGACATCCAGCTCAAGGGCGACGCGCTGCCGGGATTCGAAGTGGTAGGCGGCCGCATCGAAGAAGGCTTCTCGCTGGAGGTGGCCCCGCTGGTTTCCCGCGACCAGAAAACCGTGGATGTGGTGATCAAGTGCCACGTGGATCAACTGGAGCGGTTCCATCCCGTGCTGCTGGACCTGCCCACTCCCGTCGGCGGCCAGCAGCGGATCAAGGTGGATGTGCCCCAGGTGTGCCAGTGCCGCTTGCAGGAACAGTTCCGCTGGCCCGAAGACCAGGTGCTGGTGGTATGCCTGGGCCGCGTGCCCATGCCCAACCATCTGGAACCAGGACTGGTCCCCTTGCGGCTGGGGGCCGCCGCACCGGCCCGGGCCGATCTGATCATCTGGCTGGAGTGCCGCGAACGTCCGGCTTCGGAAGACCCGGTGCGAGCAGCGGGCCGCCCGCGCAACTACCACGGCCGCTATTGAACCGATCCCTCCCCGGCGGCGATCCAGCCCGGAAGGCTCACACCTGCTGAAACTCCAGCACCGGTTGGAGGAACCGGCCGGTGATCGAATCGGGACAGGAAGCCACTTCCTCGGGCGTGCCGGCCACGACCAGCTCGCCTCCCCGGTCGGCCGCGTCGGGGCCCAGGTCGATCACGTAGTCGGCCGCGGCGATCAGGTGCAGGTTGTGTTCCACCACGATAAGGCTGTGCCCTTGGTCCACCAAGGCGTCGAAACAGTCCAGCAGCCGGGTCACGTCGGCAAAGTGCAGTCCGGTGGTCGGCTCGTCCAGCAGGAACAGGCAGCGGCCGCGGCGTCGCGTGCCCAACAGTCCGGCCAGCCGCAGGCGTTGGGCCTCGCCACTGCTGAGGGTGGAAAGTGGCTGCCCCAGCGGAACGTAGTCCAGTCCCACGTCCACCAGCGGCTGCAACTTGCGCAGCACCTTGGGAAACGCGCGAAAGAACGAAAACGCCTCGCGCACGCTCATGGCCAGCACGTCGGCGATCGTCTTGCCGCGGTAGGTGACCTGGAGCACCTCGGGCCGGAAGCGCTGCCCGCCGCACTCCGGGCAGGTCATGTACACGTCGGCCAGGAACTGCATGTCCACCTGGATCTGCCCTTCGCCGGAACAGGTTTCGCACCGGCCGCCGCGGACGTTGAAACTGAAATGCCCGGCCGAAAACCCGCGAGCCCGGGCGGCCGGCGTGTCGGCAAACACGCGGCGAATCTCGTCCCAAGCCTTGACGTAAGTGACCGGGTTGCTGCGTGCGGTGCGTCCCAACGAACCCTGGCTGACCAGGATCACTTCGTCCAGCGATTCGGTCCCGTGCAGCTCGTCGTAGGGGAGCGGCTTGGGGCCGCTTTGGCCCAGTTCGCGGCATACGGCCCCGTAGAGCGTCTCCTGCACCAGCGAGCTTTTGCCCGAGCCGCTCACTCCCGTCACCACGCACAGCACGCCCAAGGGGAAGCGGACCGAGAGGTTTTTCAGGTTGTGGCCCCGGGCGCCGCGCAGCTCCAGATAACCCTGGTCGTGTCCGCGGCGCACGTTGCCCGCCGGCACGCAGCGGCGTCCGGAAAGATACTGGCCGGTCAGGCTGTCCG
>WFOE01000011.1 GCA_015488215.1 Planctomycetales bacterium
GAAGAGGCAAGCCACCACACGACACGTCGGACCAGCAGAACCAACGGGCCGCAGAGGACCAGGAACAGCCCCAGTGCCAGCCGCGATTCGTACCGGTGGCGCTGATAGAAGGTGACCGTAATCAGCAGCAGAAACAGCAGCCCGGTGCCCAACAGCACGGCCGGGAGCTCGTTTCGCCAGCGGCGGAGTCGCAACACTTGGTACATGCCCGCCAAATGGTAGGCCACCAGAGCCAGCAGCAACACCTTGGGCAGGGCTTCCAAAACGCTTTGCAGCCGGGGCACGCCGCCGGGGGCTTCCCAAAGCCCGAACCGCACGGCGTAACCGCCCAGCCAGGCGGCGGTGGTCGCCAGCAGATCGGCCAGCACGAGCAACAGGGTCAAACGCTGTTGTTGCCGCCGGTCCATGACGGGCGTGGCATCCTTGCGTGAGTTTCCAACGAGCCCCGAGGTCCATCGCCGAGGCCGACACGGAACGGCCCTCAGGCCTGCTCCGGCAAATCAAGGGGAAGTATGTCGCCGCCATCGAGGCGGGTCAATCGGAGTCGGCGTTGCGCGATGGCACCGCCAGCAGCGGCACCAACTGGTTCAGGTTACCGCTGCGCAGCCCTTCCAGATCAAAGGTGAGAAAACGAAAGCCCAACCGGCGCAGCTCCTGGGCCAACTCCTGCCGCAGCTTGGGTTCCAGCAGCCGAGGCAACTGTTCCAGGGGGACTTCCACCCGGGCCAGCTCGCCGGGGTGGACGCGCACGCGGACGGGCCAGAACCCTCGGGCTCGAAGCAGCGATTCGGCCTGCTCGATCCGCCGGAGCCGCTCCGGAGTGACCTCCAGCCCGTAGGCCACCCGGCTGCTCAAGCACGGCGAGGCCGGTTCGTCCCACACCGGCAGGTCCAGGGCTCGGGCCAGGCGGCGCACTTCGTCCTTGGTGATGCCACACTCCAGCAGGGGACTGCGTACCTGGAACTGCTCGGCCGCCTGGAGGCCGGGGCGGTAGTCGCCCGCGTCGTCGGCGTTGGTTCCGTTAGCCAGCACGGGCAGGTTCAGCTCCCGGGCCAGTTGGGCCATGCGGGCGTAGAGTTCCCGCTTGCAGTGGTAGCAGCGGTCCGGGGCGTTGGCCCGGTACTGGGGGGAGTCCACTTCCTGCGTATCCAGCCACAGATGCCGGATTCCAATCCGCCGAGCGACGTCCTGGGCTAAGTTGGCCTGATACTGGGACAAACTGGCGCTGCGGCCCGTCACGGCCACCGCCCGCGAACCCAACACCCCCTGGGCTACCGCGGCCACAGTGGCGCTGTCCACACCACCGGAGAAGGCCACCAGGCAGCCCGGCCAGGAACCGACCAGTTGTAACAGCCGATGCCACTTGGCCTGCAAGGTTTCGGGCCAGTGGGCTGCTTGGGGCAGTTGTTCCAGGGACGCCATCGTTGACTCCTCCGCAGGCGGAAGGCCGGGCTCGAGGGCCCGCCTGCTGTGCCGCCGGCGCAGCAAAAAGCAGGCCGCAGATCGCCCCCGCGGGGCGACGCTACCGCCTGCCTCCTTGCTGCACGGTTCCAACGAGCCGTTCTCCACCGCAATGCCGTGGCGGTACGGTTTTGAGAGCCCGCAGTTTCAAGGTGGGTGATCCGGACCCTGGGTTGTGTGATCCGCTCCGGGACCTCTGGCCCTCTGGCGGCATGACACGCGGCCAGGGTCATGCTCGGACACCCTTCGGGCTATGTATCGGCTCACCAAAACATGGTACCGACAGCACGAACATGGCAGAGCCAGGCTCGTTACCGTGCATCTACGGATTATGCTATCCGGCTCTCCAACGGCGGACAAGCGCTTCTCTCCGGGACCGTTGCCGGGACCACAACGCGGGGGCAGGCCAACGCCGCTGCGACCAGGCGCCTTCCTTTCGCACTGGCCGAAACCGACCCTCTGCGGCCGGGCCGCCGCTGTTTGCCGGAGGCAAGCCACCCTCTGCTCCCGGCGTGCCTGGGCGAGATTGCCTCTTAGGGCGACAGCTCCTCCGGCCGAAGCGGGCCGACGGTAACACTCGTGGGCTGGTCGAGCCGGAATTGGGTGAGGAGTTGGGCCACCTGCTCGGGGTCCACCGCGTCGATCTGTTGCAGCTCTTCCTCCAGCGAAAAGTAACGCTCCAGGGACAGCCAGTTTCCACCCACGGAGAACAGCCGCCGGTGCGTGCGTTCGGCCGCCAGAACCAAACGGGCCTTGGTCTTGGTTTTGGCCCGGTGCAGCTCGTCTTCGCGCACTCCTTCGACGATGGCCTGGGCGTACACGTCGGCCAGGCGGCGGAGGTTTTCCTGGGCGGCTTGGGGCTGGCAGCTCATGGTGGTCCAGAAGATGCCCCCACCCTGGTAATCGACGTAGTGCAGCGCGGCGTGTTCGGCCCGACCAGGCTCGACCAGTTCCCAGTAAAGCCGACTCCCGACGCTATCGCCTAGCACCACGGCGGCCAGTTCGGCGACCCAGCGCTGGGGGCTTTCGCATCCCGGTGCGGCGGCCAGTTGCACCACGTACTGCTGGGTGGCCTGAGGCTTGTGCCGCACATGGAATCCCGGGTGTCGTCGGGGCGGCACAATCGGCCGCGGTTGGCTTCCGCCGGGCCAGGCGCCGCAAAGCCGCTGGAGCTGGTCGCACCAGGCGTCGAAATCCACCCGGCCGGCCACGACGGCCACGATATTGTCGGCCCGGTAGCGGCGCTGGAAATAGTCCCGCATCCGCTGCGGCGTCATCGCCCGAATGGATTCCATGGTGCCCAGCACCCGATTGGCCAGCGGATGGCCGGCAAAGTGCAGCTCTTCACATTCCTCGTCGGCCCCGAAGGGAGGCTGGTCCAGATACATGCGGATTTCTTCCAGGATGACTTCCTTTTCGGTCTGGAAGTCCTCTTCGCGCAGGGCGGGGCGCAGGATGTCGGCCAGCAGTTCGGTGACCGGTTCCAGATACTCCGGCAGCACCACGGCCCAGAAGACGGTGCTTTCCTTCGACGTGTAGGCGTTGTTCATCGCCCCCAGGCGGTCGAACTCCTGGTTCACCTGGTCGGCGTTGCGGGTTTCGGACCCCTTGAAGATCATGTGTTCCAGAAAGTGGCTCAGACCCGACTCCTCGGGCCCCTCGTCTCGGCTTCCGGTGCGCACAAAGAATCCCACGGCCGCGGTGTAAGCCTGCGGGTTGACCTCGCCCAGTGCCACCAGGCCGTTGTCCAGCGTTTGCTTACGGAACTGCAAGGTTCACCTCCAAAGGACTGGGACCGAGCGTGACGACCGTCGTAACCCGGGGCGGATTTTCCGCCAGGTAGCGGTTCACTTCCTGGAGTATCAAGCAATCCATCCGCTGTTGCACTTCGGCCAGCGAACGCACGCGGCCCAGGTGGTAATAGTCTCCCACCAGCGTTCCGGCCCGGGAACTGCTGGATTCCTGCTGCATCACCAGGCGGCTTTTCACCTGGGCCTTGACGCGTTGCAGCTCCTCCGAGGTGATTCCCTGGGCCAGATGGTGGATTTGTTCGATCATCACGTCCAGGGTTTGCTGGGCGCGGTCGGCCGTGGTGCCGGCGTAGCAAAGCACGGCGGCCCTGTCGCGCAGCGTGTGGTAGCTGGCCCAGACGGCGTAGCACAACCCGCGCCGTTCGCGCACCTGGGTAAAGAGCCGGGAACTCATCCCGCGCCCCAGCACGCTGGCCGCCACAGCGGCCGGAAAGTAATCGTCGTGGCGGTAGGGCACGGTGGGAAAAGCCACCGCGACGTGGGTCTGCTGCGAATCCTGCTCGAAGTGCCGATAGCGTTCTCCGGCGGCTTGCAACTCGATCTGCGGCAGCTCGTCTCCGGACCAGTCGCCGAAGTGCTGCTCGACAAGCCGCTGCAACTGGTCCCAGTCGAACTGCCCGGCCACGCCGAAGATGGCCCCCTGCGGCTGGTAGAACCGGCCGTGGAACTGCCGCACGTCTTCCAGTGTGATCCGGGGCACGCTTTCCAGCGTACCGTGGCTTGGTCGGCCCAGGGGGTCCGGGTAATACAGCCGCCGCAGCTCTTGCAGCACTTTGTGGGCTGGTTCGTCTTCGACGGCGCGGACCTCCTGCAGCACGACTTCGCGGGCCTGTTCCAGCTTTTCCTCAGGAAGCCAGGGACGCCGCAGCACGTCGGCATAAAGGGGCAGCACTTCCGGCAGCGATTGGGCCAGCAAGGCGACGCCGAACTGGGCCCCGGCCGTGCCGACCGATTCCCCGTATTGGGCTCCCAGGGAATCCAGGTGCCCGATTAGCGCCTGGGAGTCCCGGTCGCCGGCTCCGCGAAAGACCATCTCGCAGGTCAGTTCGGCCGTCCCCAGGCGGTCCGGCGGATCGTACTGGTAGCCCCCGGGGACCCGAAACGAGCAGGCGACCGAGCCCAGCCACGGCATCGGCTCGGCCACCAGCACCAGGCCGTTGTCGAATTGGCGAACATGAATCGTTTCGCTCACCAGCGGAGGCTCCTTTCACCCGGGAAGGAAAAACACTGCCGTTGCGCCAAGCAACCTACGTCAAAGCTGCTCAAGCGGCAACCGCTTCCGGGCAAACGTGTCGCCCCCTTGGCAAGCAAAGCCGCCCGCTATCCGGTGGTCCTTCTTCCAGGCGGACGTTTGCCAGCCGGGAAAGGCCAGCTCACCTGAATCGTCTGGACGCACGGGGGGGAAGTGGTTATCAAAGTGGTTTCACGGCGAGGACTTCCAACGGGGGAAGTCCGCCCGGCCCCGAACCGCCCTGGGAGAGACGACCATGAGCGAGACTTCGCCTCCGGCCGGCGAAGCCTTCCGCATGGAGCGGATTCGCGAACTGGTGGAGCTGATGGAACAGCACGAGCTGAGCGAAGTGGACCTGAAGGACGGCCACATGCGCATCCGCCTGCGTCGCGGTCCGCAGGTGGTTTCCGGTCCCGTGGTGTCCGCTCCCGCTGCTGCGTCCCCGGCGCCTGCCCCGGCTGCTTCGACGCCTTCGGCGGGGGAGCCGGAAAAATCCGACGACGAATCGCGTTATGTGTTCATCCGCAGCCCGATGGTCGGCACCTTCTACGCCGCCCCCAAGCCGGAAGAACCGCCCTACGTGAAAGTGGGCGACCATGTTAATCCGGACACCACCGTTTGCATCATCGAAGCGATGAAGGTGTTCAACGAAATCCAGGCCGAAACCTCGGGCCGCATCGTCCAAGTGCTGGTGGAAAACGGCGAGCCGGTGGAATACAACCAGCCGCTGTTCAAAGTGGACCCCAACGGGTAACGCAAACCACCGCTTTGCGGCTTCCGCTCCGGCGGCGGCCGCAGAGCGAACTCCTTTTGAAATCACACCGCCACTTCTCATGTACAAGCGGATCCTGATTGCCAACCGCGGCGAGATCGCCTTGCGCATCATCCGCGCCTGCCGCGAACTGGGCGTGGAAACCGTGGCCGTTTACAGCGAAGCGGACCGGGGAGCCCAGTACCTTCGCCTGGCCGACGAAGCCTACTGCATCGGGCCTGCCCCGGCTCGCGACAGTTACCTGGATATCCCGCGCATCATCGCCGCGGCCGAAGTGGGCAACGTGGAGGCAATCCATCCCGGTTACGGCTTTCTGGCCGAAAACGCCCACTTCGTGGACGTGTGCCAGAGCTGCCAGATCGACTTCATCGGTCCGCCGCTGGAAGCCATGAAACTGCTGGGCGATAAAAACCAGGCCCGGCAACTCGCCTCGCGGCTGGGCGTGCCTGTGGTACCCGGCAGCGACGGACTCATCGAAGACGAACAGCAGGCGCTGGAAGTGGCCCACCAGATCGGGTTCCCGGTGCTTATCAAGGCTTCGGCCGGCGGGGGCGGGCGCGGGATGCGGGTGGCAGCCAACGACCTGGCCCTCAAAAGCGAGCTCCAGCAGGCTCAGGCCGAAGCCAAAGCCGCCTTCGGCAACCCGGCTGTGTACCTGGAAAAATATCTGGAAGGTCCCCGGCACATCGAAGTGCAAATCCTGGCCGACCGGCACGGACACGTGCTCCACTTATACGAGCGGGACTGCACCGTGCAGCGGCGGCACCAGAAGGTAATCGAGCTGAGCCCCGCTCCCCATCTGCCCGAGGAGCTCCGCCAGGCCATCTGCCAGGATGCGGTCAAACTGGCCCGCGAAGCGGGCTATACAAGCGCCGGGACGATGGAGTTCCTGGTGGACCGGCACGGCAACCATTACTTCATCGAAGCCAACACCCGCATCCAGGTGGAACACCCGGTCACGGAAATGGTCACCGGCGTGGACCTCATCAAGTGGCAGATTCGCGTGGCCGCGGGGGAAAAGCTCCCCTGGAAACAGCATCAGCTCCAAACCCGCGGCGTTTCGTTCGAATGCCGTATCAACGCCGAAGACCCGGAACGGAACTTCCAGCCCTGCCCGGGCCGAATCGACGAGCTGTTCGTTCCCGGCGGTCCCGGCGTGCGGTTCGATTCCCACGTGCACGCCGGCTACGTGGTGCCGCCGCACTACGATTCGATGATCGGGAAGCTGATCGTCCACCAGCCCACCCGCGAAGAAGCCATCGCCTGCATGCGCCGCGCCCTGGACGAGCTGCACATCACCGGCGTGCGGACCACCGTCGGGCTGCTGCGGCGGGTGTTCCGCGACGGCACCTTCATTCACGGCCAGTTCGACACTTCCTATCTGGACCGTTTCCTGGCCGGCGGAGCCTGCGGGGAAGAGTAACGGGCCGGACGTCTCCGAGCTCGACAAACTTCGCCCCGCGCCTTTTACCGGCTGTCACAAAACTTCCGGCTGCAAATGCCACGCCCGAGGATGGGAGCGACGCCGGAGGGGGTTGTGGCATGCTGCTATAGCCCGGATGGCCCCTTTGGCTTACCGCGCTAGCTGCTGGCGGCCTTCAGTTCGGCCAGATGTTGGGCCACGCCGACCAGTTCGTCCCAGTGTTTCTCCACATACTCCGGCGGACCGCCAATCTGGGCCACGACCTGAGCCACCTGCTCGGTAGGCACCATCTCGATGGCGTCCCAGGGGCACACCTTCAGATCGTAAGGATCGGTCTTCTTGCGCGGGATGTGGACGCACACTTCGCAGCCCACGCATCGTTCCAGGTCGATCTGGCACCAGGACTGCAAGTTGGGCTTGTCCGGATACTGATGGATTTTGGTAATGCAATCCACCGGACAGACTTCCAAACAGGCTTCGCAGCCGGTGCAGTTGTCGGCGTTGATGACGGCCAGTTCCTTGGGCAGCTTTTTGCGCGGCTTTTTCTTGGCCATCGGGCAACCTCGGTCCGGGTAAGCGAACAGGGGCCATCCAAGCTGTTTGCATCATACGTTCCGCGGGCCGATTCGCCAACCGGGGCCGCCTGGCTCGGGCCGGGAACGTAACCGCCCCGCTTCAGTTTTCCTGGCCGGCCGCGGGAAGCTCGTCCTGGGCCCAGGGGTTCGGCTCCGCGGGCATCGGCGGGGCGAGGTGCGGCCGGCGCGCTTCCGGAGTGGCCGAGTGCCTCTGCTGCTGGTTGGCGACTTCGGGAGCCTCGGCCACAGCCTGCATCGGCGGCGGAGCGGGGATGCCGCCGGGGCCTTGCTGGGCCAGTTGCTGCACCAGGCTTTGCAGATCCGCCGGTTTGGGCTGCCTTGCCATCTGGCGGCGCACCTCTGCCATCATCCCGTCCAGATGCTCCAGATACGGCTGGGCCTGCCGCCAGCGGGCGAGCACTTCCAGAGCCTGTTCCCACTGGCCGGTGTTCAGGTAGAACATCGCCAGCGGTTGCAAGCAAAGAGGGCTGGTACAACCGGAGCGGAACGCCGTCTCCAGATAGGCCTGGGCGGCCAGCCAGTTCTGCCGAAAGGCCAGATCCGCTCCCCGGATGGCGCTACGAAGCACCGCCGGGTCGTGCCCCCAGTGCCGGGGCATGGATTGGGCTTTCTCCAGCGCCCGTTCTTTCTGTCCGGTACGAAGCATCAGTTCCAGCATGGTCCACCACATCAGCGGCGTGGCCCCGGGCATACCGCAGGCCTGAACCAGTACCCGGACTGCTTCGTCCATCTGCCCACACATGGCCAAGGTCATCCCCTGGCAGTGCATGGCGAACTCCGTGATGTTGGCCAGGTGCCACACCTGCGGATTGACCTGCCCGGCCGAAGCGGCCATCTGGAAGCATCGGGCGGCCATCTGGAGCCGACCTTGGGCTTGCAGCACGCCACCGGCGGCGCAGAGCAACTGAGCGTCGCGCGGGAACTCGTCCAGCGCCCGCATCACGGCGGCCAGTTGGTCGTCGAGCCGCTGGCAGGGCTGCGCCGCAATCAGCCCCAGATGCGCTTCCAGCCGGTCGGTGGACCCTTCCGGGGCCATTTGCATTGCCTGCTGATAGCTTTGCCGGGCCTGTTCGGGTTGATTGGCCAGCATTTGCAGGTCGCCCAGCGTGTTGAGCAGCCGAGGGATGCGCCACGCGGGGGCTTCGGGCAGCTCCATGCGCAGCAGTTCCAACTGCAGCAGGGCCTGGTGTTTGCGGATGGCCGCGTCGCGGACTTCCGGGCTGCTCAGGGCCAAGGGGGCCAGGGCCATTTCCATCTGCTGCTGAGCCATCGATTCCAGCGGGGTTTCGCTTACCCGCCCGGTGAACCGCACGCCCGCTTCGCGGGCAAACAGTCGCAGTTGGGCCATGCGTTGCGGGTTCAGGTCGGGATGTTCCGGCACCTGCTGAATCCAGACCAGATAGCCGGTGCTTGGGGCGGCCTGGCGGACGAACTGCCCCAACATTTCCCGACTGGAGGAACTGAGCACTTCCCCAGCCTGAACGCACAGAATCCAGTCCCCCTGGGCTGCTTGCATCCCGTGGTTCCAGGCGGCGGCGAAACTCTGTTGCCAGGGGTGGGCGATGGCTACCACCTCCGGGTGCCGGGCCTGCGGTGTGGCTTCGGCCATTTGGTGCGTGTGGACCACGATCACTTGGTCGGCCGCGGCTTCCAGGCTACGCAGCGTGGCTTCGAGCCGCTGGCCGCGATGCCACCAGAGCACCACGACCGACACCGAGGGTTGCGAACGTTGCATCACATAGGGTCCTTTGCAGCAGAAGGACGACCGCCCCGCCAAAGCGAGGTGCGTACAGGTTTCCCTCGTACCGTTTCGTCCACTGAAGGAAGCGGCTGAAAAAAAAGCCAAACGAGCGAGATTGCCGCGGATGTTCCAGCCGCGCCGGCCCGGCGAAGTTTTCCGCCGTTTCCGGGTCACTTTGTAGGGATTGTTCGGGCGCCGGGGATTGTGCGGATGATTTTGATTGAATCGGTTCTGCCAGCGGGTCCGAAATTAAAAGCGGTAGCGATCCTCGCCGGGATCGGCAAATGGGGTTTGCTGTCACTGCCAGCCCAAGACTACCGCTAGAAACCTGAGGAACCGTTCGATGAGGTTCTTGATTCCGCTAACCCTGGCAGCCGCCGCGGGCGTGGGACTGGTGGCTATTCCCGACGTTTCCAGCCTCGCCCCAGTCGGTTCGCCCCAGGACCAAGTCGGCCAGGAACCATCTTCCCCGGTCGGTTCTGACCAGAGGGAGCAGCGCGGCTCGCAGTTGACGCTGCGGTTGCCGAATTCGGCGGCGGAACCCGTCCAGGAAGTCGCTGCCGCCGGTCCGGAGAAGCCTTCTTCCGGCCCGAAAGATAGCACGCCGATACAGCGGTTGCTGGAAAAGTCGCGGCAGATGCTGGATCGCGTGTTGGTAAAATCGGTCCGCGACGGTTCCTCGCCCAGTCCCGGCGTGAACCGCTACGGGAAGCAGCACCGCCGCACTTCGCGGCGGCGTCGGGCTGGGCAGGCCAAGGCGCCGGCTGCGCCCCAAGCTGACCGCTCGGTCGGCTCTCCCTCCGTGCGCGAAACTACTCCGACCGCTTCTCCCGGGCGGCAAGTTTCCCAGGAAGAAGCCCCCGCTGTGGTCCAAGGCGGCACCTCCGTGCCTCGCGAGAAAGAAGCGGCTTTGCACACGGCGTCTCCCTCTACCGACCAGGAGCCCGTAGCGCACGGCGAAGTGTACCGGCAGACCGCCCCAGGCAGCCGACGGCAGCCGGTGCAAGCTGCCATGCGGAGCGAGCCGCTGGGCAAGCAGGAGTTGCAACAGATTGTAGAGCAGCTCACCCGACGCATTCGGCAGCAGCCGGCCGAAGCCGCCCTGTACGCGATGCGCGGCAAGGCTTACGCCCAATTGGGCGATTTTGCCCGCGCTTTGCAGGACTTGGAACTGGCCATCGCCCTGGACCCACGGCTGGCCGAAGCGTACGGCAACCGCGGGCTTATCCTTCGCCGCCAAGGCAAGTTGAAGCAAGCCCTGGCCGACTTCGACACCGTGGTGCGAGTGCAGCCGCAGTTGGCCAAGGGGTATCTGGATCGGGCCAAAACCTACTACGAGCTGGGAGCGATGCGCAAAGTGTTGCGGGACGCCTCGCTCGCCCTGCGGCGCGACGGGCAATTGGCCGAAGCCCGACGCCTGCGAGCCGCGGCGCTACTCCGGCTGGGCCGTCCTTTGCTGGCCGCCGAGGAAGCCCGACGCGGACTCCAACTGGCCCCCTGGGACACCCGGTTGCGTCGCCTGCTGGCACTGGCCGAGGCGGCCGCGGGGCACTACGACCAGGCGCTGGCTGTCCAACTCCGGCAAGGAGAGGACTCACACCAAACGCATTGGCTTCTGGGCGCCTGGTCCGGCGTCGAGTTGCCGCAGCAGATTGCTTTGCTGAACAAACCGCACTTGCCGGAAGAGCAACATGCACCGGCGGCAGATGCGCACCTGGCGATTAATCCCGAGCCCACGTCCCAAGTGCGAGTACAACCACGGCCCGAAACCGCTTCGGCCTCCTCACAATCGCCCGCGGTGCGACTGCGGCTGCAAGCAGGCGCAACCCGGCCGGCAGTTTCCGAACAGGCAAGCTCTCACAACTCGGAGCTTCCGCGGATCAAACGCGCCCCGGCGGAGAGCGTGGCGGGTTCCGGAGTAATCCGCAACCCCTTCATCGCGTCTTCGGGCCAGGAGAAAACGTCGTCGGCAGGGCCGGTTGCCGCTTCGGCCAACGCGCCTTTGCGGATACAAGCCAACGACTCGCCAAAGCCGCTGCAAGTACAACCCCGTAAGCGACAGGAACCTTTACGACTGCATGCCAACAAGCCGGACAGCTCTCCGCTACAGCGGTCGATCCGTCTGGTGATTCACGACAAGCCTTCGTCACCTGGAGATGAAAGACAGGCTCCGGACAATGCCGCCAGCCCTGCGAAACAACAGGTGGAAATCGCCTCGTCGGCGCCGCGCAGCTCGCGGCGGCGTCCCGTGCCGGGGGCGTCTCCGGTGCCAGCGGCGTCTCCGGCCTCGGAGCCCGACTCGGAACCCGCTTCGCCAGTCCGGCTTGCTATCGCCCCTTCGGAAAAACCTGCAAAGGTTTCTCCCAGCAAGGGGAATTCGGAAAAGGTAACCTCTAGCCGCCGGCGCAAGCTCCAGCCTTCTAAGCGCATTGCCGCCCAGCAGCCGAGCCGGAAAACCCCGGATGAGGGCCACAAGCACGTGGAAATGGTCATTCGGTCCCAGACGGCCATGCCCCAATCCCTGCAGCACAAAGCGTCCGAAGGGGTGCCGCGGATTGTGGCCGCCGTGGCAGCCGAGGAAGCGGAGTTTCGGCTGCCAGTTTCCGAGCGGGTCGATCTGGCTCCTCCGCTGCGGCTGACGTTGCCCAAGAAGCTTCCCGCCCTGAAAGAAGCCACGTCCCAGGCTCTGGTGGAACGGGCCTGGCGGCAGTTCCAACAGGGGGACCTGGAAAGCGCTCTGGCGATGTACGACGTGATTGTGCGCCTGGAGCCCCAAAGCGCGCTTGCTCGGGCCTATCGTGGATTGATTCACTGGCGGCTGGGCCATCCGCGGCAGGCGCTAGCCGACGCTCGATGGGCCGAAAAGCAAAATCCCCGGCTCGCCCTGGCCCCGGCGGTGCAAGCTTTGGCTTTGCAGTCCCAGGGCAAAACGGAAGCGGCTTGGGAAGCGATCCGGCGGGCCCAGCGTCTGGCCCCAGAGTGTTCTCCCTTGGCCTTGCAAGCGGCCGCGGTGGCGCTTCGCCTGAAGCAACCGCAGGAGGCCCTAGAGCAGTTGCAACCGTTGCTGCGTTCGTCGGTGCGGGATCCGTGGGCGTTGCTTTATGCTTCGATGGCCTGGGCCCAGCAGCAACAGTACGACCGGGCCATGGCCACCGTCCAGCAGGCGCTGAAGCTGTGGCCGAAGTGGACCCAGGCGCTGAAGCAACGGGCGGCGGTCGCCATGCGGCAGCATCAGTTGCAACAGGCCATCGACGACTGGACCGCCGTTCTGCAAACGCAACCGGATAACCTGCCGGTGCGGCTGCAACGGGCCGAAGCCTATCTGCAAGCCCAACGCTGGAGCAAAGCAATCGAAGACCTTTCCGCCGTACTGGAACGGGATGCGGAGAATCGCCGCGCCCGCCGTCTGCGGGCCGAGGCTTACTACCGCCTGAAAGCCTATTCCGAAGCGGTGAAGGACTGCCGCCGGCTCCTTGCGGGCAAAGAGCAACGGGCCGAAGACCGCTTGCTGCTGGCCAAAGTGCTGCTGGCCCTGAACCACGCGGACGAAGCCCTGGAAGAACTGACGCGGGCCGAAAGCCAAGGACTGCGCAGCGCAGAGCTTTACTTCCTGCGAGCCCGCGCGCTGGAAGCCCAAGGGGAACTGGAAGCCGCCTTGGCCGACTACAGCGAAGCCCTGCGACGAGAGCCCACCCACGTGCAGGCCGGCTTGAATCAAGTGCGGTTGCTTGTCGAGCTGGGCCGGGCAGGCGAAGCCGTGGAACAATGCCGCCGCCTGTTGCAACAGCAGGCGCAGCCCACCCAGGTACGGCTCTGGCTGGCCGAAGCGCTGCTGGAAAACAACCAGGCCGACGAGGCAATCGACCACTTGCAGCAAGTGCTCCAGCACGCGGAGCAGAAGGAGCAGCGGGCCAAGGCCCTGCAACTGCTGGCCGTGGCCTATGCTCGAACCGGCCAGAGGGAGCGTTCCCGTAAAGCGTTCCTGCAAGCGTTGGCCCTTGTGCCGGATTCGGCCGAGGTGTATCTGCACCGCGGGCTGCTGGCGTTGGAGACAGGCCAGACCGAACAGGCCCTGGACGATTTGCAAACCGCCTGTCGGCTGGCACCGGAGGATCCCCGTTGCCGTCTGGCCCGGGCCCTGGCTCTGGAGCGCAAAGGATTGTATTCGCAGGCGCTGGCCGACCTGAACTGGCTGTTGCGGCACCGGCGGATGCTCAAGGCTCGGCTGGTGCGGGCGCGCATCTACGTGGCCCAAGGGGCCCACCAGTTGGCGCTAGAGGATCTGAATCAGGCACTGGAGCAGGAGCCCGAACTCGGAGAAGCCTATCGCCTGCGGGCCGCGCTGCATCTGAAACTGAACCGCAACGCCGAAGCGCTGGAGGACGCAAAGAAAGCACTCCAGTACGAACCAGAAGACGCCGAACTGCTGA
This sequence comes from Planctomycetales bacterium, assembly GCA_015488215.1. GTDB lineage: Bacteria > Planctomycetota > Planctomycetia > Pirellulales > S012-138 > S012-138. Next base: position 13,466 of record WFOE01000011.1, read on the forward strand.
CCATCCTGGGCGAATCCATGCGGCGGGAAGGAAAGCTGAAACAGGCCATCGAAGTGCTCAACCGGGCCATCGAGCAGGACGCCGAGCTGGCTCCCGCGTGGATCAGCCGCGGCATGACCCGACTGAACCAGGGGAAGGCCCAGGCCGCTCTGAAAGACCTGAACCGCGCCGTGGAGCTGATGCCGAAGAACCCCCGGGCATACTTGCAGCGAGGCATCATCCACGCCCACCTGGGCAACCACCAGCAGGCCGCCCGGGACTTCGACCAGGCCATCGAGCTGGCTCCCACGGACGCCAAGGCCTACGCCTATCGGGCCATGGCCGCGCTGAAGCTGGGCCAGTACCAGGACGCGGTGGATTATTACACCGAGGCGTTGCAGCTCCATCCCCGGTATGCCCTGGCCTATTACGAACGCGGCAAGGCGCACTGGCTCTTGGGACACGAGGACGAGGCCCTGGCCGACTACCAACGGGCCGTGGAGCTGAATCCCATCTACGCCGGGGCGTTTTACGACGAGCCGTAACCTGCCGTTCCGTTAGGCATGGAGCGTTCGCGGTCCAGCGTGGAAAGGAACGCGTTGACTGTCTGTACGAACAACGGACCGTAGTTGCTAGCCAAGATGCGAAGGATCCCGGGCGAGAGTTGCCGCGATCGGTTAACTAGCGTGGCTAACTGAACCACTTGGGCAATTTGCCGGACCTGCCGTTCTTCGCATAGGGATTCCAGCCGGGCGAAATCGCTCGGCTCCCACCCGTCGAACAGATCGGGCCGTTCCTGGATCAGCCGTCGGATGCCGGGATGGGAAACGGCCTTCTGGGGATGCTGGATCAACTGGGGAGGAGCTTGGAACAGTTCTTCTACCGGGACGCGAAGTCCTCGGGCTAGCTTGTGTAGGGTTCGGGCATGGGGGCGTGCCTGCGGATTGTTGAGGATGCCGTTGATTGTGCGCACATCCAGTCCAGAGCGCCGGGCTACCTCTGCCAGGGTCAAGTTCTTGGCCGCCATCAATCGTCGCAGGTTGTCACCGTAGTAGGCCATCTCTTTCCCCTTGTTCGTACCCGATGCCAAAGTTTCGATCCGTTCTCTGCTGCAAGCAGTGGTACTCCTGTACAAAACGGAATCGCGATCTCCCGCTCACCCTGGCATGCTTTACCGGGAAAAGCCTTCCCCGGTTGATGAAAAGCGTTTTGTCCGGTCGCCAAGAATGACAACCGGTTCCCCGCCGGTCCGGCGGCGCCGGATCGGCACGGCGCAGTGGAGCTCCCCCCTCCGTTGTGTTTGTCCCAGACACCAAGTCTGGCGCTGGGTGTCCTACGGCTCTCGAAACCCCCGACAGGAGATGTCGAGGGCATGCTGCGGACGGGGCGCTCCATCCACGACGCCCAACGGACGCCTTCCCCGTGCTGAGACGTGTCCGTTCAAAGCCGGCCCGCCCGTGCGAAATCACCCGGCCAAGGGTCCAGAAAACGAACACACCACTTTCTGGCCCCCTGGGAAGGAAACAAGGGGAATGGAAGCTAAAACAGTATTCCCCTCGCCACTTTGCTACTCTCTTTACTAATAGGGCATTTACCCCAAGTCAACCAAAATGCAGAGCAGATTTTTTACCCGGCGGTGCCAATCGTTCCCTGTTCGGGACTACTGGCCGTGGCGTAAAGCTTTTTGGGGATGCGACCGGCCAGATAGGCTTGGCGGCCGGCTTGAGCTGCGGCGCGCATGGCCTGGGCCATCAGCACCGGATCCTTTGCTCCGGCGATTCCGGTGTTGAGCAGCACGCCGTCCACGCCCAGCTCGAAGGCGATGGTCACGTCGCTGGCCGTGCCCACCCCGGCATCCACGATCACCGGATAGTTCGGATCCCCGTCCTTGAGATATTCCAGACAGATGCGGATGTTGTTCGGGTTGAGGATTCCTTGTCCGGACCCGATGGGGCTTCCGGCCGGCATCACGCTGGTGGCTCCGGCCTGCTTGAGCCGCAAAGCCACCACCGGATCGTCCGTAGTGTAGCAAAGCACTTGGAACCCTTCGTCCACCAGGCGGCGAGTCGCTTCCAGCGTGGCCACCGGGTCCGGCAGCAGGGTTTTGCGGTCCCCGAGCACTTCCAGCTTGACCCAATCGGCCCCGGGATTGCCCAGCCCTTGCAGGATTTCGCGTCCTAGCCGGGCCACCCGAATCGCGTCTTCGGCCGTAAAGCATCCGGCCGTGTTGGGCAAAATCAGATAGCGATCCAGGTCCAGATAGTCCAGCAGATTGCGTCCCTGGGCGTCCACCAGGCGTTCGCGGCGCACGGCGACCGTAACGCAGTGGGTGCCGGAGGCGTCCAGTGCCCGTTGCATCAGCTCGAAGCTGGAATACTTGCCCGTGCCGACGATTAACCGGCTGCGGAGCGTATGCCGGCCCAACTGCAAGCAATCGCGGCTTTCCACATCGACGGCCATGAACGGCTACCCCCCTCCGACCAGGGTTACAATCTCCACCACATCGCCGGGACGCAAGGTGTGCTGGGCGTGTCGGGCCCGCGGCACCAGTTCCCGGTTCACTTCGACGGCCACGCGGCGAGGGTCCAAGCGGAGCTGTTCCAACAGCCGAGCCACCGTGGTTCCCGGCTGCAAGGGACACGGCTGCCCGTTGCAGACAATCTCCCCGGCAGAGGGCTGTTTGGCTTCCGCTTCTCCGGCAGCGCCCATGGTCTATCCTGCTGGCGATTTCTCAAGGACCACAGGGTGTATTGTAGAGCCTTCGGCTGCCGGTCAAAAGCGGGGCGGCGGCACGAGCAAGGACTTGCCGGACTTTGTCGGGACGAACAGGTACCACCGGCCCAGTTGGAAGCGTGGGTTGGACAACCTCGGGCACGGCACAAGCGAAGACAAACGCGCCCCGGGAACCACCCGAGGGAATCAGCTCTCCGCTTCGGTTTCCGAGCTTTCCGACTCGGGCGAGACGACTTCCACCGGGGCTTCTCCAGCGGGGATTTCGCCCCGGGCCACGGCCACCAGGTGATCGGCAATCCGCGGATCGATTTTGATGAACATGTGCCGCAGAAACTTTTCGTTTAGCCGCGCCTGTCGGTTCAGTTCGGCCATTTGGGAACCTTCGGCGCGGAAATAGGTCAGCCAGTAAACGCCTTTGTGCTGTTTTTTGATTGGGTAGGCCAGGCGGCGTTCTTCCCATAACCGGCTGGCCAGCAGTTCGACGCCTTGCTCGGCGAACAGTTTTTCCACCTCGGCCACCGTACCGGCCGGATCGCGGGCGTATTCGTTGGCGTCCAGAATAAACAGGCCTTCATAGACGTTGACCGCCAAGGTTTTCTCCTCCGACTGGATGCGAGGGCACAATCACGTGTTTGCCATCGGGTTTACCGGGGCGCCACGGTCCGCTCCCGCCAAGGCTCAGGGGGCCCGAAAAGGCTTTTACTCTGCGGAATCCTCGGGCTGGTCCTGGAGCGGGGCGTCCGGGGAACTTTCCTCCAAAGGGCGTAACCCATTGTAACGATTCATGCAATACTGCATACCGTGTTCCAGCCAGTCCTGGACCGCTTCGGCGGCCAGGTCGAGCATCGTCTCGGCCGCTTCGCGTTCTCCGCTGGCGAACCGGGCCAGGACGAACTGGGCCGGGTCTTCTTCCGGCGGGAGCGGTCCCACGCCAATCCGAAGCCGCGGCACTTGTTGCGTGCCCAGGTGCAACAGCACGTCGGCCAGCCCCTTCTGGCCGCCGGCCGAGCCGCTGGACCGAAAACGCAATCGTCCCAGGGGCAACTGGAAATCGTCGCAAACCACCAGCAGTTGCTCTTCGGGCCGCAACCGGTAGTAGCGGCAAAGCGCCGCGACCGCCCGGCCGCTGTGGTTCATATAAGTGAGCGGCTTGGCCAGGAAAACTTTTTCCGGGCCGCTGCCGCGTTGGGCCACCAGGGCCTCGAAGCGGCTGTTTTGCCAGGGGACACCCCAGCGGGCGGCCAGCCGGTCCACCACTTCGAAGCCCACGTTGTGCCGCGTGGCTTCGTACTGCCGCCCTGGGTTGCCCAGGCCCACCACCAGCCGGGGACCGCCGCGCTGCTGGTCGATGGCTTAGTCCTCCTGCTGTTCTTCGTCCTTCTTTTTACGACCAATCACTTCCGGCTCGGCCGGTCCGGCAGCAGGAGTTTCTAGTTCTTCTTCCGGGGCTTCTTCGGCGGCGACGCACTGGGCCACCGGAGTATCGGGATCGGCCAGCACCTTGACCCCCTCGGGTACGGACAGGTCCCGAACTGTAAGCGTCTGGCCCAGTTGAAGCTGGTTGATGCGCAAGACCAACTCATCGGGCACTTCAGTGGCCGAACACTCCACTTCCACCTGGTGGAGCAGTTGTTCCACGTGGCCGCCTTCGTGGGCTCCGGGAGCCTCGCCGCGCAAGTGGATGTCCACTTCCAGCGTGACCCGTTCCCCGGCGTGGACCCGTTGCAGGTCCACGTGCAGGATTTCCAGTCCCCAGGTGTCCCATTGCAGCTCCCGAATCAAGGCTTTGTCCTGCACGTCTCCGGCCAGGTCCACTTGTCGGGCGCCGTGACGCACGGCCGCCTGGACTTCCGAGGCTGAGAGGACCAGCGGGACGTTTTCCTCACCGTGGCCGTAAAGGATGGCCGGCACCTGGCCCCTGCGGCGTAGTCTGCGGGCAGCCCGCGAGCCGGTCGCCGAACGCCGTTTGACGTGAAGCACCTCTGCCATGCCTGCAAGGTTCCTGGATTGTGTGGGCTGGTGTGGGGGGGACCGAAGGCCTTGGCTTCAAGGTGGTTTCGCAAAGGCCTACACCGGAAAATACCAATTTTGCGAGCAGCCGCTTTTTTTGCAAGGCGGCGCAGGCGAGTTTTTTGCCCGCTGTCCGGGCGCCTTGGGGCAGTTGACAGCTTTGGGGAAGAGATTAAAAATAACAACGACTTGAGCCGATATGGCTTAAGCAGACGCCCCCTTCGTCTAGTGGCCTAGGATATCGGATTCTCAGTCCGAAGACACGGGTTCGACTCCCGTAGGGGGTGCTAAGTTCCTGTCGAATCAAGGGTTGCAACGCAGCCCTGCGGAATCACGCCGACTTGTCCCCTGGAGGGCGGAGTCGGCTTGTTTTTTTGAGCGTGTCATAAAACCCTCCGGCATCGTCCAATTCTCGGACGTAGCGATTGCGGCCGGAAGTTTTGTGACAGCCTTTTAGTCCCAGCCAGTCGGCCTTCCAAGCCAGGCGTTTTTCCGTCCTTACGTTCGATTGTTCCCGACCCCCGGCGGCTGGGGAGCGTTTTTTTCGGGAAGCCGCGTCGGGAAAAGCGACCGTTTTTGGAGGAAGACGCCCGGCCCCCGGGCGGCAATCCTTGGGCCCCTTTCGGCAGCGAATGCCTCTCTTTGCGAACCGTCTGGCGGCGGCTAAGATAGGCGTTCTTGCGGCGTTGTATTCCAGTTGCTTTCCCTCGGCTTCCGTTTTGCCAGGAGCAATCCGATGACCAAGGTGAACAAGAAGATTAAAAAAGCCAATCACGGCAAGCGGCCGGCCAATTCCAAGCGGCGGCGAGCCAAGCGGCGGCAGGTGCGCACGTAGGAGCTTTGCAAGCGACAGGAACCAGCCAACGCCAATGTTCTGGGTAAGGTAAGGCACGGTGAAGCATTCCAAAGCCCTGATTCTGGACCATTCGGCCTACGACCTGAACCGCGTTCTGGCCGACATACACGAAATCCGCCGGTACAACCCTCAGCGCTACGAGATGGAGCAATTGACGGCCATCGTGCTGGAGGATTTCGAGAACAAGGTGTGCGTGGGCTACAAGGACGTGACGGATCAGGAGTTCTGGGTCCGGGGGCACATGCCTGGTGCGCCGCTGATGCCGGGAGTCATCCAGTGCGAAGCGGCCGCCCAATTGGCCAGTTACTTCACCATCAAGTACGACCTGCTGGGAGGCTGCAAGCTGCTGGGTTTCGGCGGGCTGGAGGACGTGCGATTCCGCGGCCTGGTGCGTCCCGGGGACCGGCTGGTGATTGTGGCCAAGCTGCTCCGGGTGCGCCGCGGAGCGATGGTCGTGTGCCAGTTCCAGGAATTCGTCGAGCAGCAACTGGTCTGCAACGGGGTGTTGCGCGGGGTGCCGCTGCCGGAGGAACTGGCCCGACAGTTCAAGCCCCCGGAAGAACAGATGGCTTGACCCTCGCGGGGCCAAGTCAATCTATCAAAGTCAAGCCATCAGCTTGGCCGCGTTGTGAAGGGCTCCGACCAGGTAGCGGGTTACTTCGTCGGCGTTCATTCGCGTGGCCACGTCGATGTTGGGTTTCCACTGGGGACGGGTGCGGCGGTCAAAGATGGTGGCCCCTTGCGTCAGTTCGCCGGAAGTTTCGATATCCCCGGCGGCGAACACGGTTTCAAACAGCTCCGGCTGCAACAGATAGGCCAGGGCAATTGGCTCGGGCAGAAAAATGCCTTCCATCCCCTGGCGTTCCCGATAGGCACGGAACAGGTAGCCCAGAATCGGATGCAGCAGACGGCCGAGCCGCGTCTGTTCCTGCGGGATGAGTTGCAGCAGCTCGATCCCAAACTCCACCTGGCGGACCACGTCCAGCGGGATGAGCGTCTTGGTGGTTCGGGAGTGAAAAACGCGGTGAGCCGCCAGTGGGTTGCACGCCATGTTGAACTCCACCACCGGACCCACGTCTCCCGGGCCGGCGTACGTGCCCCCGCAGATGACCACCCGGCCAATCATACCGGCGATGGCCGGATCCCGCTGCATGGCGGCAGCCAGGTTGGTCAACGGACCCAGGCAAAGCACCGTCACCTGATCCGGAGCGGCTCGTACCTCGTCGATGATTACCTTGTCGGCCGGATGAAGGTGATGCAGTTCGGCCACCGGCAAGTCCAGCGGTCCAAGGCCCCGGGGACCGTAGAGTTCCTGGTGGTCGGGAAGCCAGGTTTCTTCGCCCACGGGAGCGGCCCCGAGCCGAGGCCACCGGGGCGGGTCGAAGTACTCAATCAGTCCCTGCAAGTTCCGATTCGCTTGCTCCGGAGCCACGCTTCCGGCACAAGCCGTCACGGCAACCACTTCCAATCGTGGATCGAACAAGGCCATGGCCAGGGCCACGGCGTCGGGGATCCCGGGGTCCAAATCCAAAATGACCTTGCGATGCATCCTTTCTCCTTTTCGGTGCACCAGCAGGTTTGCCTGTGCCGTCGTCCGCGAGCAAGCAGTTCCCTCTATTGTGGGCAGTTCCGCTGGTCGGACAACCCGGAAAACGATACCCGCTGCCACGGAAAATCGTACAACCGCCGCACCTGCTCCGGGCCCGCTTCCCCCACCGACTCCAACCGCTGCAGCAGAGAATCCGGGGAAGGAACCACCCCGGCAAGCAGACGCCGCCATTTGGTTTGCAGCACACGGAAAAACTCGCCCTGCTGGTTCCGGGCGTGGCCCAGCGGGAACATCACCAGGGGGCTTTCCACCCGGCCGGCGGTGGCATGCTGGATAACCACCTGGGTGGGAATCCCCTCGGGATAGCGGGCATCGAACTCCGGGCCTCCGTGCGTCACCTGGACGCGTTGCATGAGTTGCCGCGTCAGAGGGTCTTCCAACGCCTGCTGGGAGTAATCTTCCGGCAGCAGCATCAAACCGCTCCAATCGGGCGCAGCTCCCCGCAGAGCCTTGGCCAGCAGGCGGGCAACGATGTAGTAGAGCGAATGGTCGGCGCTTTGGCGGGTGCGCGGGTCGCGTTTGGCCGGGTCGCAAATGATTCCGTAGGCCGGCTCGTAGATGCGGACCTGCACTTGCTGGAAAGCTTCCGGTCCGCCCTGAAGCAGTTGAGGATGTCGGCCCAGCAGCTCAACAATACCCTGGATGGCCCCGGCGGACTGATGCTCGTAAAGCCCTAGCTTGAAGTGCATCTCCCGCACGGCGAAATCGCTTCCTTGCACGGTGAGCACCAGATCAAAGGGGCTCTGGCGCGGCTTGGGCGGCGGTTCGTTCAGGCAGAAGACAGCCTGGGGATTGCGGAAGATGTCCCCCGGCCCCCGAAAGCCCAGCAGCGCCCGATGCACGCTGGTTACGGCCGCCTCGGCGCTGAGCGCAGCCGAGGCCCCTTTGGAATCGGACAACTGGTCGCCGAAACGAATAGCCCGATACGGCACGTAGTGGGCAACCACCATGCCCACGGCCGATTCGAGCTGCGGGACACTGGCCCCCTGCATCGCACCATAAACCACGGCCGAAGCCACCGCTCCGTGAAGCACGTGGTCCAGCTTGTAACGGCGGAGGGCAAAAACTTCGGCCAGTCGGGCGCGGATTTCATCCAGCAGCAGCATGGCCCGCAACAGCCGGGGACCGTCGGCCCCCTGCTGTTCGGCCGCCGCCTGCACAACGGGGTAAAAGTCGTTGTGGCCGAACTCTCCGGCCGTGTGTCCTCGTTCGGGGCGGTAGCCGAAGTTGGTTCCGTTGGCGTCCCATTCCCGCACCGCCGCACAGTTGGCCGCGATTGCTTTTTCGGCTGCCACGGCCGTCGAGCTGCCAAGCAGCAAAGCCTTCGGGCCGGAATGGTCCGCGTACCGCTCCGCTTCGCGGCGGAGCACCCAGGGGGCATTCGTTCCCCAGGCCAGGGCCGAAATCCCGCAGACCAGCGAGTCGATGTGGAAACGCTGCAACTGCTGCAGCGTTTCCGGATCCGGGGAGCCCCAGCGCCCACGCAGGAACTCCAAGGCCACTTCGGCCAGCCCCCGGGCCTGGTTGGTATCCCGAGGCAGGATTACCTGATTGCCTTCCACAATCCAATGAGCCATTGGCAGCACTCCCTTCGGACGACTTTGCCCCGAACAATTCGGGAAAAGCGGGAAGACGGCGGGTTGGTTCTCATAACTCCCTCCGATAACGCAACTTATGGGTGGCAGTGGTGCTCCCACAGGACCTTCCCGCCAACGGAGCTAGCTCCCCTGGAGTGGGGGACGGTCTTTGCTCTTTCGCTCGTTTTGCTTCCATCCTGGCACACCGTGGCCATTTCACAAGATGGCATCCTCTTTGTTGGGTGAGGCCGTCATGCACTACTGGCAGCAGCGGCTTGAGGACCGTTATGCATTGCTGGCAGCAAGGCTTGAGTACATTGCGCACCTAGGAGCGTTGTTCTCAACAGGGGGAGTTCCCTTTGCGCCCCCCGGAGCAACCCGGCCCCTGAACTGGGTGCAGGCGACCTATCTTTCGTAAAAACTTGCATTTAGTAGTGGGACTTGCGAGAATCGCTCGAGGAAAAGGGAAGAGGCGGCCATGTGGCCCCCGGCCCCGGTAGGCGCAGGCTCCTGGTCCTGCTGCCTGGCTTTGTGAAGGAGAAGGCCCGTGAATCCTTGGCAGTGGCTGCGGCGGTGGTGGCAGGAACGCACCGGGGAAGAAGATACGCCGTTTGACGGCGATGCCCCGGCCTGGTTCATCAGCATGGCCGTCCATCTGGTGTTGTTCATTCTGTTGGCTTTGTTCTGGACCAGCGGGCAGCGGAAATACGATCTAGTGGTGCTGCCCGATACGGAAATCCCCGAGCCGGAACGCCTGGTGGACGACGTGTATTTTTCCAAGGACCCGATGGAGGAGATTGGTGCCAACAGTATCTCGGGCACCGAGTCGGCCCTGGCGCTGGCGCCCACGCTGAGCGAAGTTTCCGACGTTCCCCAGGAAGTGGTCGAACAACCCAATCCCACCGTGTCGCTTTCGCCCAACGTCGACCTGGCCACCGCCCCGAACGTGGACGAAAACCTGGTGGTCAAAGGGGCCACCGGCGAAGGGGTCACCGGAGCCGAAGGGGCCGTGGACCGTCTTACCTCTGAGATTCTCCAATCCCTGGAACAACGGCCCACCTTGGTGGTCTGGCTGTTCGACCAGACCGGCTCGCTGGACCGTACCCGCAAGTACATCGCCGACCGGTTCGAGCGGATTTATCGCGAGCTGGGGGTGGTGGAAGAAAGCGGCCACAGCGCCTTTGCCAAGTACCGCCCGGACCAACGGCCGCTGCTGTCGGCCATTATGGCGTTCGGGAGAACCCATCACTTTCTGGTCGAGGAACCGACCGACGACGTGGAGAAACTCCGCCAGGCCGCCCACAATGTGCCGCACGACGATTCGGGCGACGAGTACGTGTTTACGGCCATCTTGGCCGCGGCAAGCAAGTACAAAGCGTATCGCACGCGGAAATCCCCCCGGCGGAACATCCTGTTCGTAGTCATCACCGACGAACGCGGCACGGACTTCCAACTGGTTGACAAAGCGGTGGCCCAGTGCCTGCGCTACCAGATTCGCGTGTACGTGATCGGGGCACCGGCTCCCTTCGGCCGGGAGCAGGCTTACCTGAAGTGGGTGGACCCCGATCCGAACTTCGACCAATCCGTGCAGTGGATTCCCGTGGATCAGGGCCCCGAAACGCTGTTCCCGGAACGGATTAAGCTGGGTCTGCCCGGCGTGGACCGCAACCTGCTGGACGAGCTGGACTCCGGGTTCGGCCCGTTTGCCCTCTCCCGGCTCTGTTACGAAACAGGGGGCATCTACTTCTCGGTGCACCCGAACCGCACCGCCCGGGTGCGTGCTGTCGGAGCCCGTGAAATCCAGGTGATGAGCAGCCGCCTGCGGTTCTTCTTCGATCCGGCCGTGATGCGCAACTACGCCCCGGACTACGTAACGGTGAAAGAGTACCAACGCTTGCTGGCCACGAACAAAGCTCGGGCGGCGCTGGTGGCCGCAGCCCGGGAATCCTGGATCGCTCCCATGGAAGAACCCCGGTTGCGATTCCCCGTGGAAAGCGAGCCGGAACTGAAACGCCAACTGGACGAAGCCCAAAAAGTGGCCGCACGCCTGGAACCAAAGATCAACCGCCTGTACCAGATTCTGCTGACGGGTGAGGCGGATCGAGACAAACTGACCCGACCCCGCTGGCAAGCCGGATACGATTTGGCCATGGGCCGGGTGCTGGCCGCCAAAGTACGCGTGGAAACCTACAACCAGATGCTCGCCCTGCTCAAACAGGGCAAAAAGTTCAAAAACCCCAACAGCGATACCTGGGTGCTCCGGCCGGCCGACGCCACCGTGGGCAGCCAACTGGAGCGGCTGCGCAAGAAAGCCAAGATGTACCTGCAACGGGTGGTGGACGAACACCCGGGCACACCCTGGGCGGTGCTGGCCCGGATGGAACTGGACACCCCCATCGGTTGGGAGTGGACCGAAACCCACACCGGCGTTCGAGAGCGTCGGCAGCGGGCGGGCAACAACAATAACAACGCCAATCCCCGGGACCGACTCCGCCGCCTGCAAAGAAGAAAACCCCGTCGCAAGATCAAGCTGTAAACCGGTAGCAGCCGGGCGTGCCGCCTCGCCTGCCCCCACGCGAGCGGAACTGACAAGCCGCATTGCCCAGGGGAGGCGCGCTGCCGCGTCGTGCCCAAAAGGGGTAGAGCACGAAGTCAGACCGATGGAAACTTCCTCGCGGCGACCAATCTTCTGGTTCTCGGCCACTTCCGAGTTCGAGTGTCCCTACTTGCCGGACCATCAGGCCCGGTATCAGGTGCGCGTCCCGGATCGCCGCTTGGGACGGGAAGAGCTGGATTGGCTACTCGCCCAGGGCTACCGCCGCCAAGGGAGCGTGATGTATCGCACCGCTTGTCCGGGTTGCCGGGCATGCGTGCCGGTGCGGATTCCCGTGGACCGCTTCTGCCCGAACCGTTCGCAACGGCGCGCCTGGCGCCGCGGGCGGCAGGCGTTCACCGTCCAGGTGGTTGAACCGCAGTGCGACGAGGAACACGTGCAACTGTTCGACCGCCACCGCATCCAACGCCGCCTGTGCCACCAAGCGGAACGCACCACGCTGGAACAGTACTGGGAATTTCTCGTCGATACCTGTTGCGAAACCCTGGAACTGCAATACCGCATCGACGGCCTTCTCGTAGCCGTCGCTTTGGCCGACCGCGGCCGTCAGGGACTTTCGGCCGTCTATTGTTTCTTCGATCCGCAGTTCAGCCGCTACAGCCCGGGCACCTTTTCCATCCTGACCCAAATCGACCTGTGCCGACAGTGGGGAATCGACTATCTGTACCTGGGCTTCTACGTCGAAAAGAACCGGCACATGGCCTACAAGGCCCGATTCCGGCCCCACCAGCAACTCACAGCAAGCGGTTGGGTGGAATCGGAAGCTCTGTAGCGTTGGGGGACTCCCTCCCGACGGACGAACGACTACGCACGTCCAGCTCCGAAGCAGTGGGCAAGCCTGGCTGGGGCCGCTCTCCGCTTGATCTTTTCCAGCCGCATGTTCCCGGCCGCATGACAGCCCCGGTGCGATGCGTTATACTTCGCCTGCTTCGACGCTTTGCCGGCCTGTCCCGACCCGGGGCTTGCCCTCCGGTAAAGAGCTGGTTGGAACAAAAGACTTGGTTGAAACGGTTGTCTCTTTCGCCCAAGGAAAGGTTGCTTGACGATGGCCATCGCCCCTGTGGAACCCGGCAAGACGCGCATCGGCTGGATTGGCACCGGCGTGATGGGTGCCAGCATGTGCGGGCACCTGCTCGACCGCGGCTTTTCGGTTACGGTGTTCAACCGCACCAAGGCCAAAGCCCAGGGGCTGCTCGACCGCGGCGCGGCCTGGGCCGATTCTCCGCGTCAGGTGGCCGAAGCCTCCGACGTGGTGTTTACCATCGTCGGCTTTCCGCACGACGTGCGGCAGGTAATCCTGGGCCCCGACGGCGTGCTGGAAGGTTGTTCGCCGGGCAACATCATCGTCGATATGACTACCAGCGAGCCGTCCCTGGCCGTGGAGATCGCCGAGCGGGCCAAGGAGAAACAGGTTTGGGCCATCGACGCTCCCGTCTCCGGCGGTGATGTCGGCGCACGCCAGGGCACGCTCTCGATCATGATCGGCGGCGAGAAAGAGGCCGTCGAAGCCCTGGGCCCCTGCTGGGAAGCCATGGGCAAGACCATCGTCCACCAGGGTGGTCCCGGAGCCGGGCAGCACACCAAGATGGTCAACCAAATCCTGATTGCCACCAACATGATTGGCGTGTGCGAGGCGTTGCTTTACGGCTATCGGGCCGGGCTGGATCTGGAAACCGTGTTGAAGAGTGTCGCCTCGGGAGCCGCAGGCAGTTGGTCGCTTTCGAACCTGGGGCCGCGGATTATCCAGAACAACTTCGACCCGGGCTTTTTTGTCGAGCACTTCATCAAGGACATGGGCATCGCGCTGGCCGAGGCGAAGCGGATGAACCTCTGCCTGCCCGGGCTGGCCCTGGCCCATCAGCTCTACATCGCCTTGAAGGCCCAGGGCCACGGCCGCGACGGCACGCACGCCCTGGAACTGGCCCTGGCCCGGCTCTCCGGCCTGGACTGGAAAAACCGCCAGTAGCAGCCTGGTTCCCCGCAGAAGCGACCTACTGAAGCCACCCACTGCGGGGAAACGGCGCCCCGGAACGCCGTGCCGCTTCCGGAATCGGACGCGGCGGATTGCCAAGTGCGCGGGCGATCCGGCCCGGGAAACGGGCTATTGTGACGAAATAATACGCGCCGGCAAAGCCACCCTCTCGGCACCACCTGGGGGGTGGCGAGCTGCTTTTTCTTTGGCGTTTTCCTGGCGGTGGTTTACAATGACCGCTGCACATCTACACGGTGGTCGGCATTTGGCATTGCAACCCGATTGAATCACTTCCCCAGCGGGAACCGTCTCCTTTGCATCGCTGCCGTGTTTGGTGCGCCGGCTACCGGTTTCGGTTCCGCCACACGAACAGGAGACGCCATCATGGCCATTTCATCTCGAACCGTGGTCCTCAACGCCGCCTTCTTGCAGGAGATCAAGGAAGACGACGTGATGTTGCGGCAACTGCTCCACCAGGTGCGGCAGCGGTTCAGCGAAGGCCGCTGGCTGGACCATCCGGCACGCGACACCTGGCAGTTGCTGGAGCAACTACGGGACCAGCTCGCCACGCACTTCACCCTGGAGGAAGCCTGCGGCTACATGGAAAGCTCGCTGGAACAGTCGCCGGAGCTTTCCGAGCAAGCGGTTCGACTGCGCAACGAACACGGGCCGCTGTTCCTGCTGCTGTGCGAGATTTGCGAACGCTGCGCCGAAGGGGTGCATACGCGCAAAGGCCTCCGCTGGCTGGGCCGGGTGGCCATGCGGTTCTGGGAGTTTGACGCCCGATTCCGCAAGCACGAACAGCAGGAAGAAGCCCTTATCTTGCAGGCGTTCCATCAGGACACCGGCGTGGGCGACTAAGAGACTGTCCTAAAACTTCCGGCCGCAGCTTTGCACAACCCGCGGATTTCGAAACGGAGAGTCCCCGCTCCTGCCGGTCGGTCGCTAGGTGTTACGTTTTCTCGGCCGAAGGCTTTGGGGTGGCACTGCTCGGGCCCAGCAGCGCAGCCAGAGCCATCAGGAACCAGCCGGCCGCGTAGCTGATGCCGCCCAAGGGCACCAGCGGCACCACCTGTTCTGGCCCTCCGACGGCCCGCCACATCAAGCCCCCGGAAAACAAGACCACTCCGACCACGATGGCCAGGAAAGCCAGCGGGCGCAAGAACCGGTTGAGCCGCAACCACGCGCAGCCCAGCACGCCCAGGCACAGGGCGTGGTACATCAGGTTCCGCAGCCCGGTTTCGAAGAACGAACGGGCCTCCTCGGCCGAAAGCCCTCCGGCCGGGTGCACCTGGGCGATTATCTGGTCCAGTCCGTGGGCGGCAAAGGCGGCCAGCAGTACCGCGGCCGAGCCGCACAGGCCAGCCAGCACGAGCACCAATCGTTGCATCGGCACATTCCTCCAGCCAGGGCCGCGGAAGTGCGGCCGGGAGACGCTTATGGTCGCGGGCTACTTCAGCTCCAGCAGCTTGATGTTGCGGTACCACACCTTCTGCCCGTGGTCCTGGAACCCGATGTAGCCGCGGCGGGGGAAGTCCTTGATCGCCTTGCGGAACTTGTGCTTGGACCCGTCGGGGCGGCGGCCCGGTTCGGTCCATTCGTCGCAGTTCATCTTGGCCACCACCTGGCCGTTGACCTTCACCTGGATGTGCGGGCCTTGGCAGCGAATCTCCACGGTGTTCCACTGCCCGGGCGGCTTCCAGTAGTTGGGATTCTTGGGCCGCGGGGGGACCAGGTCGTAGATGGCTCCGAAGCTATGTACCGTGTTGCCCGGCCGCCACACTTGGACTTCCAGCCCGGTTTGGACCGGATCTTTCGAGTCGCCGATGCGGAAGAAGATGCCCGAGTTGCAGTCGGCCGAACTCTGCTTCACATCGCAGCGGAGCACAAAATCGCTAAACTGTTCCTTGTAAACGATTAGGTATCCGCCGGAGCGGTAGGGGACCAGGGCGCCGTCTTCGACCGGCGTGGCAATCGGCTTGCCGTTGTTGCACATCCAGCCGGTGTGGTCCTTGCCGTTGAAGAGCAATCGCCAGCCCTGGGCTTTTTCTTCCGGGGTGAGCTGGTTGACCTGAGCCGCAGCCGGCGGGGCCAACGCGGCGGCCAGTCCCAACAAAGCGGCGGCAAACAACCATCGTCGCATGGGTATCTCCTTCGGTACAGGGGGAGCTCTTTTGCATTGCGCGGCGGAGAGAGTCGACAAGGCTCATTCTGCTCCCGGCCGGGCCTCTTGGCAAGCAACCTTCCAGCTAGGAAGATACGCTTACCTTCGATCCGAGGGGGGCCGGTCCGGCGGGGCGAGCGGTTCGCCACGCCGGGACAGGCACCGGATACCCCGTGGCGACGGGCCAGCGAGGGTTACAAAGCGTGCAAATCAACGGCACCGAAATCCAGGACACGTTCGCCGAAGCGTTCCGCATGTGGTTCGCCCGGCTGGTCGTTACCGCCGAGGACGACCACTGGCTGCAAGCCGGCGTGCAAGAAGCCACCGGCTATGCCACCAGCGTAATCGCCTGCGACGCCGAAGCGGGGCAGGAATCCCTGCTGGACCCGACACAAACCCCCGACGGACGCCCCGGAGCGGCCGTGATGTTCTTCGGCTTTTCCCGGGACCAGGTGGCTCGGGCGGTGAGCAATCGGACGGGCCAGTGCCTGATGACCTGCCCCACGCTGGCGGTGTTCGACGGGCTGCCGGAAGCCGCGGAGCGGATTCCGTTGGGGCGCCACATTCGTTTTTTTGGCGACGGCTACCAGAAAAGCAAACTGATTGACCAGGTGCGCTACTGGCGCATTCCGGTTATGGAGGGGGAGTTCCTGGTCCAAGAC
>WFOE01000012.1 GCA_015488215.1 Planctomycetales bacterium
ACCGGATAGGCCCACAGTGCCGCCGGTTTGTCCCAGCGGAGCGTAAGCAGCAGGTCCTGGTAGCGGTCCACAAGCTGGATGCCGGGCCCGGGAGCCCAGTCCAGCCAGCAGCCCAGGTGTCCCCGATGTTCGCCTTCCAGGGTTTGGAAGTAGCGATCCTCCAGCCCGGGCGGAAGCCCCGCGGCCTGCCACTGCGGGGCGAAGTGAAGCCCCTGGGGCGGGATTCCTTCCAGACGGTAGTGCACACGCACGGTGCTCTCTCCGGCCCGGAGCGAAACGGTCTTGGTCAGCCGCAGCAGGTGGCCTTCCACCTGACCTTCGCGGCTCAGGACCAGTTGCACTTCCTGGGGGCTGCGCCGCACGCGGGCCTGGTACACGCCCAGGGCAAAATCGCCCAGTTCCGGCGCCTGGGCGTGGGCGAGCTGTTCCAGCGACACGTCCCGGGGCAGGAAGCGATCCACCAGGGCTTTCTGCGGCAGGGAATCATAAAACAGGTGGCGGTCCAGGTCCGGCTGCTTGAGCACTACGCGGTCGTGAATACTGGCCACGTCGTGTTGATGGGACTGGGCATGGGCGCGGACCTTCTCGTGGTAGGCTTCTTCGCGGCGGGTCATCGTGGCCAGCAGGTTCAGCCCGAACTCCTTCAAGTCCAGCTCGTACAAGTGCCCGCCGCGGCTGGGAGCCAGCCACAGGGTCATGCGTTCGTTTTCCAGGCGGACTTCCTGCCGGGCGTCCAGGTTCCAGTCCTGCGCCACGGCAGCGACGTAGGACGGCCGGGGACCGTGTTCCACCTGGTCCATCAGGCGGTCGGCCGCAATCAGGTGGCGATAGACCGCATGGCGCAGATGCGGCAGGTAAAGCCCGCCGAAAGCCCCGTGCCAGTAGGCGCAGTTGCACTGGCCGCGGTAAAGCTCTTCGCGGGCTTGTTCCAGCAGGGGAAGATCCTGGCCGTGCTGCTCTTCCAGGCGCTGCAATCGCCGACTGACGGCCAACTGGCGGCAGTACATTTCGTTGGCTTCCGGATACTTGACCTTGAAGTTGCGCCAGAAGCCGCCGCGGATGAACCGCCGGGCCAGTTGCCAGCGGGGATCCTCCTGGCAGGCCTGGCGGAGCTGTTCCAGTTCGCGCTGGCGGCGGACGTCGAGCACCCATTCGGTCATTTCGCGGTAGCTGCACTCGGGCAGGTAGATTTTTCCGGCCGGAGGGACGCTGCCCAGCACGTCCTGGAACGTGCAGGTGCGGAGCCAGGAACGGTTCTCCACCAGGGCATCGAAGAACCGGGCCAGCCAGCGGTCCTGATAGACGTGCTTTTTGGTTTCGGGCCACACGCCGAACTTTTCCCCATCGTCGCCAAAGACGACCACTGCGCCCGGCTGCTGCTGAGCCACGTGGCGCAGGTAATCGAGCGTCTCCTCGATGGTGCCGAAGGGAATCAGGTACCGCAGCCGTTCGCTGCCCGGGAACAAGAACAGCAGCCGCCCGTCCTCTTCAGTGACGAAGTAGCCGTAGAGCTCTTCCTGGTCCAGCCCGGCCGCCTTGAAGTGAAAATCGTCCAGCACGGTGAACTCCATACCGGCTTGGGCCAGCGATGCCGCTAGCGCCGGTTCCCAGACGCGTTCCGGGGTCCACATGCCCCGCACTCGAACGCCGAACCGGCGGGCCAGCCACTGCGTGTAGTGTTCGATCTGGCCCACGCGGTCCCGCGGGCTGAGCATGGTCAGGATTGCCTCGTAATGCGGGCCGCCGAGCAGCTCGACGCGGCCGCTTTGGGCCAGCCGGGCTATCCGGTCCAGGTAGTGGGCGTGGTGTTCTTCCAGCCAGTGGGCCAGCGGGCCGCTCAGATGCAGGGAGATTTTCAGCTCCTCGTAGGGCTCGAACACGTCCAGGAACGGGCGGTACGCGTCCTGGTAGGCGTGTTCGAACACATGGTCGAAGTTGCCCACGGGCTGATGGTTGTGGAAGGCCAGCACCAGGTGCAGCGGTTCGGTCATGATTCGCTTCCTGCGGTCGAAGTCTCCAGGTTTTGTCGCACGCGGCGCAGGGTCTCCTGGTACACCTGGACGTAGCGAGCCGCGCTGCGCGTCCAGGACCAGTCCTGCCGCATGGCGTTCTGCACCAATCGGGTCCAGCTCCCCCGGTCCCGATACCAGGCAAGCGCCCGCTCCAGCGCGGCGGTGAGGGTCTGGGGAGTGTACTCCTCGAAGCGGAAGCCGTTGCCCGTGCCGTCCAGCAGCGTTTGCGGAGTGGCTTCGGTAATCGTGTCGGCCAGCCCCCCCGTGGCGTGCACCACCGGAATCGTGCCGTAACGGAGGCTGTAAAGCTGGTTCAAACCGCTGGGTTCGAAGCGGCTGGGCATCAGGAACAAGTCGGCCCCGGCTTCGATCCGATGGGCCAACGGCTCGGAAAACTCCAGCCGCACGGCCAGTTGTTGCGGAAAGCGGCGGGCCAGTTGCTGGAGCAGCTCGTGATATTTCGCCTCGCCGGTGCCCAGGATGGCCCACTGGGTTCGGGCCGCCTGGGCCCAGTGCGGAATCACCTGGGCGGCCAGGTCGAACCCCTTTTGTTCGGTCAGGCGGCCGATCATCCCCACCAAGGGCAGCTCGGCTTCCGGCAGACCCAGCTCGCGCTGTAACGCCCGCTTGCACTGCCGCTTGCCCGAGAGGTCTTCGGCCGAATAGTGGGCCGGCAGGTGCGGATCGGTAGCCGGGTCCCACACGCGGTAATCCACGCCGTTGAGGATACCCACCAGCACGTCGCGCCGATGCTTGAGCACTTCGGACAATCCGCAGCCGAGCGGTTCGCTTTGGATTTCCTGGGCGTAGCGGGGACTGACCGTGGTGATTGTATCGGCGAAGACAATGCCGGTTTTCATCAAGTTGAGCTGGCCGTAGAACTCCATCTGCTGCCAGTTGAAGTATTTCCAATCCAGGCCGGTGAGGACCATGTCCCAGTGCCAGAAACGGCCCTGGTAGGCCAGGTTGTGGATGGTGAACACCGCCCCGGCGTGTTCCCAGGGCGGGACCGAGCGGTACTCAATCTGCAAATAGGCGGGCAGCAGTCCGGTTTGCCAGTCATTGGCATGCAAGATGTCCACACTCAGGCGGAGCTTGCGCGCCGCTTCCATCACCGCGCGGCAGAAGAAGACGAACCGTTCGCAGTTGTCCTGGTAATCGACGCCGTTTTCCTGGTACAGCCCGGGCCGGTCGTAGTAGTGGTCCTGCCGCACCAGATAGACCGGCACGTCGGACTCGGGCAGCCGGCTGCGCAGCAGCGTGCCGTGGACCGTCTTGTTGGCGATGGGAATGGCCAGCTCCACTCCCAGCTCTTCCAGCGGCTGCCCGGACTGCAACGCGGAACGGAACGCCGGCATGAAGATGGCCACCTGGTGTCCCAGCTCGCTCAAGGCCCGGGGCAGCGCGGCGCACACGTCGGCCAGGCCGCCGGTCTTGGCAAAGGGCACCACTTCGCACGTGGCCAGAACAATGTGCATGGCCCCTTGGTCTCCGTAGTATCCGGGGCGTTGGTTTCCCGGGGCGTTTCCCTTGCCGGAGCGTTTTTCCGGCGGAGGTTCCGGGGGCGGCTTTTGCCTCGGCAAACGGGCTTAGGCAACCTGCGCCCCACGGTAGCAAACCTGGCCGGTGATGGATAGCCGCACTGGGGGCGAACCGTTTTGTGCAATCGTCAAAGTTTACCAGCAACCTTCAGCCAAAGCGGGAAGGATTCCGGCGTTGTGTCCTTTCGGCGGGTGCAATCGGCCCGGCCCGCTCGGCCCCGGGTGAACCGTTACACTCCGCCTAGTCGCTAGCATTGCTAGAACCGTAATTTCTTGAAAAACGCCAGAACGGCTCAAGCGAATCGTTGACTTCCGTGAGGCCGCAGCATCTAAAGGAAAGGAGAGGCAGTTTTTCACTTCCAGAACGGACAACCCTCGCAAACGTAACCTACACTTGTTCGGAACCCCTTGTTCGTTCGCTTGTGCATCTGCGTGCCACTGGAGGCTACCATGCGACGCGCTGGACTGACCGCTGCCGTAGTGATGGCAATGGCCGCCCTGCAACTGGCCGTACCGCGGCCGGGATACGCACTGTTTGATTTGTTCCACCACCACAGCAATCCTTGCGACCCTTGTGCCGCGACGGCTCCCACGACCGCGTACCGACCTTTGTTCGGACTGTTCCGACGTCCGCTGTTTCCGCGGCTGGGACTGTTCCGCCGCACGACCTATTACGTGCCGGTGGCCACCGGCGGTTGTTCGCCCTGCGGAGTGCAGTACGTACAGCAGACCAGCTATCGGGCCGAAGTGGTGCAGGTGCCCGTGACCACCTACCAGCCGGTCGTTACCTCCGACCCCTGCACCGGCTGTGCCGTTACCACCATGCGACCAGTGGTCACTTACGTACAGCAAGTGCGCTACCGCCCGGTGATTACCTACCGCCCGGTGGTGAGTGCCAGCGCGTGCTGCCCCACCACCACATTCTACGCCCCGGCTTGCTGTGGCACGACTACCTTGACCACCTCGTCCGATTGCTGCACCGGCACGCTGCCTGCCACCAGCAGTCCTGAGCAGCCCTCGCTGCCGCAAACGCAAAGCCCGACGCCCACGCCCACCTATCAGCAACCGCAACAGCAAGGCGGAAGTTCTTCCCAAAGCGGGCAACAGGAAAGCTACCGGCAGCCGATGGACACCAAAGGCTCGGCGTCTCCCCAGCCCAAGACCACTTCGCCGGAGACGGACAAGCCGAAGCTCCAGCCGATTCCGGACAACAGTTCCGCCTCTGACGCACCGGCCCCGCGGCTGGTGTTCCCGAACGATCGCACCGCGTCGCGCGAAGGTGTGCGGCTGCATCGGGCCGTGGCCGGGAAAAGCCAGATGCGTCCCGTGCTCCAGCCGGCCAAGAGCAGCCCGGTACCGCAGGCCAGCGGGTTCCAGTGGCGTCCGGCCCGGCGCCGCGTAGCGCAGGTCCGGCCGTAGATTGCCGCGAACCGCCGGTTTGTTGTCCGGCCCGCCCGGCCTATCCCCCAGACAACCACCAGGCGAACCCACGGCGGTTCGCCTTTTTTATTCGGCGCACATTTCGGACAGTTCGCGGATGTAGTCCAGGGCTTCGGCCACCGTGGGAACCGGCACGCCGACTTGCCGACCGCGGCGATCGCAATCGCAGAGCAGCAGCAGCGTTTCATAGTCCTCGTGTTCCTGCAGGCGGCGGCGAGCCCGGGCGCCCAGCGTCCCTTCGCGCAGCCGCTGGGCATCCATGTGATGGGCGATCAGCCAGGCGGTCCGTGGCGTAATGTACCCGTCCAGGGCATCCAGAGCCGCCTGTACGTGATCGGCCGGGTCGATGGCTTTGCCTACGTCGTGCAGCAGGGCCGCCAACAGAAATTCCTCGTCGTAGGGGAGTTCCTCGCGGGCCAAGTCGAACACCTGGAGGCTGTGGTACAGGGCGTCTCCTTCCGGGTGATAGCGCCGCGGTTGCTGGACGTTTTCCAGCGGAACCAGCAGCATCTCGTACATCTGGAACCGGTCGATACGATGTTCCACCCCGGCCAGTTCCGCCTCCAGGTCCAGGTCCGGGTACTCGCGGCGGAGCAGTTGTTCCAGTTGGGCGATGCTGGCCCGTTCCATCGGCTTGCCGGTAACCGAGCTGCGAAAGACGTGGTGGGCCATGTCGGCCGGATAGACGGTAATCTCCACGGGAAACTGGCCCTGGACGTGAATGTGCGTGTAGATGCGCTGCTGCCCCTGCTTCTTGACCCGCTTGCGTTCCACCTGGTAGGCGACGCCTTCCTGTTCGAGCACCTGGGCCACCGTCTCGGGGCTGTCGGCAAAGACGTGGATGTCGATATCCGACCCTTGGCGAACGTGTCCAGTCAGCGTGGAGCCGATCAGCCGGGGCCGGAAGCGGCACAGCAGCCGCATCAGGTGCAGCGCTTCCAGTCGCATTTGTTTCAGGTTTTCGGTGCGCCGCTGGCCTTCGAACATCCGCGCCAGCAGCTCTATCTGGTCGCGGATTTCGGCATTGCTGGGCAAGTCCTGCGGCTTGACCCAGCCCCGGCAGATGCGCCGCGCGGCTTTGAGCTTGGCTTGGTAGTACTCGCGTTCCTGGCGGTCGTACATCAACCGGGCGGCCTCCCAGGCAATCTGCCTCCGGAGCTTGCTGTTGGGCATGGTTCGCGGCACCATCAGGCGGTGCAGGCAAGGAAAGGACGTACAGCCAAGGACCGAACGCCGCCGGCCGGACGGCTCCCCTTGAAGTATATTCACAACAAGCTCCGGCAGCTATGGTAGGGACAGTCGGCCAGCTGCGGCACGCGGCCCCGCCGGTCCTGAACACTGTCTGCTTGCCCGCCGCGCAATCCGCCCGGCAACAGGCGTTTGTTCTGCTTTCGTTCCTTGTGAGCCGACCTGGTGAGCCGAAAAATGACCGCCCCTGCGAGCGATTTTGCTGGAATGCACGTGGCTGCGTTCGAGAGCCGCCGCCGCGAAGAGATGGCCCGGCTCATCCGCCGGTACGGCGGCGTGCCGCACGTGGCCCCCTCGATGCAAGAAGTCCCGCTGGAACAAAACCCGCAGGCGATCGAAGCCGCCCGGGAACTGGTCCAGGGGAAGTACCACCTGGCCGTCTTCCTAACCGGCGTGGGCGTGGAGCAGTTCTTCCAGCAAGTGGCCGGGGCCGTGGACCAGGAACAGTTGCTGCAAGCCTTGCGCGGCGTGGTGCTGGTGGCCCGGGGGCCCAAGCCCACGGCCGCACTGAAAAAACGAGGGCTCACCCCCGCCGTGGTCGCCCCGGAACCAAACACCTGGCGGGAACTGATCGAAGCCCTGGACGCCTGGGGCCCAATCGCTTCCAAGCGGGTGCTGGTCCAGGAATACGGAGCCAGCAACCCACAACTTATCCAGGCGCTGCAAGCCCGCGGGGCCGAAGTGGTGCCGCTGGTGGTCTATCGTTGGGCGTTGCCGGAGGATACCGGCCCGCTTGCGGAAGTGATTCGCCAAATCGCCGACGGCCAGGTGCAGGTGGCCCTGTTCACTTCGGCCCAGCAGATTGCCCACGTGGTACAGGTGGCCCGGGACCAGGGACTACTCGACCACTTGAACCGGGCGATGCGCCGCGTGGTGGTCGGCTCGGTCGGTCCCACCACCAGCGAAGCGCTTCGCCGAGCAGGCTGGCCGGTGGACGTGGTGCCGGAACATCCGCACATGGGGCATCTGGTTCGGGCCGCCGCCCAAGCAGCCGCCGAACTCCACGCCCGCAAGGCCACGCTGCTTGAGCTGCTGGAACGCCCCGTGGAACCGCAGCAGGTCCAGGCCCAATTGCAACAGCACCCGAGCTGGAACGGGCCGTTCATGCGAGCCTGCCGCCGGGAACCGGCCGACGTGGTACCCGTGTGGCTCATGCGCCAGGCCGGACGCTACCTGCCGGAGTATCGGGAAATCCGGGACAAGGTTTCCTTCCTGGAACTGTGCCGCAATCCCCAGCTTTGTGCCGAAGTGATGATCCGCACCGTCGAATACCTGGGCGTGGATGCGGCCATCATTTTTTCGGACCTGTTGCCCATCCTGGAACCGATGGGGCTGGAACTGGAGTTTGCCGCGGGCCACGGGCCGGTGATTCACAACCCAGTCCGCAATCCCCAGGACGTGGAGCGCGTGCTGGAACTGGAAAGCGTGGAGTCGCTCCATTTTGTAATGGAAACGGTGCGGCTGACCCGAGCCGGATTGCCGGAGCAGATTCCCGTCATCGGCTTTGCCGGGGCGCCGTTTACGCTGGCCAGCTACGTAATCGAAGGCGGAGCCAGTCGCAACTGGCTGCACACCAAGACGCTCATGTATCGCGACCCCGGGGCCTGGCACGAGCTGATGGGCCGCCTGGGCCGAAGCGTGGCCCGGTATCTTCGGGCCCAGGTGCAAGCCGGAGCCCAGGCGCTTCAGGTGTTTGATTCCTGGGTGGGCTGCCTGGGCGTGGACGATTACCGGCAGTTTGTCCTTCCTCACATGAAGGAACTGTTCGCCTCGCTGCCGCCGGTGCCGGTAATCCATTTCGGGACCGGAAACCCCGCTCTGTTACCGCTGATGGCCGAAGCCGGCGGCCAGGTCATTGGGCTGGACTGGCGCGTGCGGCTGGATCAGGCCTGGGCAACCGTGGGCCACGACCGGGCCGTGCAAGGAAACCTGGACCCTGCGGCCCTGCTGGCCCCGTTGGGCTTTCTGCGCAAACAGGTGCAAACCATCCTGGGCTACAGCGCCGGACGGCCCGGGCACATTTTCAACCTGGGCCACGGCGTGCTGCCGCAAACCCCGCCGGAACACGCCCGAGCCCTGGTGCAGATGGTGCACGAGGAAAGCAGCAAGTAAGCCCGGTTGGCCCCCGGGAATGGAAAACTAAGAGCCTGCCACCAAAACCCTCCGGCGTCGCTCCAATCCCCAGGCGTGGTGTTTGCGGCCGGAAGCTCTGTGACAGCCAGGAAAACGCGCGCCGCAACCTTTGGGTTACGGCGCGCGTTGGGCTTCCGTTACGGCGACTCGTCGCTGCCTGGCATCCGGCGGGGCGGACGCCCTGCCGTTGCTATTTGCCTTGGGGCACAACGGGAAACTGGTCCGTGCGGAACGGCGAAGCCGGCAGCCCTTCCCGATTCCACAGGTTGCCCAGCGGGTAGTTGGCCCAGCCGTAACGCACCGCCACCGGATCACTCACCTTGGGGCTCCAGACCACGACCGTTTTTCCTTCGATCTTGGCCTGGGCGTTGACGAACTTGCGATCCGGCCCGCAGATCGTAAACCCGGTAAGCGGCCCTCCGCGAGCCACCAGCCCGCTGCCGACGAAGTCGAACTCGATAACAATCCGGTCGCCCTTTTTGCGGTGGCACTTGTAGATTGGCCCGGAATAAACCAGGTCCTTGCCGTAGGCCAGGGCCAGGGCAGCCAGAGCCAGCCGACGGCCCACCGGCCCTTTTTGCCGCGGGTGGATGTCGCGTTCATCGCCTACATCCACAATGACGGCCATGGCCGTGTTGGGCACGGTCTTCATCGTGTGCAGTTGGGCGTCGCGCAGAACGGCCCAGGGCACATGGGTGGGCTGGCTTGTCTTGGCCCGGAAGGGAGCCAACTGCACGAACAGGAAGGGGAAGTCCCCCAGCCCCCACCGGCGGCGCCAGTCCTGAATCATGACCGGAAAGAGCGTGTAGTACTCTTCGGCCCGCTGGAAGTTCTGCGCGTTGCTTTCGCCCTGGTACCAGATCGCCCCGCGGATGGGGAACTTCAACAGCGGGTGGATCATGGCGTTGAACAGCCCGTAGGGCCGGTTCTTGTCCCGCGGGTTACGCGGCCGGTCCAGGTAGTATTTCAGCTTGGGATGAGCGGCCAGGGCTTCGCGGCTGGTCCAGGCTTCGGCCGGGGTGCCGCCGTAATTGGAGCTAATCAGGCCCACGGCCACTCCCAGCTTTTCCTGCAACTGTTTGCCAAAATGGTAAGCCACGGCCGAAAAGCCCGGCACGGTCTTGGGACCGCAAAGCTGCCAGGGACCGCCGCGCACGTCGGTCTCGGGTGTGTCGCTGGGACGACGCTCGACGGTAAACAGGCGGAGCATGTCGTTCTTGCTGTTGGCAATCACCTGTTGGGCATTGGCGCTTCGGCTGACTGGCCACTGCATGTTCGATTGCCCGCTGCAGACCCACACTTCGCCCACCATTACGTCCTGCAAAGCCACGCGGCTGTCCTTGCCTTCTACAATCAGGCCGAACGGCCCGCCTGCCTTTTGCGGCGGCAACTGCACCAGGAAAAAGCCGTCCTTGCCGGCCGTGGCCTGACCTTCGACCGCGCCGAGCTTGACGGTAACCTTCTCTCCCGGCGAAGCCCAACCGAACACCCGCACCGGCTGTTGCTGTTGCAGCACCATGTGATCGCTGAACAGACGGTGCAGCCGCACTTCGGCCCAGGCCGCAGGCGAAGCGACCACGGCAAGCAGCGCGACGACAATCAGAAAAGAACTCAGGACAGAACGTCTCATCAGGGCACGCTCCTTTCTTGCAGAGTAGTCGTCGAGGCGGGAACCACGCGGGGAGTGCTCGCGTACCCCTATACCATACGCCGACGGTCCGTTCCAGCAACGCCGCAAGCCGATTGCCGGTTATCGACAACGAGCTGCCGATTACGAGTACGAGCACGAGTACGAACGCTTGCTTTTCCACTGGAGCGGAAGCTCCCCGCGCAAGGCGCACGCCGCAAGCCGCAAGCCTATCCTCGCCCGGTGCGGCAGCACCCAGCGGCTGCGGCCCTGCCACCTCCGCCGACTGAAGTCGGCGGCTCGCCGAGTGTGCTGGCAACGAGCTGCCGATTACGAGTACGAGCACGAGTACGAACGCTTGCTTTTCCACTGGAGCGGAAGCTCCTCGCGCAAGGCGCACGGCGCAAGCCGCAAGCCTATCCTCGCCCGGTGCGG
>WFOE01000013.1 GCA_015488215.1 Planctomycetales bacterium
ACGCCCTGGGCCATGCTGGCCCAGCGGGAGCTGGCCCATCCGCTGGGCTTTCGCATCGAAGAGCGCTATGTGCCGCGTCCGCGTCCCAAACCTCGAATCCGTCCGCCGGACCGCCGCATCCGCCGCGAACAGCCGCGGCGTCTGCCCCGCCCGCAACAGCCCAAGCTCCCCAAACTCTAGCAGCCCCCAAGCATCCTCCAAAAGTCGCAGGGGCCGCAAGGCGTGGAGGGCTTCCGCTCCAGAAGGTCTTGCATCTTGGGTCTTGTGTCTTGAGTAGGAGTTTCCGCTCCGAGGCGAGGATAGGCTTGCGGCTTGCGGCGTGCGCCTTGCGCGAGGAGCTTCCGCTCCGACGGAAATCCAAGCGTTCACCCTCGTACTCGTGCTCGTACTCGGTAGCTCGGAATCCGCTGTCGCGAATCGACAACTCGGCGAGCCGCCGACTTGTGTAAGGCGTGGGGCTTGGTGGCTCGGAGGTTTGGGGGATGGGGAGAGTGCTTTCGCACCAGAGGGAGAATAAGCGTTTATTCTCGCACTCGGCGAGCCGCCGACTTGAGTAGGGCTTGGGGGCGTGAGGGGATGGGGGAATGAGGCAGGAGCTTCCGCTCCAATGCAAGAAGAATCGCGGATTCTTGCGATCCAGGAAAGCAGCGAGCCGGGAGCGTCAGCTCCCGGAGAGGCTCACTACATCGTAGATGCGAGTCGGCCACTGGGGAGCACTGCTAGCGTGTCACAAACCCCTCCGGCGTCGCTCCAATCTTCGGGCGTGGCGCTTGGGGCCGGAAGTTTTGTGACGGCCCGTAAGGACTCTTGGCCGGTTACTCCTGGCCTCTACGGCATTACTCGATGTACCGCCGCACGCGGACGCCGCGTTCGATGTTCAGGTCCATACCGCGCACAAAGCCCATGGGCACGCTCCGGTCGAAGATGTAGAAGGCCCGGTGGCGGACCACCTGGCCGGTGTCGCTACCCAGTTCGCGGCCAATTCGGTATCCGTCCGGGTAGGCCTGGCTGGATTGCACGGGCGTGACTTCGAAGTAGCCCACGGTGATCCAGATCGCATAGACGTTGCTGCGGGTGGTGGCCGTGTTGGCCAGTTTGTTGAGCGGCACGTAACGGAACACCGGGTGGCGATTGGCATCGCGGAACGCGGCCCCGGACTGGCCCGCCCCGGGACTGTCGCCGGGACCTGCGGCCACAAACAGCGGCTTGTTCGGCTGCTGCGGATCGCGCCGCAGGTAGGTGCGGTGCACGTCGGCCGTGGGATCGCTTGGGGCAGGCATGACCGACAATCCGGCGGTCGTGGCCCGCAACTCCTCGGCGTTGTACGCCCGCAGGGGGTTGAAGAAGAATGTAGGCCATCCCTGCCGGTAAACCGGCAGATTCCCGGCGGCTCCTTGCAGGCTTTGCATCACCTTGGACCAGTGCTGGTCTCGGGCGTAGGTGGGGTCGCTCAGCACGGCCGCCAGTACGTGGCCTTGGTCGAAAGCGGTGTTGAGATTCACCCGACCGGGATCACGGAAGCGGCTCAGGAAGTGAAACGGCGGATGGAACCGGTGCGGCACGTTGGTCTGCCCGGCCATCTGCTGCGGGGAGAGCACTTTGTGGGCGTAGGCGAACCGGGTGGGCACTTCCAGGTACTCCAGCACGCGGTGCAACCGCGACTGCGGAGCAAACCAACCCAACGTGCCGGTGAACGGGTAGTTGGCCGGAGCATAGTCGTTCTGTGCCGGATTTCGCGGATAGTCCGCTTCGGCCAGCAAGCGGCTGGGCGGGCCACTGGGCACCAGCAGTAGTTCCGCGGGGCTGACAAACGGCCGGTCGAGCCACGGGAACCAGGGATAGGGACCTCCGGCCGGTTCGCCCAGGAACTGGTTGCGCTCTGCCGGCGGGATGGTGGGGAACCGAGTCTGGAGCAGGTTCAAGGTCCACACCCCGCCGTTGGTGTTGAACCCACCGGGAGCGGCCAGCAGCGTGTGCGGGCCTACGCCGCGGCGATAGCCGTTCAAAAAGCCCAGGCTGTGGATGAAGTTGTGCGGGCCGCGCCGATCCGGGTTGCGGAACCGCTGTTTCCAGACGTTGCGGGCTCCCTCACCGCTGCGTTCCTGGCCGCCGAAACGGATCTGCCCGTTCTGACGCCTGTTCCCCCCACCCAGATCGTCCGGATCGTTGTTGGGGTTTTGAGCCTGCCCGTTGTACACGGACAGATCGATCGGGCTGTAATCCACGATCAGGTACGGGTTGCGCGTCGGATGGTAAGGCCGCAACGGGTTGGCCAGCCGCAGCAGGTACACGCCACGGAAGTCGTTGTTGAAGGCGGTCGTGTAGAACACCTGCAGGCGGCCCAACTCCTTGTCCAGCGGCGTGTCCCGAGGCGGATTGTACGCGTCGTTGTAAATGATGCTCGGGTCATCCGGGTCCTGGGTCTGGGCGTTAGGAGTTGGGTAATACTGTTCGTCCAACAGGGGTTCCGAGATGGTAAACGGCCGGGGATAGTTGGCCGGGATTCCCATGACGGGCTTGATCTCCGTGCCCATGGTGGGGTATTGCACTCCGGGCGTGTCACTCACCAACTGGTTAGGCGGCTGGGGCTGGTTGGCGTTCTGGTTCAACAGCCGGATCGTTTTGAGGTTGTTACGCGTGCCGCCGGGGCCGGACCGCCCGATTCGGGTCATCACCCGGGAGCCGACCAGGCGGTACTGTCCGGGCCCGATGAGGAACATCTGCCGGACGACGGCAGGAGCGGCTGCATTGTTCCCGAAGGTGGAAAAGCCCACTTTGTTCTCCGGGTTCGTGGTGTTCTGATCCAAGCGGCAATAGTAGATGCGGTTGCGGGTGGGTTCCGGGCCGGTACGCGGATTACCCGGGAAGAGATTGTCCGTGGTGAACCAGACAATGCGCTCGGCCTGTGCCGGGTCGGTCCAGTCGAAGCTCATCGGCGAGGCAAACAGCGGTTGTCCGCGCGGTCGATCGTAATCGGTTCGCCGCGGTCCCACCACCAACTGCCACACGGGATAACGACGGCCGTTGCTATCCGGCGGGGCCAAGCGACTCAAGTCTACAGCGTTGAGCGGCATAGGTACCGGAGGACCACTGATTTGCAAGGGGCGCAGCTCCGCCGGGGCCATGTCGTACCAGGGGCGGTAAAGTTCGATCAAAGTAGTCCCCTGCGGACGACGACGCTGGTCAAAGTCGTCATCAAAGTCGGGATTGCCGTCCATGTCGGGATCGGGGTTCGTCGGATCGTTGGGGTTGACCGTTTTTCCTTCCCCGTCGTCGTTGTCCAGGTCTTCGGTGCGGAAATCATGCCAGGCCATGGTTTCGGTGATGAGCAACTCGGGCCGCTCGGCTCCCCAGACCACAGCCAGCCAGGGGCGGTTGTCGTCAATCCCGTTGCGGTCGTTATCTAGGAAGGAAGGATCAATCGGGTCGTCGCTGTTGGGATTCAGTTGCACGTCCCAGGTGTACCCGTCCCCGTTGTTGTCCACGAACGGTTCCAGATCCACGCAGAAGGGGGTGCAGATCGAATCCGGATCGCGGAAATCGACCACGTTCACGGCCCATTGCGCCAGCCGCCGGGCTACAGCACGACGTTCGGCTCGGTTTGGTGGCGTGTTGAGTCCTTGCAGGTTCAGCGTGGTATTGGGCTCTTTCAGCGCCATGGCCAACACGTACAGGTGCTGAGCGTAGAGCTGGCGTGCCCGGCGGTCCGCGGCGGTGATCCGGCCATCGTTGTTCCAATCGCCGGGAATGTTGGTTACCGGGTTGCCCGAAGCCGGCGCCACCGGCAGGGCCTCCACGGGAAAACCGGAAGTCTGCTCACCCGGCTCGTCCACGGTGCCGAATCCCCATTGGTTGTTTGGCGAATCGTCCCGGCCGTTGCTCCACAACCGGTTGACGTTCATCCGCCGGCCCAGCATCAGCTCGAAAGCCGCCAGTTGCTGCACGGAGCTCCATACCTGCAGGTTATTGGCTGCGGGGGAGTTCAGGTCGGTTTCGTAAATGATCTGCAAGGCGAGCAACTGCCCAAACGAAGGCTGGAACAACCTGGCCCGCTGGGTGTCGATGTTCGGGTCCAAGCCAGTCCACTGCTGCACGTAGGCGGCTGCGTCCTGGTTGTAGCGGTTCGGAAACCTTCGGTTGTCATTCGGTTGGTCCGGAAGTAGCATCCGCCGTAAATGATCGGGGAGTTGGACGGCCGGCACGGGCAGGTCGTAGCTTTCGGTGGTCAGCAGCCCGCGGCGATAACGCGACCAGTCGTCCGGGTTGAACACACCAGGCAACAGACGCTGCAAGCGCCGGTCCATGAAAACGGTGTCCTGGTCGTAGAGCCGCAGGACCAGTTCCAGCGACTCGGCCGAAAATGGCACGTCCACCGGCTGCGGCCCTCCCGGGGTGGTGCGGTAGGTTTCGTCGTAGGGGTTTAGCTTATAGGGGTGGTCTGCTGCTTCATCCCCCTGTTGGTCCGTGGGGGTAAAATTGGTTTGGATGGAACTTAGCGGCCCATTGAAAACCCACTGCGGCTGTCCCACCGGGGTAACCCACAGCCGGGCGTCTTCGTCCAAGTCGGCATCGCCGTGGCGATAGGAACCGATTAAGTCCGGGTTGGCCAGGACGAAGCGGGGGTCGAGCACACCACGCACGCCGGCTCGGGGCGGGTTGCTCGCGTTGCCGTCTTCGCCGTAGTATCCGTAGCGGCCGGGAAGTTTGTTGGCCGGGTTCGGGTCACCGAAAAGCAAACGGCCCAGTTCGGTGGGGCCCAGCACGGCGCGCAGGTTCACTCCCGCGGGGCCGTAGCCCAAGCCCACGGCCAGTTGCCCTGCTCCCACTCCGCTGGGGAGCGTAAAGGCCCCGTTGAGATTCGGTGTTTCCAAATGGACGTGGCTGCCGTGGACCGAAAGGTTCAAACGCCCATCCAGGTCCCGGCACAGGATGGCAAACAGTGGTTTGTACAGCCGCCCCTTTTCGTCGCGGGCCACGGGAAAGCCCAAATCGACCCAAATGCTGTCCGGCACGCCGTCCCGGTCGTTATCCACGTCCCAAATGACCGTGTCATACTTGCCGTTGCCGTCGGTGTCGAGCACGCCGGGAATAGCTCCCGGGGTGAAGGGGGTCGTTTGTTCCAAAGAGTAGGCCAGCCACGGATTCACCTGGCGGAACAAAGGGTGATGGAACGTCCAGGGCCGCAGGATCCAGAGGCGCTTATGGTCATTTCCGTGCCCAGCGGCTTGCGGATAGTCGGCCAAGGCATTGACCAGCGCGGGCCGGTGCAGCG
Organism: Planctomycetales bacterium; assembly: GCA_015488215.1. GTDB lineage: Bacteria > Planctomycetota > Planctomycetia > Pirellulales > S012-138 > S012-138. The sequence goes on from WFOE01000013.1 coordinate 5,273, forward strand.
AGGGGATGAGTACCAACCACCGGTTCTGCAAGTTGGGATCGAACCGGGAATCGTTCCCGGTCCAGAACGCCCCGGCCAGTAGCCAGTTGTTGAAGTCGGGAATGTCGTAGTCTTCGTCGGCCCCCTGGGTGGGATCGGGATCCGAGCCGCCAAACACAGGGTTGAATGCCACGGTGTGGTTTTGCGGGTTGAACCGAAACCCTCGTCCGTTGAACGGCCGACCGTTGACGAGGAACTGCACCCGAGGAGGGTTCCCGCTTGCAAAGGCGCCGATCAGCTCGTCGGCTTCGGGAAATGTTTCCAGGGTGAAAGTGCCGATACCGGTGTTGGCGTCGTACCAATAGCCCAGGATGCGCACGCTGCGCCCATCGACCGGCTCTCCGATGAACGTCCACACACAGCCGGTAAAGTGGTCCGGATCCGGCGGCAACGGAGCGGCTGGGGTGGCTTGCACGCGAACCACCACTAGCTCGTGCAGCGGTTGGTTGTTCTGACGCACGGGATGAAAGACAGTGGGAGCACCGCCGCTCAAGGGGACAAGTTGAACCGGCCCGTAGCCGTCGTTGCCGTACAGGTCTTCCAGCAGGCTGTGAGGGCCGATGACTGACAAGCGGTTGTTCGTCCCGCGTACCACTTGGCCCAGGGCTTCGTCCAAAGTGTGCTGCCAGCGCTGATCCCAACGGCGATGGCGAATCGTCGAACGAGAAACGGACTTCTGGTGTCGGGCAGCCACCACCCAGGTAATGGCCAGCAGCGAAACCAACACCAGCAAGCCGATCACACCCAACAGCAGGATGCCGCGACGTCGGGCTCCTGCTCCCTGGGGGCTGAAACGCACCCAGCAGTTGTACCGGCTCTGCATCGGGTTTTCTCCTTGGTGTCAAAATCGCCCGTTTGGCTGGCCCGGTTCTTGTTCCCCAAAAATGGCAAAACCTACTCGTGTTCTTAGGATTTACCTGTTCGGATCAACCGCAATCACACGGTCGTATACGGCCACTACGTCCGGCACGACGGTGACCGTCACCGAAGGACCACCAGCGGCCGGATAGGGCCACTGTGGCCCGTCCAGTCGCAGTAGCCACCGGCCAGTGTTGCCGAGCTGGGTTACGGAAACAATCCGATACCACTGATAAAAGACGGGGTTTCCCGGCGCGGGATGTTGAACGGAAAGCAGAATCCAGCGATCCGGCAGCAAGTATGGCTGCACTTCCGTCTGGGGATTTTGCAAAATCAAGTTGTTCCCCGGCGGGTAAAACTGAACACTGGAACCCGAACCATCAGGAACCCGATGTTCCCGTTCTGACAGGTTCCGCCGGGCGAAGACCACCACGGTTATCCGCCACAGCCGTTGTTGTGCTACGGGCAAGCTGGACCGGATTTCCGGCCATGCCCGTTGGATAATCGCCATCCAACTGAACTGGCCCTCGCTGGCATCCAGCGTGCCGCTGCCGGGTCGGTAGGTAAGGGGCAGCGGCCGCCCGTTGGCGTCTCCCGGCGGTGGCTCGAACACCAAGTCGTCCTGCCAGGTGAAGACCTCTCGGGCCAGAGCATAACTCTGTGCGGGTGATCCGGTGATGTTTACTCCCGTCCAGGTGCGCCGAGGGACGTTGATCGCCATACGAAACGCCCCCGGAGGAGCGGTCCCCTGAAGCTGCCGGAAATGGATCAACAGCGGATCGATGACTACCGGCTGATAGGGGCCGGGGTTGGGAGTTCCCGCAACCGCATTAAGCCAGGAGCCGGGTCGATATATTCCCCGGGCCACAATCTGATGAAACGCCCCCGTCCCGCAGGTAGCGGCGCGGTCCTTTAGATTAGCTTCGGCCGCGTATTGGTTCCCCACCACCACCAGCATGGCCGCTCCCAGCATGCCAATGGAGATGATAAAGATGGAAAACAGCACCTCCAGCAGCGACAAGCCGCTGCGGGCACGGCGGTCGTGGGAACTGCAACGTGGAATCGGATGAACGGAAAACATGGCGGCGTTTAGTTTCCTCCCTCACTGTCCCACTGCAGGATGTATTGCATGGCCTGCAAGGGATTGTTCCCCCCGGCGTTGATGGCGGTGGTGATTTGGCCCGTGCGTCCGTTCACACCCACCCAGTAGGTGCCTGGTTCGCTGAGGTTCGTTCCATCGGCGACTCGCTCAACCAGGCCCACTAGCAAAAACACGTGGCCTTGCAGGAGTTGCCCGTTGCGAATGGCAAATGGTTGCCCCGCGGCGCTGAAGCCGATGAACATCCCCGGCACGGCGTTGATCGTAGCCCCGTTGGGCAAGGCGACCCCGGACCGCGGCAAGTCGATCACCACCCCTTGGGGCAGTTCCAGCGGTTCGGCGGCGGTAAAGGTCTGGGCATTGGGCCGCGGATAGCGCAACACCACAACGCCCTGGGTCAGCCGATCCTTAGCCCGATAGGGAAACTGGCGTTCCGGGCCCAGCACATCGGAGGAGCCAGCCCACGACATCCGCACGACCCAAAATGGGTAATCAAGATACCCTTGTGCGTCCACGCCGGGAAAACCGTTCCCGTTCGAATCCACCGAACCGAGTATTTGATGCCAGGGGCCTTGTTGATTCAGTCGCACCAGGTCCCCTTGTCGAACCAACTTCTGCCAGCCCGGATCGGTAACCCCCAGCACAAAATACTTCGGGCTTCCCGCGGGCGGGTTTGTTTCCACTCGGACTATGTAGACGGGAGCAGTCGGCGAACCGGCTACGTAGGGCTCGGGCACTTCGACGGTAAACAACTGCAAAGCGTAATTCGCCGCAGGAGCTGTAGGATTCGGACGGTAGGGCACCACCAGCACCCCTACCGGGCGGCCTAATTCCTGGGCCCGACTGCGCGCTCGGTGCAGATACAGCTCCACCTGCCGTGCCGCTTCGCGCAGGCGGCGCTGTTGGGTGTCCGGCGCGGCCACCCCCAGGGCAATGACCGTGATGGCCACCAGGATGAAAATGGTCACCAGCAGCTCCATGAGCGTGAAGCCGCTGCGACGTGCGTTCCGCAAAGGAAACATCATGCGGATCATGGCTCCGAAGTCTGCTGGAAGTAGTTGTGGATATTGTCGGCGGCCAGGTTGGCATCGAGCACGGCTCCCCGCGGAGCAGGCGCACCGCCAGGACCAGGGAACCCGGAGAGCGGATGCCAGTCCCCGTTAAATTGCGGCCAGCCACTCGGGTTGGAGTCTGGATCGTTCAGTCCCGACTCCCCATCCGGCCCCACCGAGTAGATAAGCGGGATCATGTACCCGGTCGGCGTGTTGTTCCACTGCGAATTGTTGGCCGGCGGGATCAAGCGGCTGACTTTCAATGGATCAAAGGGGTCTTCGGCCACTTCGCCCGAGGCCAGCACGGGTGAGACACCGGCAAGTTGAAATCCCGGTGCCCAACGCAGCCAGCGGATCGGCTGTCCCCAGCCGTCCAGGAACTCTAGCATTCCGTCTCCGTCTGTATCGCCCACTTCCCGCGATCGCACCGGCAGGTCGTCCTCGCTGCGCGCGCCGATGGTGATAAACAAGTACAAGCACTCGGCCGCCCGGTTGCTGTTGCCCGCGGTGGCCTGGTTACCCGTGGCCGCCAGCACCTGTTGGTACCAGCGGGCCAGGAGGAACGGAGAATCGTCCGGCTGGGAAGCGTACTGCGTGAAATCGCTGTAATGGTCGGGCATTTCCGCTTGCATCACTTTCCACAGCAGTTCCAGTCGCCGCCGGGCAAAACTGGTGTAGTTTTCGTTGGGATTGCCCGGAAGGCTCCCCCGGGGAGCAATCCCCAGTCGCTGCGTGCGATAGGTTTCCCAGTGGTACATCGTATGCTGGTGCAGCTTGGCGATGGTGTGTCGGGTCTGGGTGGCTCGGGCCGCTTCCTGGGCAGCGTAAATCGCTCCCAGCAGCGCCGAGGTGAGCAGCGCCACGATCGTCAGCACCATCAGCAGCTCCACCAGGGTAAAGCCGGGCCGCCGCTGATCTTTTTGACCGGATTGCCCGCAACCGAACATGCAACTTCTCCTGTAACGACGTCCCTTGGGCTCAAGGGTTGAGCGTCGAATCCTGCGAGGCGTCCTCCAGCGTTCCTTCGTAAAAGCTGGTCAAGTTGTCCCAGTCTTCGGGCGAGTAGTTGGCTCCGCTGGGGAAGAACTTCGGCCCGTTGCCCGTTCCGAAGTGACGGTCCAACCCGGCGCAGATGATCTGAAACCCGCGCGGTTCCACCCACCGAAGACCGGACGAGCCAGCTAGGGCGTAGGGGCGGGCAACTCCCCAGGACGGCGCACCCGAGCCGCGGGGATACCTCGCCGCATCATGATACCGGTGGTGTTGGTGCGGATCGTTATAAAAGGCCGGCCAGGCGGCGAAGTACACATAGGGCGGATCCTGCCCTGGGACGAATCCCGGCGGGTAATACTCCGGCCAGCCGTCGTTGTCCCGGTCGGCTAGTCGCGTCTCTTCGAACTCAAAAAGCGGCAGTGTCCGGGAGGTACTCTGGTTCGTATTCTGACCCGGCAGCAGAAACGGCTGAGCGGGAACCTTGCAAAACCCGGAAGGAACTCCTTGGGCGTCAGGCAATCCGCCCAGCCAGAAGACCAGTGCTTCGGCCGGATCCAGCGCCCCGACGCCGTTCCCCTGGAAATTGACGATTCCGTTTGCGTTCCCCGTGTACCGGGGAAACGCCTTCCGCAGGTGCCGCACCACCACCCGCGGCCCATAGGACACACCATCCATGGTGGTGTTCCAGGGAACCGAAAAGTCCGGCGGGAACTCCCCGTACTGGTCCTTGTACTTTTGCAAGGCCACGGAAAGCTGGCTGATCTCCAGGGTAATCCGCGCCCGCTTGGCCCGACGCATCGCCGCAGCCAGACCCGCGGTCACCAGTCCGGCCAGCAGGGCGATAATGATAATGACCACCAGTAGCTCCACCAGGGTAAAGCCCCGGCGAGTCGTTCCGGCAACGAGGCGTGACTGTGCTCGCATGATTCTGGCACTCCTTCGATTCTTCCAGCGGCCTGGTCCCGGGGCCCCTGGCAGCCCGGCGCCGCTTGCGGGCGCAAAACCCCCTAACGGCTCAGCTTGCTAATCAGCGAAATCAACGGCATGAACAAGGCGATAACGATAAAGCCGACCATCCCGCCCAGCACGCAAATCATGATCGGTTCCAGCAGGCTGGTTAGGGTGTCGGTCATCACCTTCACTTCTTCGTCGTACACGTCAGCCACTTTGTAGAGCATGGTGTCCAGTTCCCCGGTTTCTTCTCCCACGTCCACCATGTTCACCACGATGTCGTCCACCACGCGCTGCCGTCCCCGCAGCAAGTAGAACAACATCCCGACTGGGCCCGCCAGGAAAAACCCGCACCAAAACAGCGTGATGGGATGGAAGGGCGGGGCAGAGTACTCCTTCAGCGGTGCGGCGATCGTTTCCCCTTCCCGAATCGACTCGTACACCTTGGCGTACAAGTTCTCGAACATCAGGTTGTTACTGGTTTCCCGGGTGATGTTCAGCGCTTCCAAGATCGGCACCCCGCTGGCAATCAGCGTGCCGAGGGTTCGGGTGGTGCGGGCCAGGATGTTCTTCTGAATCAGCTTGCCAAACACCGGGATTCTCAGCTTGAACAGGTCCCAACCGAGCCGGCCATAACGAAAACTGCACGAAATGGCCACCAGCAAATAGATGGCCACCGGAATCAGCAAAAACGCCCACCAGTAGCGGAACATAGCATTGGAGATGTTGATGAGCAGTTGCGTCATCGCCGGCAGTTCGGCGTCGAACTCCTCGAAGATCTTTTCGAACTCCGGCACGATCTTGATCATGATGAACGTGAGGATGAGGATGGCCACCACGATGACCACGATCGGATAGACCATCGCCCCCCGCACTTTCCGTTTCAACGATTCGGCCTTTTCCAGAAACTCGGCCAGACGTTGCAGAATGATCTCCAACGCCCCGCCCGCTTCTCCGGCTTTGATCATGTTGATGTAAAGCCGGTCGAACGCTTTGGGAGCCTTGGCCATCGCCTCCGAGAGCGTTGCCCCCCCTTCGATCTCCTCGCAAACGGTAATCAGCGCGTTTTTCAGTGCCCCCGGCGGAGCCTGTTCTTCCAGGATGCGCAGGCTGCGGAGAATCGGCAGCCCTGCGTCTTGCAGAATGGATAACTGCCGGGTGAACACGGTCAGCACCTTCCGCTTGACCCGACCGATAGCGAACGAACGCCGCTTCCGGCCCGCGGCATCGGTCGCTGTACTTTTCTTCTGGGTGATCTTGGTAACGTAGTAGCCCATCTGCCGTATCGTGGCATGGGCTTCTTCTTCGTTGGGCGCCTCGACAATATCGCGAATCTCGGCTCCCGTGGCGTCCCGAGCAACAAACTCGAAGGTCGGCATGGCTAAGTTCCCATCTTCAAGCACCCAGGGGGAGGTCCTTCCCAGGGACCGCTGTCACCCGGTTTCCTTGGTCCTTCAAGCGGTTCCGACTTGTTGCGGAATCCTTGCTTAGGCTTCAATGATCGTTTCACGAATCACTTCCTCGGGGGTCGTTTTGCCGGCGAAGATGGCCTCCAGCCCACTTTCTCGCAACGTGGTCATTCCGTAGCCGCGAGCGGCTTCGCGAAGCTGGTCGGTCGGCACGTTCTTCATTATCATTTCGCGCAGTTCCTCGTTCATCACCATCAGCTCGAAGATGCCCGTACGCCCCCGGTAACCCGTATGGTTGCACGCGTCGCAGCCACGGCCGCGATAAATCTTTTTCCCTTGCAAGTCTTCCGGGGTCAGTTGCAGGTCGGCCATCACCTCCGAGCTCATGGTGGTTTCTTCTTTGCACTGGGTGCAGATCGTCCGCACCAATCGCTGGGCCAGAATCGCCTCCACCGTGGCCGTAATCAAAAATGGCGGCACCCCCATGTCGCGCAATCGCGTCACCGTGCTGGGGGCGTCGTTGGTGTGCAAGGTACTGAAGACCATGTGCCCGGTTAGCGACGCCTGCACGGCAATCTCGGCCGTCTCCAGGTCCCGAATCTCGCCCACCAGGATGCGGTCCGGGTCGTGCCGCAGAATCGCCCGCAGGCACGAAGCGAACGTCACCCCGATCTCCGGATTAATCGGAATCTGGATGATTCCGTCCAGATCGTATTCCACCGGATCCTCGGTGGTGATGATCTTGTCCTCGATGGTGTTCAGCTCGTTCAACACCGAGTAGAGCGTGGTGGTCTTGCCGCTGCCGGTCGGACCGGTCACCAGCACAATCCCGTTGGGACGTTTGACGATCTCGCGGAAGGTGCTTAGCACCTGGGGGTCCATCCCCACCTGGTTCAGGTCCAGCTTTACCACCGAGCGGTCCAGGATTCGCAGCACCACGCTTTCGCCGAACATCGTCGGCAGCACGCTCACCCGCAAATCGACCGGGTGCCCGCCCACAGTCAGTTCGATCCGTCCGTCCTGGGGTAGCCGCCGCTCGGCAATGTCCAGATTGGCCATCACTTTTAGCCGCGTGGTGATGGCAAAGGCCAGATGCCGCGGCGGCGGCACCATCTCGTACAACACGCCGTCGGCTTTGATGCGAATCTTGAACTCGTCCTCGAACGGCTCAAAGTGCAAGTCGCTGGCCTTGTCCCGAATCGCCAGCAACAGCACCATGTTCAGCAGTTTCCGCACCGGGGCGCTGTCAACCAGCTCGCGCACGTCGGTCAGATCAATCGGACCTTCCCGTTCCAGGCTGCTGGCAGCGCGGTTCAGTGCCTCGTCTTTTTCAATCTCCTCCAGAATGGTCCCCATCGTGTCTTTATCGGAGGAGTAGTACCGGTTCAGCGCTTCTTCGATCTCGCGCTCGGTACAGACTACCGCCCGAATCTCATAGCCTAGAAAGTTCCGCAGCTCGTCCAGCACCTGGATCTTTTGCGGCTCGGCCGTGGCGATGGTGAGCACCCCGTCCCGAAACGCCACTGGAATGACCCGATACAGTTGAGCCATCGGCTCGGTAATATGTTCCAGTACGTCCGGTGGGATCACCGCCTCGGAAAGCTGGAAGACCTGCAATCCCCACTGCTCAGCCAAAGCCTGGGCCAGTTGCTCTTCGTTGATCATGCCCAGGTTCATGGCGATGGAGCCGAGCAGTTCGTCGGGCCGGCTCTCCCGCTGCTCTTCCAGCAGCATTTCCAGTTGGTCTTCGTCGATGAACCCCAGGTCGACGAACACCTGTCCGATGCGTCGCATAGCCATGGTTCAAGTCACCTTCGTCTGTTTATCCTTCGGGACGATTTGCTCGTGGAATTGGCGGCCGCACCACGTTACCCACCGGGAGTTCCCGGGGGAACCGGCTGTTGGTTACCCGGTCCCCCTGGACCGGCTCCGGCCATCATGGCTGCTTCGGCTTGTTCGATCCGTTTGCGGAGATCGTCCGGGCGATTGGCTTTGCTCAGGGCGGCCTCTTTAGTCACCTTGCCGCTTTCCCACAGCCCGAACAGATAATCGTCCAACAACACCATGCCGAACTTGGCTCCGGTCTGGATCATCGAAGGGATGCGGAACACCTTGTTCTCGCGAATCAGGTTCCCGATCCCCGGCGTGACCACCAGCATCTCGAAGGCGGCAATTCGCCCCCCGCCAATCTTGGGCAAAAGCTGCTGGCACAGCACGCCCAACAGCGAAGTCGAAAGCTGCACGCGGATTTGTTCCTGCTGCGTGGTGGGAAACGCGTCGATAATCCGGTTAATCGTTCCGTCGGCCGAGTTGGTGTGCAGGGTGCCGAAGACCACGTGCCCGGTTTCGGCTGCCGTTAGGGCCGCCTCGATGGTTTCCAGGTCGCGCATTTCGCCCACCAGAATCACGTCCGGGTCCTGGCGTAACGCTGCCCGCAACGCGGCGGCAAAGCTGGGCACGTCGACCCCCACCTCTCGCTGGTTGATCGTGGATCGCTTGTGGTCGTGGTAGAACTCGATGGGGTCTTCGATGGTGATGATGTGGTGGTCGAAGTTCTCGTTCAGGAAGTTGACCAACGCGGCCAGCGTGGTACTTTTTCCCGAGCCGGTGGGTCCGGTTACCAGAAACAGCCCCCGTGGACGCTGCACCAGTTCCTTGCACGGCCAGGGGAGCCCCAGCTCTTCGATGCTCATGATCTTAAAAGGAATGATCCGCAGCACCATGGCTACGTGGCCTCGCTGCTTGAAAAGCGAGACGCGGAACCGGGCCTGCTTGCCGAAAGCGAAGCCGAAGTCCGCCCCACCCACTTCCTGCAATGCCTGCTGGCAGCGTTCCGGAGCAATTTGCTTCATCAGCGAAACCGTGTCGTCCGGTTCCAGCACTTTGGTTTCCAGACGTTTCAGCCGCCCGTGGAGCCGGATCACCGGAGGTTGCCCCACTGTGATGTGCAAGTCGCTGGCCCCCTGGTTGATCATCGACTGCAACAGCTTGTCCATCAACAACGTGGCCATAGACCGTTCCCCCTCATGACAAAAGAGAAGCGAAGCGATGAGCAGAGCCGACACACCTTTTGGCCACACACTTTTTCTGGGCCAAACTTCTCGCTCTGGACCACTCCCGGAAAAGGGCAAAACAGGAAAGGAAGCGATGATTCATAGGGAGTCGATGTGCCGGCACGGGGAACCCGGCCCCTGATGACTTGGCCCTGTCGTTAGCCATTATTCGCTCCGTGCCGACTCGACTCAACGGTTTGCCTGTTTCCGAGGGGAAGATCGATTGGTGTTACAGGATTGCTGATCATTGCCATAAGGTTCCACCCAGGAAAGCCCGCTCGACGCCCGAGCCGATCCAGGCCGCTACTCGTCCCTGTTGGGGGGAACGCGCGCAAGCGGCAACCAGGACGGCCTTGCAGGGCATCAGTCAGCCTCTCGTTTGGCCACACGGAACACTTCCTCCAGCGTGGTGATCCCCTGCATGGCTTTCATCACGCCGTCTTCGAACATCGTGCGCATCCCCTCTTGAATTGCGGTGTTACGCACTTCCTGGGTAGGGGCATTCCGATAGGCCATTTCGCGGATGCGGGGGGTCAGCAGCATCAGCTCGAAGATGCCCAACCGCCCCCGATAGCCGGTCTTCTGGCAGTGGCTGCAGCCCTTGCCTTTAAAGAAAGTGGCTTCTCTGGCTTGCTCAGGCGAGATACCGGCAAGCTGCAAGACTGCCTCACTCGGAGTGAACGGCTGTTTACATTTGCTGCAAACGACCCGCACCAACCGCTGGGCCAGAACGGCAATCACGCTGCTGGCCACGAGATAAGAGGGGACCCCCATATCGACCATACGTGTAATGGCACTGGGCGCATCGTTCGTATGCAGTGTACTAAATACCAAGTGTCCAGTGAGAGAGGCCTGAATCCCCATTTCTGCTGTCTCGGTATCGCGCATTTCCCCCACCAGGATGATATTGGGGGCCTGCCGCAGCATGGCGCGGATGATCCGGGCAAAGTCCAGCCCGATGTCGTGCTTCACCTCCACCTGGTTGATGCCCGGCAGGTAATACTCCACCGGGTCCTCGGCGGTGATGATCTTGCGGTCTGGGCGGTTCAGCTCGTTCAGCGCGGCATAGAGCGTGGTGGTTTTTCCCGATCCCGTTGGCCCAGTTACTAGAATAATGCCGTTGGGGCGGCGGATCAGTTGGCGGAACGTCTGCAGAGTGTCCTCGGCCATGCCTAACTGCCGCAGGCCCACTCGAATGTTCTCTTTGTCCAGAATCCGCATCACCACAGCCTGACCGTGGTTGGTCGGCAACACGCTCACGCGGAGGTCCAATTCTTTATCAGCAGCCGTGAGCTTGATCCGGCCGTCCTGGGGCCGTCGCCGCTCAGCGATGTCCATTCGGGCCAGAATCTTGATTCGCGACAACACAGCCCCATGCAAGCGCCGCGGAATTGTATCACGCTCAACCAAAACGCCGTCAATTCGATACCGAACCCGAATCCGGTCCTCGAACGGCTCGATGTGAATATCCGATGCCCGAAGCTGGACCGCTTCAGTGATAATCAGGTGGACCAGCCGCACGATGGGGGCGGAGTTTTCGTCGACCTCCTCTTCTTCGATGGTTTGAGTGCCTTCTTCGATCGTTTCGGTGAAGTCGATCGCCGTGTCGGTAAACTCTTGTAGGATGGAGTCGTGGCTTTCCGCGTCGTTCTGGCCATAGTAGCGGTTGATGGCTTCCAGGATTGCTTCCCGGGGGGCCAGCACCACTTCGATTCTTCGGTCGAGGATGAACCGCAGTTTGTCCAGCGTTTCCATATCGTCGGGATCGCTCATGATGATCTTCAGCGTCCCGTCTTCTTCCTCGGCCAGCGGAAGCACACAGTTTTCGCGGGCCACCGACTCGGGAACCAGCTCGATGACCGACAGGGGGATTTCCACCTCTTTCAAGTTCACAAACGGCAACCGCCGTTCGCGGGCAATGGCCCGCATCACGTCTTCCCCCGTGGCGTAGCCCAGTTGGATGAGCGCTTCGGCCACGGATTTGTTTCCGCTGCGAGCTAGTTGTCGGGCTTCTTCCACTTGGGAATTGCCCACGATCCCCTGCTGTATCAGAATCCGCGTGAAATCATCCATTTGAGTGGACATGTCGGCTCGACTCCTGCGAAGGGTGCGCCCCGCTGCGGGGCGGCCACTGTCAAGACAAAGCTACGGGATGTGACTAGCCGCTGCGCCGAAACTGGCTTTCAGTGCCCGAATCACATTCTGCGGCCAGAGCCAACCAGCCTCTGGACATTCCGACCGGCTCGACCTGATTGCCGGGCAGGCTTCCTTCTTGCCCAGTCCGTCCCGAGTCGGAACGGAAATAACCTCCATAACTTACCGTATCGAGCCAGGATAGGGGTGTCAACGCTTTGCTCTGCCAGGAACAAGCCCCCTTCTGCCTTCGGTTTCGAAAGATTTGGGCCCCGTCGCTCCCCCGGGCCGCGTCCTCCCGCAGGGTACCCAGGCTTAACCGTGCTGGGGGAACGCCGCTTTCTGTTCCAGCACGGCGTGGGTGGCCGAAGCCAGTGCATACGGGTCGTGTTCCGTAATGCGAACACTCTGGCTGGCTGCTGTTTGTAGAGGGAACAGCGAGGCAGACCAGCCGAGCACGGCCACGCCTTGCCCGAGGGCGGCACGCGGGAGCAACAGGGGCAGATCGTCCGCATCGTTCCACCAAAGCACGCTTGCCCGCGGAAATACTTCGCGGAACACCAACGGCCAGGGGAGCCAACAGATACGCTGCCGGGTACGCAAGGTGGCCCAAAACTGTACCGCGGCCGGGTGCAGGGACCGGGGGCCTGTGAAACAAACATGCAGCCGTTCCGGCCAGGTCGTGCACAGAATATCGGCTGCCCATAACAGACTTTTGGTTCCACGCAGAGTACGTCCGTCGTCGTAACAAAGCACCACTGCGCCTGGGGCGGCCAGCAGTCGCTGGAGCTGCCGCATCTGGTCCGGCGAAGAAACCCAAGTGGGCTCCACCGGTTCGGGCAGAACGGGCCAAGGGGCCTGAGTCGCCATTAGGTATTCTTTCCAGGCGGCGAAGCGTCTGCGGGCCGCCTGCAGCCAGGCTTCCGGAAGCCGCACTTCCCGCGGAGCCGGGGCGTGCCGCTCCAGATACGGCACGGTGTCCAGATCGCCGCCCCGGAGTGCGTGCAGAACCACACGCTGGGCCGGAATCATCGCCAACGTGGGAGCCGCCCCTTGGGAAAACCCTCCCCACAAGTGCACGGTGTCCCAGTTCGTTTGCCGCAGCAGGCGCCACCAGCGCCAAAGAGCAATCGGGTCCCAGGACCAGCGGCGATAAAGCACCGAGGTGGAAACCCCGCTTCGGGTAAACCAGGCCCGGCCTGCCCCGGGGTGCCACGCCACTGCGTGGTGCCGGTCCGGGGGCGCGTGTTCCAAGTGGGCCAGCAGCGACAAGACGGCCCAGGGGTCATTCCAGTGGGGCAGCAAATGCAACTGGGTCATCGGGAGCTTCAACCGGCCAAGGGCTTCCCAGCTTCGGGCAGGGAAGTTCCCAGGGCTTGGAAGATGGATTGGAGCATCGCCTGGTAGGTGAACTGGTTTTGCACGCGTTTGCGGGCTGCGAGGGCAAGTTCTTTGTAGCGTTCCGGGTGGTCCAGCAGGAGGGCGATCTGCTCGCCCCATGATTGGATCGGCTGCCAGGGGAGCCGGAGGCCGAACCGTTTTTCGCCCAACAAAAACTCCGTTTCTGGAACATCCGGGGCCAGCACCGGCCGTCCGCACGCCATGGCTTGCAGGACGAAGTACGGCACTTCCGCACCGTCGGGGAGCCACACGCACAGATCGGCCGCAAGAAACAAGTCAGCCCAATCGTGAAACGGCCACAAGGTAACCACCGGGACGCCCGAAGGCACCTGCACAAGCTGCGGGGCCGACTCGTCCGCACCGGCCAATACCCCCAAGCAAATGCCGCGATTGTTTCCGCAGGCTAGTTGTTGGGCCAATTGTTGAATCCAGTCCCAGTGGCGCAAGCCAGCGCCCGGGGGACCAAGCAACAGCAGGTGGTCGCACTGGCCAACCACCGGCACATGCGGCCAGCAGCGAGCCAGGTTGTGCCGCAGTTGCTGAGGCCGGGTGGAAGGGGCAGCAGGGGGCATGGCGATTCCCTTGAGAACCCGCACCGTGGAACTTTGGCCGCCGCCTTGCCGACGGACGGCTTGTTCCACCCGGGGGCCACAGCAGAGCCTGACGGCTTGTTGCGGCAGCGCGTGGCCTGAAGACCACCAGTGGGGGCCTCGGCCTGCCTGCCCCCGCGGCAGCCGCTCCAGCCAGAGGGCAACAGGAATGTTCCGAGCCCGGGCCAGGTCCATGCAGGGTTGGAACTCCTCTTGCCAACCCAAGAGTAGCAACGCACCCAGTTCCGGAAGCAGGGAGCGGAAACTCTGGGCAAGCTCCCTAGCTGCCCGCGTGGAAGAGAACAGTCCGCCGGGCCGTTGCAGTCTCAGGAACCGAGCCGCTTCCAGTCTGGTCTGATCCGGTTCTGCGGGCCAGCGTTTCCAACCCCAGACGGAAAGCCGCACGTTGCGTTCTTGCAGGGAACGGGCCAGGTGCCACTGCAGTTCACTGCAAGAGGCCGGATCGGGCCAGCATCGAGGAGCCACCACGCCGAGGTGCAAGAGTTCACTCCTGGAACTGTTCAATATCCTGGGGGTCGAGGGCCGCCACGTAGGACAGATGGCGGTAGTGGTCCCGGTAATCCAAACCGTATCCGACGACGAATACGTCGGGAATATCAAATACCACGTAGTCGGGTTCCAGGGGGACTTGCTGGCGTCCTTGTTTTCGCAGCAAGACGGCCGAGCGGATCGAAGCTGGCTCCAGAGGCCGCAGATGGTCGTACAGCCCAGCCAGCGTTCGGCCGGTGTCATAGATGTCATCGACCAGCAACACGTGGCGTCCTCGCACATGGGGTAGTTCCCCGTCGTGGATGGCCAGTTCGCCGGGCGAGGTGGCCGCGCCGCGGTAGCTTCGGGCCTGGATCACGCCGACCTGCAAGGGGATTTCCAGTTGCCGGATTACGTCGGCCACAAGCACCAACGAGCCGGTCATCACTCCCAGCAGCGTCAGCGGCTTCTGTCGGTAGTAGTCGTCGATGGCCGCGGCCAGTTGGGCCACACCCTGGCGGATTTGTTCGGCGGAGATGAGCTCGTACATGGGAAGTCCCTCTTGCGGGGACGGAAGCCGCGGAAGAACGGGCTCACGGGGAACGGAAGACCTTTATTGTAAAACTCCCCAGCGCGTAGGAAAGCGTCCAGCAGCAGTCGCCAGCTCCCATTTGCTTTTCGATCCGGCCAAGCTCGGCGGACTTGGAAAATAATTGCCAAGAAACACCGCGTAGCAGACTGTCCCGAAGTAGCTTACTCGCTTTCACGGAGGATGGATTCATGTCCGTTCGGCTATCAGTCTGTTGCGAGCCTGGGAGCAGATTCCTACGGCCCTCGTTTCCTTCCTGTTACTTGCTGGTTGCCACGCCGGCCCTACAGATAACAGATAAAAGCGAAGCCGCTGCATACTGGGCCAGTTCTCCAAAACGGCTACAGCTTTATGAACCAGTGCCCCGCAGGGGGACGGGCTGGTATCCAGATTCCCTGGAAGGAACGCGGAGTGAAAAAGTAATAGACATTTCCTGAAGCTAATACGGATGCTTGACCCGGTGCCGGACCGGTCTTACACTACAGAAAGCTATCAGTTCCCGAATTGCAGTCGCACCCGGTCGGGAGTGCCCGCCGTGAATCGTTGGTTGTCCCTGTTGCTTGTCCTGCTTCTACTCAAGGGGGGCCCTTAGGGTTGCCTGCCGCCGGGAACGTACAAGCCAGACAAACCCTGAGGAGCCCCGAAGAGCTTCTCAGGGTTTTTTCGTTTCCCCGTTTGCGGACCTTTTTCCCATGGTTTTTTCCCGTTCCGCGAAGCGTTTCGGATGGATAAGGCTGCGGCATTTTGGCTCGCGGGCCACGCTGGCGCTATGCACCGGCAGAACCGTCCGCTGTGTGTGCGTCGCGTGATTCCCGATTCCTTTAGCTTCGGAAAGGACCTGCCATGAGCCAGAACCGCCGCATCATCATCTTCGATACCACGTTGCGCGACGGGGAACAGTCGCCCGGGGCCAGCATGAACCTGGAAGAAAAGCTGGAAGTGGCCCAGGCCCTGCACGCCCTGGGCGTGGACGTGATTGAAGCCGGGTTTCCCATCGCTTCCCGGGGCGATTTCGAGGCCGTGCGGCAGATTGCCCAGGTGATCCGCGGCACCACCATCTGCGGCCTGGCCCGTTGCAACGCCCAGGACATCGACCGGGCCTGGGAAGCGGTCAAGCATGCCGAACACCCGCGCATCCACGTCTTTCTGGCCACCAGCGCCATCCACCGCGAGTTCAAGCTGCGGATGACCAAGGAGGAAATCATCCAGCGCGCCGTGGACGGAGTAAAACGGGCCAAAAGCTATTGCGACGACGTGGAGTTCTCTCCCGAAGACGCCGCCCGCACCGAAATCGACTTCCTCTGCCAGGTGGTCGAGGCGGTGATTCGGGCCGGAGCCACCACGGTGAACATCCCGGACACGGTCGGCTATGCCGTGCCGGAACAGATGGCCCGGGTAATCAGCACGCTTCGCAACCGCGTACCCAACATCGACCAGGTGGTGCTGAGCGTCCACTGCCACAACGACCTGGGACTGGCCGTGGCCAACTCGCTGGCCGCCGTGCAAGCCGGAGCCGGGCAGATCGAGTGCACCATCAACGGCATCGGCGAGCGGGCGGGCAACTGCTCCCTGGAAGAAGTGGTCATGGCCATGAAGGTGCGCAACGACGTGTACCACACCGAAACCGGCATTGTGACCCAACGCCTCGTACCCACCAGCCGTCTGGTTTCCAGCATTACCGGACTGCACGTGCAGCGGAACAAGGCAATCGTGGGCCGGAACGCCTTCGCCCACGAAGCGGGTATCCACCAGGACGGTCTGCTCAAGGAACCGCGTACTTACGAGATTATGCGGCCCGAGGACGTCGGCTTCACAAAAACCGATCTGGTGCTGGGCAAGCACAGCGGTCGGGCCGCTCTAGCCGATCGGGCGCGAGCCCTGGGCTACAACCTGACCGGCGAACAGCTCAACCGGGTCTTCGAGCAGTTCAAGGAACTGGCCGACCGCAAGAAGGAAGTGTACGACAGCGACATCGCCGCCCTGTGCGAACAGCAACTGCGCCGCGTGCCCGAAAAGTGGCAGTTCGTCGATTACCAGATCCACTGCCGCACCGGGCAGACTCCTCGCGTGCGGCTCCACCTCCGCCACGGGCAGGAAGACATCGTGGTCGAGGAATCCTGCGGCGACGGTCCCGTGGACGCCATCTTCCTGGCCATCGAAAAGGCTACCGGCATCCACGTCATGTGCCGCGATTTCAACGTGCACAGCGTCTCGGTGGGCAAAGACGCCCAGGGAGAAGTGACCGTGGAAGTGGAGTACCAGGGCCAGATCCACCGTGGCCGCGGCATTTCCACCGACAGCCTGGAAGCCAGCGCCAAGGCGTTCCTGGAGACAATCAACCGCGTGGCCCTACTGAGCCAAGGACAGCAAGCCGCCCAAGAAGCGGCCGAATCGCAGCCGTAACGCCCCCGGAGGTCAACTGGCCACAAATGCCAGATAGTAAAATATCCAGCCTGTGACCGCCGTGAGCACCATGCCCCAGGTGGCCGCCCAAGCCCAACGGGCGTGCCACCGGCTGTGCTCCGCCGGGGCGGGCGGAGAGGGAAAGTTGCGCAACGCCCGCACGATGACCACCACCCACAACACCGCCGTGGTAACGGCCACGGCCAGGTGAATCCACAGCACGGTGAACACGGTGCCGCCGGTCTGAGCGTCGTAGTAGGGAGAAGGTTCGGCCAGGTGGGTCCACCCGTGCAGACGCATGTCCGCCTCGAAAGCCGCCACGGCCACGGCCAGCACGATCCCCAGGGCAATCTGGATTCGTTTGTGCCAGAGGTAGTTTTTTCTGACCCGCGCCAGGTAGATGCTCACCGCCAGCACCGGCAGCACGACGAACATGGCCAGAAACACCACGTCGAGCATCAGCGTGGCCCGGGTGCCTAGAAATCCGTCCAACATAAACTTCCTGCTCCGGCAAGGGGCGATAACCAGGCGGCTTGCAGCGGAAACGTTGCCTGATTGTAGGCTCCCCTGGCCCGAAGCCAAAGAGGAACCCACCTGCAATGCCGCAAGAAAGCGGCGTTTGTCTGCCCGTCCGCAGGTGGCAGAGAAAATGGCCGGACGGCCTTGCAAGTTTTGGGGGTGCCGTGAAGGGGGCTTTCCCGCTTCCGGTCCGGGGGCCCGAGTAAAATTGGGGAAATAACTCCCCCCAGCCGCGCCGAACAACAATGCAACAGGCCGAGTGGCGGAACTGGCAGACGCACGGGACTTAAAATCCCGGGGGCCGCAAGGTCCGTGCGGGTTCGAGTCCCGCCTCGGCCAATGACAACCCGTGCCAAGTAGCGACAAACAAAGCACTTCCGACAACCAATCAAAAATGGTTTTTGTCAGCTTGTGCCGTAAAAAGCCACTGAAAGAACCCCAAGAGGGGACAATAGGGGGACCCAAAACTCCGAGGGGACGCCAACCTCTTGCCAGTAAATGCCCCCAAAAGACAGAAACAGGTGCAACCCTAGGTGCAACCACAAAAGACGAACAGGTCCGGTTTGGTTGCCCCTGCCATCAGCCCAGGGCGGCCCGCCGTTCTTTGTCCGCCCCCCGTAGCCGAAGCCCCTGGACCGTACCGGCCCTGTC
>WFOE01000014.1 GCA_015488215.1 Planctomycetales bacterium
ACCTGGGGCGTGTCTTCAGGCATGAACACCCAGGCTTCCATGCCGGCTCGGGCGGCGTAAGCGGCCATCGCCCCCCCGGCGTTGCCCGCCGTGGGAATGGCCACCCGCTTGACGCCGAAGTGCCGGGCCATCGAAATGGCCATCGCCTGTCCCCGGCTCTTGAAGCTGCCGGTGGGCAGATGCGCTTCGTCCTTGACCCACAACTGTTCCAGTCCCAGCTCCGCCCCTAGCCGAGGGCAGCGAAGCAGCGGCGTAATCCCTTCGCCCAGGCTCACGCGCTGCTCGGCCCGGGGAACCGGCAGCAGCTCGTCGTAACGCCACATGGTGGCCGGACGCTGGGCCCACTGCTCGGGACTGGTCGCCTCTCTGACTGCCTCCAGATCGTACCGCACCCACAACGGGCGGTCTTTGTGCATGGTGAGCAGTTGGTCCTTGGGCAGCCGTGTCCCGTCGATAGCCGCTTCCAGATGCGTAACGAATTGTCCCATCCGGCACCACCTTTCCTTGCCTCGGGCCGAGCCTGGTCCATCCGCAGAGTAAAGCCGCCATTGTGCCCGGTTTTCCTCCCGGCGGCTACCGCATGGCCGTAGAAAGCCAAGGGCGAGAGTCCTCCTCGGCCGAAGCCTCTCCCGCCGGACCGTCCGCCTGCGGGGCAGCCCTCATCGCCCGGGCCACTTGCGCCCGGTTACCCAGGTAGTAAACCAGCCCGACGCCGGCCACCACCAGCGTTACCGCCCGAAAAGCCAGGGAGACGACCAGGCCTGTGCCTCGAACCACACCGGGCGATTGCATGTAGAGGAACTCCATCACCGCCTCCATGGCTCCCAGCCCGCTAAGCGGAAGCGGCAACGCCCCGGCCAGGATGGAAAGCGGCACGATGAGAAAATGCTCGGCCAGCCCCGGCGCCTTGCCCGGTAAGGCCCGCGAGAGCGTAAAGATACAAAGCGTCGAGCTGGCATGCACGCCGAAGCTCATCACCGTGGCCAGCACCAGCGCCGGCCAGCGTCGGCGGTAGATGGCAAGCGCCCCCAAGGCCCGCGCGGCCACCGCGCCCACCCCCGGCCAGGTGGCCACCCAGCGGGCGAAGCGGCCCTCGGTCACGCCGGGCGTAAGCACCAGCAACAGTCCCGCGGTGCTCACGGCGGCGGCCACCAAGGCCGTAGCGGCGATGGAGCGGATCTCCGGCTCTGGCGAGGCGTAAACCCCGGTCACAAGCACCGTGGCCGCGGCGACCAGGAATAGCGCGTACAGCCCCACAATCCGGTCCACCACCACCGAAGCCACGGCCAGCGTACGCCGGCCCGGCTGTTCCCGGGCGATGAAGATGGCTTTGAACAGGTCCCCTCCCACGTTGCCCAGAGAGACAAAGTTGAACAAATACCCCAAAAAACCCAGCCTGAAGGCGTCGG
Organism: Planctomycetales bacterium; assembly: GCA_015488215.1. Taxonomy (GTDB): domain Bacteria; phylum Planctomycetota; class Planctomycetia; order Pirellulales; family S012-138; genus S012-138. Next base: position 1,410 of record WFOE01000014.1, read on the forward strand.
CCAGCCGGAACGGCACATCTAGTACGCGCACCAGCAGCCACCAGCGGACGAAGGTGATCCCGACCATCGTCAGGCACAGCCCGACGGCTAGGCCGACCAGCGGCCAGTTTTTTTCGTACTGCCGCAGGTTGTCAAACGCCTCGCGGGCGCCGATAATAAGATACGCAAGCAGCCCGACCGAGACGCTGATTTTCAGCAACAGGATTGCGTAGCGTTTCAACGTGGGTTCCTCTCCGTGCCACCGGACACCGGTGGCCAAAACCGAGGGGAGCAAGGTTACCAGGTAGCTTGACACATGTGAGGGCTCCTTGTAGCCTAAGCGTTCCGGGTCGGGCAAGGCCAGTGAAAAACAAAGCAAAGTTGGGGGATTAGCTCAGTTGGGAGAGCGTCTGGCTGGCAGCCAGAAGGTCAGGGGTTCGAGTCCCCTATCCTCCACTTGCCGCTCCTGCCTCGTCCCACTTCGCCGGATGCGGACCTTCCGCCCGGCAACGTGGCGGATGGGGCTAGAGGAACGGTTTTTCTGAGCTTGCGAATGTGCTTCCCAACCCCGGATGAAGAACGCCCGGCCGGCGTTCACGGCCGGTGGCGGAGCTTTCCCGCAGGAAGAGCTGGGGAGGAAGTTTTCCGCTTTCCGCGGCTCCGAAGTGAACCTCCGCAGCATCCTGCGTATTTCCCCGTTTTACCAGATCGGGCTCGTGGCGGAATTGGCAGACGCGCCAGGTTGAGGGCCTGGTGAGGGTTAAACCTCGTGCTGGTTCGAATCCAGTCGAGCCCATCCCGTAAGTCCTTGTGGCAACGAAACTTGCGGCAAGTCGCGGAACAAAGCGGAATTAGAACCAACACCATCTTGGGGCACTTCCGCCCGATTCGCCCCTGTTCTTGGTTGTTCTGCAGCGCATATGCAGCGCGATTCAGCCGCGCTGCCGGGGGGCACCGGGCCGGTCGGCTGTTCGGCGGCCCGGCGGTAGTGTTCTTCGTGCACTTGTAGATAGTGTTCTTGGGCCACGGGTTCCGAGTTCCCGATCCACTGGCAGACCACGTGCTGCGGAAAATGCTCGGCCAACTCGGTCTGGCGGCTGCTGCGTAGGTTCTGCCACACCTTGGGCCAGGGTTCCAATCCGGCCCGGCGGATGATCTTCCGAAACTGCGTTCGCAGGTTGGCCGTGTGGAAACCCCGCTCTTTGTAGTCCACGGCCAGGTGCTTGTACCGCCAGACCAGGTGCGTTTCCCCCTGGGGCATCGCTTCCAGGGCTTCCAGCACGTAGGGGCGCAGCTCGGGGAACAGCGGAATCACCCGCTCGGCGTGCCGGGGGTGGTGTTCGGTCTTGGCCGCTTTGATCCGCAAGACGCCCCTTTCCAGGTCCACGTCTTCCCGGGTGAGCAGCACGGCCTCACTTGGCACGCGCAATCCCCCGTACCGGGCCAGCGCCACCAGCAACCGCCACTGGGCATCGGGACAAGCCGCGATCACCCGCGCGGTGGTTTCTCGATCAATGAACCGCATCCGCTCGGGGTTGCCCCGTACCGTGGCCGCAATCCCGGCAAACGGGTTGCGCTGCAACAGTTCGTGGTCCACGGCGGCGTTGAAGATAGTGCGGGCGGCTACCAGGCGACGGTTCGCCGTGGCCTCGGCCAGCGGCTTTTTCTTTCGCCCACGTGGATGGGTTTTCAAGTAGCGGTGGAAGTCCTGGGCATCCCCCCGGGTGATCGACGCAAGCGGCCGCTCCGCGCCGAAAAACCGCAGCAGGTCTCGCCGGGTGTGCCGGTAGAAAGTCAACGTGGAACCGCGAAGATCAGTCCGGCTGGCAAACCAGCGCTCTAGCCACTGGCCCAGGGTGATTCCCTTGCCCACGTTTTCCCTGGGGGGCACCAGGCCGTATTGGACCAACCGTCCGTAGAGCTTGTCGTCCAGGGCGGCCAGCCAGTCCTGCAACCACCCGGGCAACGTGGCACCGGTTCGCCGGTGTTCCAGCAGCCGGTGCACGCGGTCGTCGAAGTCCTCAGCCGCGGTTCGGGCACGGCCGATGGTCACCGTGCGCCGCTGCCCGGCCAGGTCGAAAAACTGCACGTAGTAGGTGTCGTTGCGTTTGCCGACGGTCATCGTGGGAGTCCTCTCTACGTGGGGAACGAAAGAAAAAGTTTTGGCGATTTTCCTGTCATTGCCGTCACCCCCGTGCGATTATTCCGCAGCGTTCCGCTGGGCGCAAGGTTGTTCTGCAAAAACGGGTGACGGCAAGGTGACAGCAAGGGTGACGGCAAGTGACGGCAGGTGACGGCATCTTGCGGAACACCCCTATGGAACGTGACGGCATGTTGCGGCAGGTGACGGGTGGTGACGGGTGGTGACGGCATGTTGCGGAAATCCCATAAACTGGTTACGGCGCAGTTCGCCGGACATGGATTTTCCGGCTTACTTTGTCTTTCTCCCACGTCACGTCGATCCCCCGTTTGCGCAAACTGGGCGCGAGCCGCCGTAACGTACGGCCCAGGGCCGATGCGTTTTGGGGCTGCTTGGCGTCGTCGGGGAAATACGGCCGCAATTCCCGCAGCAATTCACTTGCAGTGCCCGTCCAGCCATCCCATGTTGCGAACCGTTCCACCGCCTCGGCCACAGGGTTTCCATCCAGCGCCACGGTGGCCGCATCGGCCACAGCTGCCATGATCGCCGCCCCGGCGTCGTCACCGTAGGCGGCGATGGCGTTGCGGGTGAAATCGGCCATGCGCGGTAAGGCTTCCACCTGGACTGCATCCCGCCGTGCCAGGCACCGAACCAGATCATCTAATAGGCCGCCCAAGATTTCCGGCAACGCATCCCGAAACGCACCCCACAAGTCAGCTTCCGGCTTCCGCTTGGTGTCGGGAATGGGGGCCAGTTCCACCCGCAGCGACCGGTCCAGCAGATCGGGCCGGGTGGCCACGTCCACAATGGATGTTATCACCACCGGGCGGCACGCTTTGAGAATGGCTAGATCGCCGTCCGTATAAAGCTTTCGTGTCTGCCAGGCACCACCCGTGGCCAAGACGCAAAGCGCGTCGGACAAGTCCCCCGGAACTCTGGAAAGGTTGTCCAGGGCCACCACGTGATGGTGCCCGGCAAGAACGAATAAATCCCGCCCACTTTCAACCGCCCCAGACAACGGCGCCTCGTGCGGGTCCACTACAGCCCGTAGCATCCGCGCCACGGTACTTTTGCCCGTGCCCTGCTCCCCACACAACAAGAGCACCGGATACGGGCCGCTCGGCAGCAACGCTTGAAGCAACCAGCTTTTCAGCAACAGCCAATTGTTGGCATCAATCAGCGGCAAGTATTCTCGCAGCGCATCCACGTTGCCACCGGCGGTCGGCTGCAGCAGCGGCAACGCGCCCGTGGGCTGCAAGAAATAGCACGGCGCCGAGTCCACGAGCTGCCAGCCGGTCGCCGTCACTTCCGCCACCCAGTCGTGGCCATCGACGTAAACCGCCCCGCCGTGCTCGCCCACGCGCACGAACACCGGCACCTCGGGGCCGCGTTCGCGCGCGATCACGGCCAACGTGCGGGCCACAGTGCTGATGGTGTTTTCGCCAGGCACCGTTAGTAATTCGGCATACGCAAGTGAGCACAGCGCGTCTTCGGCATCACCGGACCGCAGCCGCACCACCCGGCCACTGGGCAAGACGGCGAACGGCTCGCCGCGGTAGTGAAATAGGTCCCATTTTTCCCGCGCGGCAGCCACCAGCCGCTGGGCCTGCGTTGGCCGGGGGGAGTCTTCTCGGTCCACGTCCGTTTGGTCGGCGTCGTCCGCCGGGGGCTCCCACGTGGGCGCGTCGGCAGCCAGGCGTTCCAGGTGTCCGCCCACATCTTCCGGCGTAGCAGCGTCACCCCAGTAGTTGTGATCCGGATCGTGCAGAAAGTCCCGGACATCTTTGCCGCGGGGTGGCGTGAAAATGCGGACCTCGGCCACCACGTCCACCAGCTCCGCGGCCGCGGCTTCGGCCCCACGCTGCCCGGCTTCGTCCGCGTCGGCCACCACGACCACCTGGCCCGGGCGGTGACGCGAACACCACTCGCGCAGATCGTCCGCACCGGCCGTAGCACTGGGCCGCCCCACGGCATACAGCCCCACGCCGAGCAGGGCCGCGGTGTCACTTGCCCCCTCGGCAGTCCAAACCTGCTGGCCGGGGTTCGGGGGAGCCGTTGGGAGAAAAAGTCCGAGCTTCGACCTTGGCAAACAGCGCTTTTCGCCCGCCCACGTCCGCGACTGCCACCCGCAGAGTTCCCCGTTGCCAGTGAACATCGGCAGCAGCAACTTTTGCCCCTGCGGTACCGCCCGCAGTGCGGCCAGGGCCTCTGCCGGAACGCCCAGGTGCTCGGCCCAAGGCTCAAGAGCATCGGGGGCAGTCGCTTCCGCCTGGACCAGCAGGTGGTGCCACTCCGGCGGTGTGGCGTTCTGCGAGGGCCGTTGGCGCGACAGTTCCACGTTGGCGTGCTCGGCTGGGAATAGATCGGCCACGCCTAAGCCCATTGCGGCTACAACGGCATCAACAGTGCACCCGGCGTGACATCGTACCAGCACCCGCCCGTGGTGGCCTACCCCAACGGACAAGCTCGCCTTTCGGTCCTCATGGCCCGGGCACCGGGCCGTCCATTGGTCGGGCTTCCCTTTGACGGGCTGGGGGGCGCAGCCCCGCGCGTGCAGGGCCGAGAGTACTTTTCGGATGGGTTCATCTATGGCCAGAGAGAAAGAAACGTTAGAATTGGTCATAGCAATCACCTCAAAAAATAGGCTGGGACCAGGGCCGCGCTTCGTGCCAGGTGCGCGGCCCCGGTCGTTTTTTGCGGAATCCAGAGACCAGAGAAAACCTACACGTTCTGGACGCGCGCCTCGGCCCAGCGCCGCAGGTCCTCAATACGGTACTTGACGCGATTGCCGACTTTGATGTACGGCAACTCGCCAGTAGTCCGTAGCGTCCAAAGATAACGCGTCGAAACCCCCAAAAACTGGGCGGCTTCCCTTTGAGACAAGAGCCGGTCGGGAAATTGAGATTGGGACATCTCGCACGTCCTTGTGCTAGTGGAAATGGGAACATCCATGCGCTACGATGATTGCTAGCACGTTTCCCCGATTTCCGCAAGCATTTTCTGAATATCACAGAAAATAAGGTACTACAAACTACGCACGCGGATTCTAAAGAACGGGCCAGGCACACTTTAGAACGCCCGTGCTTTCCACCGCCCACGTCCTCTGAAACGGCACCGGACGACGTTGGCAAGCAGAAAACCACCCGGCACGAGCTGCTGAAAACCTCTTGCCAGCGCCCGGGCAGCAACCCCACGGTTTGGAAACACTCTGCCCAAGCGCCCGGGCACAAACGCCACGGCAGGCCCGGGTGGCCGGGGCACCGGCACCTGGGGGGAACACCCGCGCCGCTCGCCTGGCGGCTCGCGGAAAGGGGGCGGACGTGGGGGGCGTGGCCCCCCACGCCGCCTGCTGAAACCCGAATGTTCCACTCCGAGAATATCCGCCACC
>WFOE01000015.1 GCA_015488215.1 Planctomycetales bacterium
CCGGGGACTGACGTCCCCGGCTCGCCGTTTCCAAGAATCAGCGTTTATTCTCGCCCGGAGCGGAAGCTCCCCTTCCAAGCCCCCACGCCTCCACCCCCTCACGGCTTTCGCTTGAAGCCGACGGCACCCTCGGCCGGCCGGTTGAAGCCCCACCTACGCGCCCAGTTGGGCCAGCACGTAGGGCCCCTTGGGAATGACGGCCACGGTGGCCTGCGGGCCGTAGTCCCGAAGGCAATCCTCCAAGGCCTGTTCCACGCTGGGAGCCGCTTCGACGAACAAGCGGTTGATCGTCTCGGCGGGCAGCCCGTCGCTGATCACCTTCACCCGGGCTTTGCGGCGCACTTTGGCCAGCTCTTCCAACTGCCACTGGTCCAGCACGAAGTAATCGCGTCCCAGAATCCGCTCCATGAACACCTCCAGCGACGGGTTTTCTTCAAACAGCCGCTGGAACTCCGGGCTGCCCACCCCTTCGGACAAACTGGCCGCCAGGATGATTGTCCCTCCCTGCTTGACGATGGGCAGCGCCCCGGTCATCCCCTTGATTGCCTGGTAGAAGGTCGTATCCAACGGGTAGCCGGCCGAGCTGGTTACGACCACATCGACCGGCTCAGGCACCGTGTCGCGCACCACCTGGGCGACGAACTGGACTCCCTGCTCGAACGCCTGGATCATGTCCCCGGCCACGAACTTCAGCGGCCGCCGCTGATCGTCCATGACGGCGTTGACGATAAAATCGCATCCGGCCCGCTGGGCAATCCAGGTGTTCTCTTCGTGGACCGGGTTGCCTTCCAGGAAGCCGCAGTCGGCCTTGGGATGCTCCAGGAACTGGGGGCTGTGCCACACCTTGACCGTTTCCAGGGCGGCCAGCCCGGGGCAGATGACCTTCCGCCCGCCGGAGTAGCCGGCCATCAGGTGCGGTTCGATTAGCCCGGTGGTAATCTTCAAGTCGGCTTGCACGTACCGGGAATCGATCCAGATGGGCACCCCTCGGGGGCTGTCGCCCAGGTAGGTGTGCTCTTCCAGCACGGTGCCGTGATGGTTCTCGATGCGGTAGTTTTCCAGGATTTCCGGGCCGACCATCTCCCGCAGCTCGTCGCGGGTAGTTTCCCGATGCAGTCCTGTGGCCACCAGAATGAGAATCTCTCGGCGGGGAATTCCGGCCGCTTCCAGCGTGGAAAGCACCTGCTCCAGAATGAGCTGGTTGGGCACGGGACGGGTTACGTCGCAGATGACCACGCAGGCGTTTTTCCGCCCCCGGGCCAGTTGGGCAAGCGGCGGGGTTCCTGTGGGGTGTTCCAGCGCCTGGCGCAGCGCCTGCCGGGGGTCTTCCAGCGGCGGGGCTTGTTTGTACCGCAGCGTTTTCACCACGTTGCGATCCGGCAGTTGGACCTTCAGCCCTGTGCGACCATAATCGAGCGTAACTTCCATCGAGTCGGAACCCTTGTGCGGAAACAGCATCGGACCGCCGCGGACGCGGCCTCGGAGTGGTTGCCGCCTATTTTAACTGGACCGTCCGGCAAATCGTAGCCGTGGCGAGCCGAAGCCTTGCAGGCGGCCCCTGGTGTGGGAGAGGGCCGCCAGTTGAGATTCCGCCGGTTCCGACATTGGCCGGTTCAGAAACGTTGCCCGTGGAGGAGCTTGCCGCTTGTCTGCCATGCGTCCCGTGGTCGTGTTGAACGTAGTGGGGCTGACGCCCCGCATGGTGGCTTCCGCCCCGCGAATCGCCCAGGTGGCCCAGCAAGGGTTTTGCTGCCCGTTGGGCACGGTGCTGCCGGCAGTCACTTGCTCGGTGCAGGCGACACTCTTGACCGGCCGACTGCCGCGGGAACACGGGATTGTGGGCAACGGGTGGTACTTCCGCGATCTGGCCGAAGTGTGGTTCTGGCGCCAGTCCAACCGGCTGATCCAGGCCGAGAAGATTTACGAGACGGCTCGCCGCCGCCACCCCGGCCACACTACGGCCAAGCTGTTCTGGTGGTACAACATGTACGCCCCGGTCGCCTGGTCCGTTACCCCGCGCCCCTGCTATCCGGCCGACGGGCGCAAACTGCCCGACAGCTACAGCAATCCGCCGGATTTGAAAGACGAGCTTCAGCAGCGGCTGGGCACGTTCCCGCTTTTCCGTTTCTGGGGTCCTGGGGCCGACATCGCTTCCACCGCCTGGATTGCCGAGGCGGCCGCCTGGGTCATCGACCGCTATCGTCCTAGCCTCACGCTGGTTTACCTGCCGCACCTGGACTACAACCTGCAACGCCTGGGACCGGAGGCTCCGGAGATCGAAAACGACCTGCGCCTGGTGGACTCGGAAGCCGGCAAGGTGATCGACGCGGCCGAGCGGATCGGCGCCCAGGTGGTCGTGCTTTCCGAGTACGCCATCACCGACGTTTCGCAACCGGTGCATCTGAACCGCGTGCTGCGGGAGGCGGGGCTGTTGCGCGTGCGGCGGGAAATCACCGGCTGGGAGACGCTCGACGCGGGGGCTTCGCGGGCCTTTGCCGTGGCCGACCACCAGGTGGCCCACGTGTACGTCCAGCAGCCGGAAGACCTGCCTACAGTAAAAGCCCTGCTGGAGAAAACGCCCGGGGTGGAACAAGTGCTGGACCGCCGGGGCCAGCAGCGATACGGACTGGATCATCCCCGAAGCGGCGAACTGGTGGCCGTGGCTGCCCCCGGGGCGTGGTTCACCTACTACTATTGGCTGGACGACGCTCTGGCTCCCGACTACGCCCGCACGGTGGACATCCACCGCAAACCGGGCTACGATCCGGCCGAGCTGGTGCTGGACCCCCAGTTGAAATGGCCTCGGCTACGTATTGCCTGGCGACTGCTGCAAAAGTCGCTGGGCTTCCGGTACCTGATGGACGTCATCGGGCTGGATGCCACAGTGGTCCGCGGCAGGCAAGCGGCCGTGGCTGCCGCGGGACGCGAGGAAGAAGAAGGCCCGGTGCTTGTCTGTTCCGACCCCCAACTGGCCCAGGACCGCCTGGAAGCCACGCAGGTGAAGGACTTTCTGTTGCGGTTGCAGTTCGGCTCAGACTGAACCCATCAGCCAGCAGGGCAATCTGCTCCAAACCGTAAGTTAGCAGCCGCTTCGGGCGGGACGCTCGGACTCAAGGGCGGATGGCCTGGAGGGGCCCGCTTTGCGGATTGCGGGAGCTTCCCACGCCCGGCCCACTGCCGGCCTACGAAAAACGCCCCCGTAGCCGGGCGGCGGAGATTCGCTTTCCGCTTTGCCAAGCAGGCGGGGGCGTGAGCTCACGCGCCAGCCGGTTTATTGAGCCGGAGGATTGAACGCCTGTTGCCGCACGTAGGAATCGAACACCCGCACCTTGGCCCAGTTATGCTTGTTTTCTTCGATGAACTTCAGATGCCGCGGGTGGGTCTGGTACTTGTCGTGGGCGGCCTTATTCTTGAAGACCAGGTGCAACGCCACGTCGAAATCCTTGTCGTTGACCTGCCGGTCCAGTTCTTCCACCCGGGTGCCGGCCGAAAAGTAGAGCGTCCCTTCGTGACCGCAAAGGTACTTCACGCAGGCATCGACCAGTTGCTGCTTGGCCTGCGGGGACTTGTCCTTCAGGGTGAAGAAGACCATGTGGGCCAGGGCGGGTTCTTGGGGGGCTTTTTCGGCTTCGCCGGATTGGGTGGTCATCATCCAAGCTCCCAGAGCAAGCGTGAGGGCAACCAAAACAAACAGCGGGGTACGAGCACTCATCGTAGGCATCCTTCACAAAAGAGGGAACAAGGGGAAAACCATGCGAGTTCCAGGCCGCGGGCCAGGCGGCGGTCCCTCGTCGATGCGTATTGTTCTTCATCTGCTTCGGGTAATCAATCGCCGCCGCCCGGGCCGCGGGAGCCGAGCTGCCCGTTTGGTTGGGGCTTCGCGGAGCGAAAACACCACCGGCACGCGATTCCGGGGGTCGGTTGACCCTGCCGGGTCGGGTAATACACTTTGGGATGTTGGTTCCCCGAAATCGTTTCAATCGCTCCAGCCCCGCTCTGCCCCGATGACCGCTCCGGAAGAGGCTCCCCGTCCCGATTCGCTTTCTCCCCAGGAAGCCCTGCCGCCGGTCGAACCGCCCAACCTGGGGCTGATCGTGCGGCTGTTCCTGGTGCCCATGCTCATCGTGGGCGTGGTGGTGCTGGTGGTCATGGGCGTGCATTACCTGGCCACGGCCAGTTGGGACCCGGAGGCGTACCTCAACCAGTTGGAACAGGGGGGGCCGGGCTCGTGGCAGTTGGCCTACGACTTTTCCACGCAGTTGGCCCAACGGGAAGACATCCGCCGCGACGCCAAGGTGGCCGGGCGCCTGGCGGCGATTCTGGCCCGGCGGCTGGAGCAGCCCCCGCCGGAAAGCACTCCCCAGGGACATCTCCAGGACGAAACGAAGCTGCGCATCTACCTGGTCAAGGCCCTGGGCGAGTTCGAAACCCCGGCGGCCTTTCCCGTGTTGTTACAAGCAGCCAAACTCCGGCGCAACGAGGCGGAAGCCCAGGTGCAACTGGCTGCCGTCGAGGCCCTGGCCACCCTGGCCTATCACGTGCTCCGAGCCGGAGGCACCTTGCCCCAGGAAGTGGAAGCCGCGTTGCTGGAGCTTTCCGAACATGCCGACTCTCGGGTACGCAGCCGGGCTGCCTACGGCTTGGGCGTGCTGGGCGAGGAACCTTCGCCCGAAGTGCGAAAACGACTGCTGGAGCTGCTGGACGATCCGGTGGTGGACGTGCGCTACAACGCCGCACTGGCCCTGGGCCGCTACGGCGTTGCGAAGGCTGTGCCGGTGCTAGTGCAAATGCTCGCTCCGGAACAGCCTGAGGCGGCCGAACTGGAGAAGGAGCCGAGCCGCCGCCAGGTGAAAGTCTATAGCATCCAGATTAACGCCTTGCGGGTAGCGTTGTTGCTGGCCCAACGCAATCCCGAGGCAGACCTTACTCCTCTGGTGGAACCGGCCCGAAAACTGGCCCAAAGCGAGCAGACCCCGGCCCAAATCCGCATCCGCGCCCGCGAACTGCTCAACGTGCTCCGCCGCCGCGGGGAGTGAGGCGCAGGAAGCGGTGCTTCCGCACCAAGGCAAGAAAAAACGCCGATTCTTGCAATCGGCACTCGGCGAGCCGGGGACTTCAGTCCCCGGAGCAACAGCGAGCCGGGAGCGTCAGCTCCCGGAGGCGACACGACATGGAGCGGCGAAGCTTCGGAGGAAGCTACATCACCGAGAAGTAATTCTCCACGGCCAGGTCGAACAGTTCCGGCGTCATTTCCGGCTCCCGCTGCAAGAATTGGCAGTAGCAGACAATCTGCGAGAGCAGGTCTCGCGGATGGCAGCAGCGGAACGGACGACCGGGCCGCCGGTAGTGGGTTTCGATCAGGTAGTCCAACGCCGCTTCGTCGTAGCGGACCTGGAGCCGCCGGGACATGATGCGGAACAGCTCGCGGAACTCGTCCTCGCTGGGATCAACGACCTCGATTTTGTAGGGAATGCGGCGCAGGAACGCCTCGTCCACCAGGTCGCGCGGTTCCAGGTTGGTGGAAAAGACAATCAACTGGTCGAACGGCACCTGAATCTTCTTGCCGTTGGGCAGATTGAGGAAATCCACCCGCTTTTCCAGCGGCACGATCCAGCGGTTGAGCAGCTCGTCGATGCTCATCTTCTGCCGCCCGAAGTCGTCGATGACCAGCGTGCCGCAGTTGCTTTTCAGTTGCAGGGGGGCTTCGCAGATGCCCGTGGCCCGATTCACCGTCACTTCCAGGTTGTCCATCGTCAGCTCGCCCCCGACGACGATTGTGGGTCGGCGAATCCGCACCCAACGGCGATCCACCGTCAGCGAGCTGAGCGGCCCTTCTTCCGAAGGCAGGGGGATTTCCTCGTGATTCGAAGGGTCGAACAGGCGGATAATCTCCCCGTCCACGACGATGGCCCGGGGAATCCAGATATAGGAACCGAACGCCTGGGTTACCCGCTCGGCGATGCTGGTTTTGCCGTTGCCCGGCGCTCCGTAGAGAAACATCCCCCGGCCGGAGTGGACCGCCGGTCCCAGTCGGTTGAACATCCGCGGGTTGATAAGCAGGTCGGAAAACGCCTGGTGCAGCGCCTGCTGGCTGGGGCGTTCCCGGGCCAGGGACTGCTGGGCCACGCTGTGCACGTAGTCTTCCAAGGGAACGGGAGCCGCGCCGTGGTAGCTACATTCCTGCATGTAGCGCCGGGCGCGTTCCCGGCCCAGGTCGGTCAATTGGTACAAGTAGTCGCCCATCGGGGCCGAGCGGAGATAGACGACCAACTGGTCCAGCTTCATCTGCCGCAGCACCCCTTCCAGGATGACGAAGGGGAGCTGCAACTGCTGGGCCACCTGGCGTCCCGTGGCCGCACCCAGGGCCAGCAAGTACTTCATGGCCAGGGCTTCGATCTGCACCTGGGCCAATCCGGTATCTTCGAGCGTTTGCGGCTCAGGGGGCACAAAGGGGGTGTTGAACGGGTTATCGGCCGCACCGGAGGGTTCAGGCGGACCTTGGGGGAGCAGTTCTTTTCGGGACAAGGGGCGCGTGCTGCGGATTGGCTCCTCCGGATGGACAGAACCTACCTCAGTCTGATGTGGCGATTCGGCCTGTTGCGGCCCATTCTCCCGGGCTGGTGCAGGCTCGGGCGGGTCCTGTTGCATGGACTTGGGCATTGATTCCCGCGACGAGGCCAGACGCTGGATGCGTTCCAGCAGCGCTTGCAGCTTGGGGTCTTCCGGCTCCTGGGCTGCGCCGGCCTCTTGGGCCGGAGAGGCTTGGCCGCTTTGCGAAACCACCGAAGCGATCTTTTCGTTCCACCGGGAAGCAGAATCGGTCATCCGAAGCGAAGCTCCTGCCACGAAAAGGAGGTGCGGTGTTACCCCGGCGAGCCCGGCAAGGGAACGGCGTCGTCCCCTGCGGCCGAAGAAGGCTCACTGCCCGAGGGCGCCGTGACTCGCCCCCGGACAGTGCCGCCAAGCAACCATAGGTCGCCCTTGTAGAACGGTCAAACGCCGCAAGAGCCGGACAGCCTTTCCGTCCCGAAAAACGTGACCAATCCGCACGGGGCGTAAGCTAGAGTTGAAACAGGACGTTCCCCGCGGCGGGATCACAGGAGCAGCAACCATGTGGTACTATCTGGAATTGGCCTGGAACTGGATCGACAATCTCCTTTACCAGGTCACGCTCTGGATGGACCGGGCTTCGTTCTTGCAGATGGCCGCCGCGGGAGCAGCGATTGTGGCCGTGGGCTACTTGCTGCTGCGGGGGTTCGGCTCCAGAACTTCGTACTAAAGGGGGAGCAATTCGTTTTGAGTAGCCGTGGGTGGCATAGCCCCCGGCGAGCCGCCATATAGAGGTCTTGCGTCTTGCGCCCTGCGCAGGAGCTACCGCTCCGGGCGGGAATCGGCTTGCGGCTTGCGCCTTGCGCGGGGAGCTTCCGCTCCAGCGGAAATACAAGCGTTCGTACTCCTACTCGTGCTCGTACTCGTCCCTGGGAATCGCCAGCTCGTCGTCGGTGCTCGCAAATCGGCGAGCCGCCAGCTTTAGCTGGCGGAGGACGGCACCGCCGTCGGCGACTGGGTGCTTCCGCTCCAAAGGGCGTGGAGGCTTGGAGGCGTGGGGTAGGAGCTTCCGCTCCAGTGCAAGAATCGGCTTGCGGCTTGCGCCCTGCGCCTTGCGCACGGAGCTTCCGCTCCGATGCAAGAATAAACGCTGATTCTCACACTCGGCGAGCCCCGAGCTTAGCTCGGGGAGGAAAAACAATGGCAAGCGTTTTTCTCCGGTTTCTCCGGCTCTCCCCGGACGGAAGTCCGGGGCTCGCGGTGAAGTCCGAAGCTCGCTGGCGTAGTGGAAGCGACGTGTGCGTTGTGGCGCTATTTTTCTTCTTCCGGCTCGGGCCGCTGCCAGGGCACCTGGCCGCCCCGTTGAATGTGCCTGCGCAACATGGCAGCCAGGCGTCGATATTGCCCCGGGGCCTTGCTGCGCAGATCGTGCTTTTCCTGCGGGTCGCGCTGCAGGTGGAACAGCTCCGGGGGGCCGAACGGCGAGTTGATAACCAGCTTCCACGGGCCGAGCCGCAGAGCCTCAATCGTTTTGCCCCCGTAGCGCAGCCCCCCTTCCCGCCGCACGAAGTAAAGCGACCGCTCCGGCCAGGGGACTTCTTTGGCCCCTTTCAGGTACGGCAGGAACGAGCGGCCGTCGATGCCCGGCGGGCACTCGCCCCCGGCCGCCTCGACCACCGTGGGAAAGATGTCCATCGTCAGCAACACTTGGGCACATCGGCTGCCCGGGGCTACCACGCCCGGCCAGCGCACCACGGCCGGAACGCGCAAGCCCCCTTCGTACATGCTCTGCTTGCCATCGCGCCAGGGGCCGTTGTTGGCTCCGGCGGAGAGCTGCCCCCCGTTGTCCGAAGTGAAAATCACCAGCGTGTTCTTCGCCAACCCTGTCTCGTCCAGCGCGGCCAGCACCTGCCCGATGCCGTGGTCCATGTGCTCAATCAAGGCCACCAGCTTGGCCCGCCGCAGCGGCAGCTCCGGATGGCGTTTGCGCACGCGGTCCAGCCACTCCGGGGGCGGCTGAATCGGCACATGTGGGGCATTGTAGGCCAGGTAGAGGAAAAACGGCCGCTTGGCGTCGGCCTGGGCCTGCCGGCGGATAAACTCCACGGCCCAACGGGTGAACACGTCGGTGGCATGGCCCTTGGGATCGATGAACCGCTTGCCATCGTGCATGTAGTTGATGCCGTGGCGGCGATGGGTCCAGTAGTCGTCCATCATGTCGCCCAGGAATGCCCGCACATGCTCGAATCCCCGCAGGTGGGGCAGGTTCGGCTCCCGTAGTCCCAGGTGCCATTTGCCCACGATTCCCGTGCGGTATCCGGCCCGGCGAAGCACCTCCGGCAACAGCACCGCCCGGGGAGAAAGATAGCCCCAGTTGTTCTCCGCGTGGGTGCGAATCACTCCCGGCACACCGACCCGATCCGGATAGCAGCCAGTAAGCAGCGACGCCCGGGTAGGAGAGCAGACCGGGCAGTTGGCATAGAAGTTCTGGAGCACCATGCCCTCGCGAGCCAGGCGGTCGATGTGGGGTGTGCGGATGTCCCGGGCTACTTGCTGGTAGCCGACATCGCCGTAGCCCAAATCGTCGGCCAGAATCACCAGCACGTTGGGCCGCTGCGGCTGCTGGGCCGCCGCGGGCCGAGGCCCCGCGGGCGACAACGCCACCGCCACCCAGACCAGAACGGCGAGACACAAACAGGCAGTCGGTATTTTACAGGCTGTCACAAAACTTCCGGCCGCAAGCGCCACGCCCGAGGATTGGAGCAACGCCGGAGAGGGTTGCAACGCGCTCTTATTAGTCTTTGCAGAAGTGGCAGGCATGGTCCTTCCCTCGCGGTGGTCGTTTTCACCGTTCGGCCAAGCGTCTCTTACAGACTATCACAAAACTTCCGGCCGCAAGCGCCACGCTGAGGCTTGGAGCGACGCCGGAGGGATTGTGACACGCTCTTAGCTTGGTGCAACTTGGCTTGGCGCAACCTGGCGAGTCCCGGAC
>WFOE01000016.1 GCA_015488215.1 Planctomycetales bacterium
CTGCTCAAAAACAAAAAAAAAATTGTCACCTACTTCGAGTGCTAGCGCAAACGAAGCCGGTTGCCCGTGCCCCCGCGGGGCGTTGTTCGCCCTGCCGGGGCAAGTTACATTGGCACTGACCTGGCCGGGGTGTCGTCTCCCGCCCCTAGAGCGAAACACCGACCCCAAGCCTCAAGAGCAAAACGATGCAGCCGACCTCCAGCCCCCCGGAACATCTCATCCTCCACCGCGGCGAGGAACAATCGAACCACGTTCGCCAGACGGTGGCCCAACTGGAACCCAAGTCGCTGCGCACCTACACGCCTTCGCTGGCCGTAATCCAGCGCAGCGCCGGCTGCTACCACTGGACTCCCGAAGGGCGCATGCTGGCCGACTTCACTTCCGGCGTGCTGGTGGCCAACCTGGGCCACAACCCAGGCTCCTGGTGGGCCCGGCTGCTGGGTTACCTGGGGCTGGACCACCCGGACTTTGCCCAGCCGTTCATCCCTTTAGTGCCGCTGACCAGCTACAACGCGGCCACGGAGCTTGAGGCGGACGCCTGCCGCCGGCTGATCGACCTGCTGCAAAGCCAGCCGGGCGGGGCCCGTTGCGAGCAAGTACTCTGGGCGGCCAGCGGTTCCGAGGCGATTCAGAAAGCCCTCTGGTGCGCGTTGGCCTGCGGGGGGGACGAGCCCATCATCCTGGCCACCCGCGACGGCTTTCACGGCAAAAAAGGGCTGGCCGGAGCGGTTACCGGCAACGAACAAAGCCCGGAACGCGATCCCCGTGTGCGGTTCATCAGCTTTCCCAAGAAAGAGTGCGAAAGCGTCCAGGCCCGGCGGCAGCCGCTCGACCTGGAACCGTATCGCCGCGAGCTGGACCAGCTTTGGCAACAGTACGGCTCGCGCATCTGCTGCCTGATTACCGAGCCGTACCTGGGCGGAGGCGGCTCCTACCACCCGCAGAAGGAATACCTGCAACTGCTCCAGCAGTTCTGCCGCGAGCACGACGTGGTGTTCATCCTGGACGAAGTGCAGTCCAACTTCGGCCGCACCGGCCCCTTGTTCGCCTTCACCCACTACGGCGTGGAACCTGACATCGTCGTGCTGGGCAAAGGGCTGGGCAACGGCGTGGCCGTCAGCGCCGCTTGCGGCCGGGCCGACGTGCTGGACCGGCTCGACTACGGCGCTTGTTCCGACACCTTTAGCGGCAATCCGCTGGCCTGCGCCGCGGTGCTGGCCACGCTGGACGAGTTTGAACAGCAAAACGTACTGGAACACGCCGCCGAGCTGGCCCGGGTGATTGAAAAAGGACTGCTCCGCCTGACCGAAACGCCCGTGGTGGCCCGGGTCCGTGGCGAGGGAGTCGTCTGGGGCGTGGAATGTGCTCCCGTGGGCAACCATTCGGCCGACGAGGTGGCCAACGCCTGCGTGCTGGCCTGTTACCAGGGCGACCCGTCGGGCCGGGCCATTCACCTGCTGGGCCCGCTGGCCGGAAACGTGCTGCGCATCAGCCCCCCGCTGGTCATGCCGCTGGACGAGGCCGAGCTGTACCTGGAAGCGATGTACGAAATCTTCAGCACGCTGGGAGAAAACCTGCGCGGTTGAGTCGGCTTTTCGCGGCGGCGTTCGAAGCGGCACGTGCGATCCGCCGGAAAATCGGCCGGCTACCACTTGGGGATCGCTTCCAGCAGGTGCTCTTGGGCTTGCCAGAGCGGCTCGGCTTGCAGGCGGAAGTCTTCCTTCGGGCGATGCCCCTCCCAGGCGATCTCCCGCCACAGGACAAGGATCCCCTCCCCCTGGCTGGCATACCGGGTTCGCCGCACCAGCTCGTTGCCATAGGTGGCCAGCGACACATGGTGCCCTTCTCCCCGCTGCTCGGCCAGTTCCAGCAGCCGGGTCCCGGGCACGGCCCGGTCCAGAAACTCGGCCAGCCCTTGCAAGTAAACGGCTTTCAATTCCTGGGCATCGCGGCGTGCTTTCTTGGTTACTTTTCTGACTTTGAGCCGCGGTCCGGCAGCCAGGTAAGAACACCAGCGGCAGTAGCAACCACAGTAGGTTTCCAGGTACGGTTCCCGCGGCTTGAGTTCGAAAGAAGTAGCCAGATAGGAAGCCATCAGGTAAGCGAAGGGTTCCAGCTCTTCGCGTCGTTCGGGGCGTGCGTCCTGGGGAAGGCTGTCCCAGTGGCGCCCAAGCCACTCCTTGGCCGCTTCGCCCATGCTCATGGCCTGGTGTATCTGGTCGAACTTCAGCGCCCCGGACTTGAGCTGCCGCCCTACCCAGCGCAGCAAGCGATAGCTTTTCTCTTGCAACCGGACGGCCTGGCGAATTTCGTCCCGTTGAAACATCGGCCCGCTTGTCCTCCCGTGGAATCCTTCTCGTGTCGTGTCTGCCCCGGCGCTGAGCAAGAGCCACCTGAAACCGAAAGGATTCTATAGGGCAAAGGGGCCAAGACAAGCCTGAAACGGGGCAGCCCGCGCAGCCGGGAGCCTGGGCCGTGGAAAAATCCGGCCGGCGTTTTCTACCGGCCCGGGGCGCTGCGGGCCCGGAGGCGGATCACCCGGGGGATGTTTTGCCCTTCCGCGGGCGAATCGTCCTTACCGCTTTGTTCCGGCCGAGGCAGAGCCAGCACCCGGTCGCCGCGGCGGATGTCTTTCAGCTCGGCCGGGCGGCCGTTTTTGACGATTCGGGCGTCGGTGGCCACTTCCACGGTGCGCACGCCGCCGGGGGAGCGGAGCTGCAGCCGCCGTTGCTTCAGGTCCACCTGAAGCACCACTCCGCGGATGGCGTTGCGGAACATAGCTCGCGGGGGTCCGAACGGCCCACGGGGGCCGGGGCCCCGGCCGGCTAGCGGTCCGCCCCGGGTTCCCAGCCGCCGCCCGCCGTCGGCGTCCCGTTGCAAGTACACCAGGTACTCCTGCTCCAGGCGTTTGCACCAGCCGGCCTGGTCGTTGCAGGCAAAGTAGCTAATCTTGACCCGCAAGGGGGCTTTGCCTCGGGGGGCCTTCTGGACTTCGACGAGGAACTCGCGCGGGTCGATGTCGGCCGGTTCCTTGACCTTGGGGCCTTGCAGCCGGGTTGGGGACAGTTTCATCCCTTTGGGAGCTTCCAGCACGATCTGCGGCGGCGGAGTCAGATTGTTCCAGTGGACGCCGTAGATCGGGTCGGGATAAAAGCCCAGGTACAGGCGTCCCCGACCGGAACGCAGCAGTTCCGGTTCCGCTTCCGCCCGCAGCTTCATGTAGAACGGCTCGGCACTGGCGGCCAGTTGCGGTTCCACCTTAAGCGGTTGCATCCCTCGGGGCACTTCCAACCGGGGCACCACGCCCCGCTTGGCTGCCTGGGGCGGCGCGGGCCGGGGGAGCTTGAGGTCTTCGGGCCGGGTGATTTTTTCCACCGGGCCGACCAGTTCCTCCAGGTCTTTGCGCAGCGCCTGCGGATTGCTCCACTGGCGCACCCGCGCCAGTTTCCCTTCGGGATTGAACACGAACTCGCTGTTGGGAGCATCGCCCAGGGCGTGCTTGAGCCGGTTGTCCATTGCATCCACCAGCCAGGGGATGCTGGTGCCCAAGCGGCGGCGGGCCTCGCGGGCGTGGGCTAGGCGTTCTTCGAGCGTGTAAGGAGCCACGTAGCCCTGGTAGCTGGGATGGGCCAGGGCCTTGTAGATAAAGTAAAACTTCACCCCCTTGGGTCGATAGTCGCGGGCGACGGCTTCCAGACCGGAAACCTTGCTCAAGAAAGGCGGTCAGGTCAAACAGCCGAAGACCAGCACGGTCCAGGAACCCCGCAGACTTTGCAGGGGGACCGGTTTGCCCTGTTCGTCGTACACGGTCAGCTTAGGCAGCGGCGCGCCCGGCTTGGGCAGGCGGAACTGCACCCGGGGCCGGGGGCGTTGCCGGCCCCGAGGCGACTGGGCCTGTAACGCCGCCGCAGGAAACAACACCGCCAGCACCAACCCGACGCGGAACCAAACCGGGGCCGCAGCGCGCATGGCAAACTCCTTGCATTACCGGGAAACGGAGCCATCGGGGGACGAGGCTTGGGTCGGAGGCAAAAGCCTCTACTCTGGTAAACCCGCCGTCGGCGAAAAAGTTCTGCCCCCGTTTGGCAAAAGGTCCGCACCGGGGGGACCGTCGGGACAAAGGGGTGCGATGGCCCCCTGGAAAGAAGCAACTTCTGGTGCTAGCTTTGAGTAGCCCTCTGGATTGGTGACGGGCGTTTCTGGAGCCCAAAGGCTCTTTCCCAATGCGAACACTCTGCCAGGGTAATGAAACTGCTGGCCCGTGCTGTACGGAACCTGGCGAACGCCTTCCGAGAGCGTTTTCGCCGCATCTTCGACCTGGAATCGACGGGTCGGATCGTTTTCTATAGCGCCTTGGTGGGCGTGGTGGCCGGGCTGGGGGCTTCGGCTTTCTTTGTTGCCCTGGAGTACACGCAACACCTGTGCCTGGAGCAGATCGAAGGCTACCGGCCACCCAAAGCCGGCAGCGAACGCAAAAGCGAAGCCGACAACCATTACCAACTGCCGCAGAACTGGCTTTGGGTACTACTGGTGCCCACGGCCGGCGGACTGGCCTGCGGGCTGCTGGTGTTCACCTTCGCCCCGGAAGCTGAAGGACACGGGACCGACGCAATGGTGCGGGCGTTTCATCGCCTGCGGGGCGTGATCCGCGCCCGCGTGCCCGTCATTAAGACGGTGGCCAGCGTGCTGACGATTGGCACGGGCGGTTCGGCCGGGCGCGAAGGGCCGATTGCCCAGATTGGGGCCGGTTTCGGCTCGCTGCTGGCCACGCGGTTGAAGCTTAGCGACTTCGAGCGGCGGAACCTGATGCTGGCCGGAGGGGCCGGAGGGATTGGGGCCATTTTCCAGGCCCCGCTGGGCGGAGCGCTTTTCGTTTGCGAAGTACTCTACAGCACCAACGCCATCGAGTTTTCGGCCCTGGTGCCGGCGGTGATGGCTTCGGTGGTGGCCTACACCGTGTTCAGCTCGATCTTCGGCCACGGGTTCGCCTTTACCCCGGCCGAAAAGCTCCACTTCCACGGGTTTAGCGAACTGCCGTTTTACCTCGGCTTTGCTTTGCTGTGTACGGTGGTGGGCTACCTGTACGTAGGCGTGTTCTACGGCATGCGGGACCGGGTGTTTCGCAAGCTGCCGATTCCCAACCACCTGAAGCCGGCCTTGGGCGGATTCCTGTTGGGCCTGCTGGCGTTGTGGCTGCCACAGGTGATGGCCGGGGGCTACGGTTGGGTGCAGATGGCTCTGGAGAGCCGCATGGAAGTGAAAATGATGCTGCTGCTGGCCCTGGCCAAGATTCTGGCCACCAGCGTGACCATCTCCTCGGGCGGTTCCGGCGGCGTGTTTGCCCCTTCGCTGTTTATTGGGGCGATGCTCGGCGGGGCCTACGGGCAGCTTTGCCACCAGTGGTTTCCGCAATACGTTCCCCAGCCGGAAGCGTTCGTGCTGGTGGGCATGGCCGGCTTTTTCGCCGGGGTGGCCAAGGTGCCGCTTACTTCGCTCATCATGGTGGCCGAAATGACCGGTTCCTACGAGCTGATCGTGCCGCTGATGCTGGTGAGCATGGTCAGCGTCACGCTGCTCTCTTCGCGGGTAACACTCTACGAAGAACAGGTGCCCACGCTCATCGACAGCCCCGCCCACCTGGGCGATTTCGTGGTGGATATCCTGGCCCACGTCCGCGTGGCCGACGTGTATCGCCGGGACCGGCCGGTGGAACTGATCCAGGATTCTACCCCGCTGGAAGAGGTAATCCACCGCGTGGCCCATTCCCACAGCTCGTACTTTCCCGTGGTAGACAAAACCGGGGCGCTGGTGGGCATCTTTTCGCTGAGCGACCTGCGGGCGGTGCTGGAAGACGACGCGGTGTACGAGGGAATCGTTGCCATGGACCTGGCTACGTTTCCCGTACTGACCGTGACCCCGGAGGATGATCTGCACACGGCCTTGCGGCGGATGACCCAGAAGAACATCGACGAAATCCCCGTGGTCGATCCGAAGGATCCCACCCGGGTGATTGGCATGCTGCGCCGCAAGGAAGTCATCGCCGCCTACGACCAGCATCTGGCCAGATTGCGGTCGGCCGAATCGACCCCGCGGCCCGCAGAAAGCGAAGCCGTGGCGGCCGCCTCGGGTAGCTCTGAGGAAGCTGCTTCGTAACGGGACGGCCGGTTCCCCTGCCGGACTGTTTACCCGACCGCACGGCCCCCGCCCCAGCTTCTCGCGTGGTTACGCCCGTCCGAAAGGAGAATCTTTCCGGCAGCCATCTTCGGCGGTATGCTGGGTCGGCAGCGTCGTTGTTTGTGAAACGTGCTGTTTCGAACTTTCGGAAAAGGAATCGCCCGCATGGTTCGCCCCGTGGTTTGGCTGTTGGTGCTTTTGGTGTGCTGGGGAACGGTCGCCAGGGCCGATGAGACGGACCGGCCCTGGAACGTGGTGTTCATTCTGGCCGACGATCTGGGCTGGGCCGACCTGGGTTGCTACGGCAACCGCTTTCACGAAACACCGCATCTGGACCGCCTGGCCTCCCAAGGTGTGCGGTTCACCGACGCGTATGCCGCCTGTCCGGTCTGTTCGCCCACGCGGGCTAGCGTGCTGACGGGCAAGTACCCGGCCACGCTGAACCTGACGGACTTCATCCCCGGTCACCTGCGGCCCTGGGCACGACTTGTGCCTCCCCGGTTCAACCAGCACCTTCCGCTGGAAGAACAGACGATTGCCGAGGTGTTAAAGCCCCGGGGCTACGTATCGGGGGCGTTCGGCAAATGGCACTTGGGAGGCCGACCGTTTTTCCCGGACCACCAGGGGTTCGATTCCTTTGTGGTGGCCTCGGGGCGGCACTTCGCCCCTCGGTTTCGCACTGTGCCCCCGCACAAAGTCGCCGCCGGCACGCCGCAAGCGGATTTCCTCACCCAGGAAGCAATCGACTTCATACGGCAGAATCGCAATCGACCGTTCTTCGTCTATCTGAGCTACTATCTGGTTCACATCCCGCTGGAAGCCAAAAAGGAACGCATCGCCTACTACCAGCAGAAGAAAAAGCCCGAAGGGGGGGTGAACAACCCGGTCTATGCGGCCATGGTGGAAAGTCTGGACAGGAACGTGGGGCGCGTGCTGGCCGAACTGGAACGGCTGAAGCTGGCCGAGCGCACGGTGGTCATCTTCACTTCGGACAACGGCGGACTGCGACAGCGATTCGACGGGCAAGGGCCGCTGGTAACAAGCAACGCGCCGCTGCGGGACGAAAAGGGGTCGCTGTACGAAGGGGGAATCCGCGTGCCGGCCATCGTGCGCTGGCCGGGACATGTGGCCCCGGGCCGCACGTGCCACGTGCCGATTTGCTCGATTGACTGGCT
Source organism: Planctomycetales bacterium (assembly GCA_015488215.1). Lineage (GTDB taxonomy): Bacteria > Planctomycetota > Planctomycetia > Pirellulales > S012-138 > S012-138. The sequence goes on from WFOE01000016.1 coordinate 7,350, forward strand.
GCCCACGGTGGCCCAGATTGCCGGAGCCGAGGCACCCCGCGTGGACGGTGTGAGCCTGGTTCCGGTGCTTCGGGGCGAAGAACACTTGCGGCGCGAAGCGCTCTACTGGCACTATCCGCACTACCACCACACGCATCCAGCCGGAGCAATTCGCTGGGGCCGCTACAAGCTGATTGAATACTACGAGGACGGCCGCCTGGAGCTTTACGACCTGCAAACCGACCTGGGCGAACGCCGCAATCTGGCCCAGGAAAAACCCAAACTGGCCTGGTTCCTGCGACACAAGCTGGACCGCTGGCGAGCAGCGGTCGGAGCCCGGATGCCTACGCTGAATCCCAATTACGACCCCAAGCGGCAAGGCGAGTGGGGCCGCCGTCGCCCGCGCCGGGCAAAGAAAAAAATGGCCGCGTGGGAACTTTTCTCGTTGCCACGGTGTCCAAATATTGGGTAATCTGATTACAAAAACCCCACGAAGAGGGGGGAGCGGTTGCGGATTCTACCAAAAAGGGGCCCCAACTGGATACTGGGAGGCCAGTGGGGCAGGAGAAGCATTACGAAAGAAAGCTGGCCCCTTGGCCGAAAGGAACGGGGTGGATCGCACGGAAACAGAAACGGCGCAGAGAAATCAATTTCTTTCCAAGCAATTTCATGCCCTGCCGACGTAATTGCCGGCCAGGAACTTTTCCCTAGCGGGGACACCTGGCGTTCTGACGTGGCACAAGGGACGGTTTACAGGTGAGGAAAGCAAGCAATGGCTCAGTCCAACGACCCTCGACCCGTTCGCAAACACGGGCTGCCGGGTAGCGAGTCGAAGACGAAAAAGGGGCAGCAACCCAAGCCGAACGACGAGTCCGCACAGCCCACCGAGCAGTTGCTTCCGCCCACTGCCGGCGCAGTGCCAAGTGTTCCGCCTCCTCAGCAAACGCCACCTCCGATTCCGACGTATGGGAACCAGGATGTGGTTCCGCCGCCAGCAGTTCCACAGCCGCCTGCGAATGTTTCAGTGCCCGGTACTCCAGGGTATGTTCCCCCTCAAGGAACAGTTCCTCCCGCGTTGCCGCCCCAGGTTTTCCCTTCGGTGCCAGGGGTGCCCCCGGCCACTGCGGTTCCGGGGCAGGTGCCATCGGGAGTTCCGCTCCCTCCTGGCGGAATGGCGGGAGGGGGCTACGACGCTGGCGGTCCAATGGGAGGCGTGCCAGGTGTGCCTCCTAGTTCGGCGGTCCCTCCAGCCGTCCCACCACCCGCAGGAACCGTTCCTATTGCTCCGGTTGCTCAACCTTTCCAAGAACCGGTGGACGTGGCTCCAGCTTCTAGTACTTTCGCCCAAGCCGTGGCCCTACGACGACGTAACCGGAGCCAAGGCGCGCAAGTGGCGTTTGCTTTGTTCCTCGGCGGCAGCACACTAGCCCTGATCGTACTGCTGGCCTTGTTCTTGCAGAAAGAGAGCACGCCGCCTGTGGCTCGGAACCACTCGGGGGGAAACTTGCTGCCATCGCAAACCACCCCGAGGCAAGTCCCACCTGGGCGAACCGCCCCTCCGCCCGCCCAACGACCTCCCCAGCAGACGGCACCGCCCAAGCAATTGCCCCCGGTTGTTCCTGCGGCGGAGAATCCCTCGCCGCCGAGGATGGCTCCGTCCAGGCAGACGGCGACTCCGCAAGCGAACCCCTCTCCGGCTGACTTGCAGCCAACTAGGCCACCTTCCACCAAGCCCACCGAGGAACCAAAGCCGGAACCCATGCCCCAGCCGAAGCCGCAGCCTCCTGAGGGCATGACGCCGGAACAGAAGGCCAGGCAGGAAGCCGAACTCAAGCGGCTCTTGCTGGCCGTTCGCTACCAGTTGGGGCACCGCAATCTGAAGGCGGCCCAAGCCCTGCTCAAACGGGCCGAGACGATTAGCAACCGGCTGCCCGACTCGCCCGTGGCGGAAGAATACCGACGTGTGGCCACCCTGGCCCACTACGTGGAACAGTTCTGGCACGCGGTGGCCGAAGCGATGCGCGACCTGGAATCGGTCGATGAGATGACGATTGACGGCATTACCGTCAGCGTGGTGGAAGTGACTCCCCAGTCGCTCACGCTTCGCCAGGCGGGACGCAACCGCACCTACACATTTCAGAACATGCCCACCGGGCTGGCTGTGGGATTGGCCCAGCGCTGGCTGGACAAGTCCCAGGCCAGTTCCTACCTGATCCTGGGATCCTACTTTGCCGTGGATCCGAAAAACCGGAAGCAACGGGCTCGGGCCTTCTGGCAACGAGCCGCACAGATGGGGCTTGCCAAGGAAGTGCAGGCTCTCCTCCCTGAGTTGGAAGTGCGCATTCCCAGTACCTCGCCACTGGCCGATGAAGGCAAGTCGTCGCTTCCGCGGGCCGCAGACGGCCGATGGCAACTGCCTCCGCAGCGGCGTTTGACCACGCTGCTGCGCGGCTGGCGCGAACGGTACCAGAGCCAGCTTGCTATGGCTCGCACTGCCCAAGCCCGACGCCGCCTGGCCCGAACCCTGCAACAGGTGGCCCAGGCTACCAGCGATCCGCTGGAACGGTTCCTTGCCCAACGCTTGGCCGCCGAGGTGCTGGCCCCGGTAGCCCTGGGGCAGGCCTGCGGACTGGTAGATCACTTGGCCCAGGACTACCAGTTCTCGGTACCGGATGCCAAAGTTAAGCTGGCCTTTGCCGCCTTGAACGCAGCCAAGGATGCGGTAACGCTAAAGAAGCTGGCTCCCGCCCTCTGGGATCTGGCCGACGAGCTGGCTCTGGAAGACCACGTAGAACCGGCCGTTCGCTTGCTTCGCGCGTTGGAAACCGCGCTGCGCAAAGCCGAAATGAAAGAACTTGCCCGCCACACCGCGGAACGGATTAGCCAGGTTCGCTCGTTGCAGATGTAGCGTGTCGCTGGCAATCCTCGGCCCGCGCCTGGCAAAACCAGCCTACAGGCTACCCTAACGGTTAACCTTGCACATCCAGCGTGCTTCCCCGGCCCGGGGCCACTCCGCGGCGGTTCCCCTGAAGCAGCCGTTGAATCAATTGGCCTTGCTGTTCCAACGTTTCGAGCTTCTTGTCCAGCACGGCCAATTGGAGCTTCTGCTGCAAGGCGGCCTGTTTGGCCTGCATGACGCTTTGCACCGGATCGACAGCCACCGGGTCCATCGGCACCTCTCCTGCACGAGTCGGGGGTGGATTACGCGCCGGTTTCTTAGAGCGTTCCATTACCCCCTCCGGCGTTGCTCCAATCCCCCCGAGTGTGGCGTTTGCAGCCGGAAGTCTTGTGATAGCCTCTAAAAACTATCGGTTGCAAAACGGGTGGGGCCGCCGCTTCTGCCACCCCGGGTGCCGAGATACGCCCCTGGTCCGCAACGCTGGTAACGATGATAACGATTAGTCGGCCGCTTCGGTTGTATTACGGGGGCTGGCTCAGCTCCTGGATGGTGCGGTAATAGGGTACCAGCGTCTTGGACGCCAAAGCCCAGATCATTCCCACCAGCACCAGTCCCACCAGCACCATCACAACAAACGTGCCTACGGTGCTGACCACCTGCATCATCCGCTGCACCTGGTCCTGGTAGGTTCGGGCCAGGCGGTCGAGCGACTCAGGCAACTGGCCGCTGGTTTCGCCCACGTGCACCACGTCGAGAAAATCCACGGGAAACGCGCCGGTTTGTTCCAGCGCCTCGGAAAGCGACTTGCCTTGGACCACCGCTTCCACCACCGCGTCGATGTGCCGCGTGTAGCGATCCGTGCCGGTGCTGCGCAGCGCAAGGGGCAGCGCCCGCCGCAGATCCATATCCGTGTTGAGCACCAGCGAAAGGGACCAAGCCAGGCGGCTCAGCGCCAGCAGCTCCAGAAAACGCCCCAGCCCCGGCACCTGCCATAACAAGCGTTTTAGCGGCCGGAGCCAGGGGGCGCCGGCTTTGCCCCAGCGATAAAGCAACCAGCCGCCCAAGCCCAGGCCGAACAGAACTCCCAGGTAGATAGTACATCCGCCCGGACCTTTGAGCCCCAGCCCTAGAATGTCCGGCAGGTCGAACATACCAATCAGCAGAATCAGCAGCCCGATTACGCCCAAAGCGGCCAGCAACTGAAGCACGGGCCAGGTGATCGAAGCCAGAAAGCTGCGCCGCACCTGAAGCACGTACTCGAAGTGTTCGGCCAGCTCCAGGCAGACTTCGGCCAGACGACCGCTCTCTTCGCCCACCCGGACTAGCTCCACCACCAGCGGCGGAAAGTAATCCCCGGCCTGTTGCATGGCTTCGGCTAGCGCCCCCCCCTGTTGCAAGTGGTTCAGAATGGCTGCCGCAACTCGGCGGTAATGGGCGTCGGGTCCGCCGCTGGCTTCGCGCTGCCAGATGCGCACCGGGTCCAACCCCGCCTGGAGCGAAGTGCCCAAGCGGCGCAGCATGGCAGCCAGAGCCGAGGTGCCAATCCGAGGCGCAAACAACAAGGTGCCGGTTCTCCGGGGGCACAGGAAAAAGAGCCACCTTCCGTCGGTCAGTATAACACCGCCATCACGGCCCAGAAACTACCGGTGAAGACAGAACACTTTGACTGCCCACCTGGCTTTTTCCCTGGCAGAAGGAAAAATGTTGCGGCCGCAGGCGTGATGACTCGGATACGCAACGCCTTGGAGGGTTAGAGGCGTGAGAGTATCCAGTGGCTTGACGGCCAGAAAGGAAAGCCGGTAGCTCAACTGAAGCATCAAAAGCTGGTCTCTGGCGATCCGTGGCGATCCCTTCGTGACTAGTGGAACGGGCCGAAAGGCTAACCTTTCAACGACCAGTCACGTGGAGGTCAGCGCCCGTTTAGGGGCGAACAGGCGAAAGTGGGACGAGGCGAGGACTTTCACCCGTCATTGTGAAAACGGGGCATTTTCGGTAGGATAATGGTGTTCTTTCGCCCCGGAAACTGTCCTTTGAACGAGACGGGGCGCACTTGCTGTAACGTATTTCCAAATAACAGCTTAAGACTACTCTGCCGGAGGGTTTCTCGTTGTCCGATCAGGTGCCGCCCGCTGCAAATCCCGCCGGAGGGGGGGATGGCCACGTGCTGCTGACCCCCATCCAGGACGAGCTCAAACAAAGCTATCTCACCTACGCGATGAGCGTGATCAAGTCCCGAGCGTTGCCGGACGTTCGGGACGGACTGAAGCCCTCGCAGCGGCGCATCCTGGTAGCCATGCACGATCTGCGGTTGGGGCCGACGGCCAGCCGCGTCAAGTGCGCCAAAATCTCCGGCGATACTAGCGGCAACTACCACCCCCACGGCGAGGCGGTCATCTATCCCACCTTGGTGCGCATGGCCCAAGAGTGGAACATGCGCTACGTGCTTATCGACAAGCAGGGCAATTTCGGCTCGATTGCCGGGTTGCCTCCGGCGGCCATGCGTTATACCGAAGCGCGGCTTTCGCACTTCGGGGCGATGATGCTGGAGGACATCGACCTGGACACGGTCGATTACCTGCCCACCTACGACGAACGCCGCACCGAGCCGGTGGTGCTCCCCTCGAAGTTCCCCAACCTGCTGGTCAACGGGGCTTCGGGCATTGCCGTGGGCATGGCCACCTCGGTGCCTCCGCACAACCTGGGCGAAATCTGCGACGCGCTGGTGCGGCTGATCGACGAGCCGGACACCTCGATTGACGAGCTGCTGCAGATTGTGCCCGGTCCCGACTTCCCCACCGGCGGGATTATCTGCGGCCGCTCGGGCATCCGCCGCGGTTACTACACGGGCCAGGGTTCCGTGGTGGTACGGGCCCGGGCCGAGATCGAAGAACTGCCCAACGGGCGCAGCCGTATCGTGATTAACGAAATCCCCTTCCAGCAGACTCGGGATCGGGTCATCGAGAAGATTGCCCAGCTCATCACCGACGAACGGATTAAAGGCATCCAGGACATTCACGACTACAGCGACCTGAAAGAGCCGGTCAAGATTGTCATCGATCTGAAAAAAGACGCCGATCCGGACGTAGTGCTCAACCAGCTCTATCAGTACTCGCCGTTGCAGGACACGTTCTCCATCCACCTGATCGCCCTGGTGGACGGCCGGCCGCAGACGCTCAACTTCAAGGAACTGTTGGAAGAGTACCTGCGGCATCGCCGCACGGTGATTCGCCGTCGCACGCAGTTTCTGCTCAACAAGGCCCGCACCCGCAAACACACCGTCGAAGGGCTGCTGCTGGCGCATGCCAACATCGACGAAGTGATCCGCACCATTCGCACCTCCAGCACCCAGGCCGAGGCCAAAGAGCGGCTGATGCGCATCGAGTGCCCCGCAGCTTTGCTTCGCCGGGCGTTGGGCCAGCGCGGCTTTGCCGCTTTCGAGGAAGAACGGGGGCAGGCCGAAACCTACCACCTGACCCCCGTCCAGGCCGACGCCATCCTGAAGATGAGCCTGGGCCAACTGGTCAACCTGGAACAGGAAAAGCTGGCCCAGGAGTTCAACAAACTGCTGGACCAGATTGCCGAATACACCCGCATCCTCAGCGACGAAAAGAATATCCTGGAGATCATCCGCAACGATCTGCTGGAGCTGAAGCGCAAATGGGCCGACCCTCGCCGCACCGAAATCAGCGACGAGGAGCTGGGCTCCTTCGACATCGAAGACCTCATCCCCGAAGAAACCATGGTCGTGACCATCACGCACCATGGCTACATCAAGCGCACCCCGATCAGCGTTTATCGGGCGCAGCACCGCGGTGGCAAAGGGCTGCGCGGTGCCCGGACCGATGAAGAAGACCCCGTGGAACACCTGTTCGTTGCTTCGACCCACGCCTATCTGCTCTTCTTCACCAACCGGGGCAAGGTGTACTGGAAGAAGGTGTACGATCTGCCCCAGGGGAGCCGCGACAGCCGCGGTCGGGCCATCGTCAATCTGCTTCGGCTAGCCGAAGACGAGAAAGTGACCGACTGCCGTCCGGTGCGCCAGTTCGACGAGGACAGCTACCTGGTCATGGCCACGCGCAACGGGCTGGTAAAGAAGACGCTGCTTCAGGCGTACAGTCGTCCGCTGCGCGGGGGGATTATCGCCATCAAGCTGCGGCCCGGGGACGAACTGGTCGATGTGGTAGTGGCCCGCGACGGCGACGAACTGCTGCTGGCCACCGCCGGCGGGATGGTGATCCGCTTTGCCGAAAGCGACGTGCGGGCCATGGGCCGGGCCGCCTCGGGCGTCAAGGGCATCACGCTCTCCAAGGGAGATCGCGTGGTGGGCATGGTCATTGCCGATCCGGAAAAGTACCTGCTCACCGTCTGTGAGCACGGCTACGGCAAACGAACCCCCTTCGGCCCCGGCCAACTGGACGACGAGCCGGAAGAGCCGTCGGACCTGGAAGCCGAAGCGGCGGAAACCAACGCCGAGGACGAAAACGGCGGCAACGGCCATCCGTCCAGCACCATGCGATACCGGCTCCAGCGCCGGGGGGGCAAAGGCATCCGGGACATCAAGACCACGCCTCGCAACGGCCCGGTGGTGGGAATCGCCTCGGTGGCCGAGGAAGACGAAGTGCTGATGATTACCGCCCGGGGCAAGATTCAGCGGATTCACGTCGGCGAAATCAGCGTCATTGGCCGCAACACGCAAGGGGTTCGGTTGATGACGCTGGACGAAGGCGACACCGTGGCGGCGGTGGTCCGCGTGCCTCAGGAAGAACCGGAAGAAAACGGCGGCAAGTAAACCGTTGCCCGGTCACCAGGCACCAATCGAGCACCCGCCACCGGTAGAGTGGGACGCGCCCCGAAAGTGGAGCATCTCCTCGTGGCTTTGCGAGGCGATTTCTACCGCCTGGACTTACTCTGATCTTGAGCTCTGTTGAGTCAGCGACAGATTGGCCCTGGTCCAAAAGGGTCGTTTTCCTTGCACCCAAAACCGGCGATGGGCTACACTGCATTTTGGCGCTACGTCGGATATATCAGATTGGTAACGCGGTTCGCGTTCCTGAGGGGCAAACCGGGGCAAGAGAAGAAGCCGGAGGCGCGGAGTCGATGAGTTCGGATTCCTCGGTGCAAGAAGCGGCGGATCTGGTCCCGGAGCCGGCCGGCCAACGCGCCACCGTGGAAGAAGGCGGGGTTACCTTCTGGCTCGACGGGGAAGTGCTGGCCTGTGCCTGCCCGGATTGCGGCTCGCCGATGTCTATCCGCCTGTGGCTTTTGGTAGCCGACTGCTGGCGATGCGGAGCCAGTCTGGAGCTGACCGAAGAACAGGAACGGGCCGTGCAGCGGCTGCTGAATCAGGTCCGGCCGAAAGCAGCTACGGCCCCGGAAAAGCCCCGGCAACCCGCTCCCCTTGCCGAAAGCAAACCGCAACAGCAGCCCAAGCGGCATGTTTCCATTCCGGTGGGTCAGCCCGCCCCCAGGCAACCACAAAGCCGCTGGCGCGACCCGGTGGTGCGCCCCAAGCCGAAACCGGTAGCGCATCCGGCTCCGCGGCGTGCCAAGCCGGACGAAGACCCCCAGGCCCGACTCCGCCGCTGGCTGGCCGATCTGCAAGCGTGGCTTATCAGCGCGCTTCTGCACATGGTGCTGTTGATTTTGCTGGCTTGCCTACTGGTTTCCGACGATTCGCAGCAAACTCCGCGGCTGCTGGTCCTGGCCACGCGCATCGGACCGGAGGATTTGGAAGGGGGGCACCAAGATCCGCCCCAGCCAGACCCGGTCGAGTTCGACGACGCCGGAGCCCCCGAACCGGAAAAGCCGCCCGAGGTGCCCGAGCCTCCCAAGATCGAAGAAGAAAAGCCGGAAGAACCGCCCCTGCCCAAAGGGGAACTGCCCGGCGAAAAGCCGGAACCGCCCCCGGTGGTGGCCAGCCCGGTTTCCGGCGGCACGGGGCGTTCGTTGTTGGACGGCCGCCGGCCTGAAACGCGTGCCTACCTGGTCGAACAAGAAGGGGGCACCATCGAAACCGAAGCGGCTGTGGCCCGCGGTCTGGTCTGGCTAGTGCGACATCAGAGCCGCGACGGGAGTTGGAGCCTGCATCGGTTTAACCGGACCAGGCAGTGCCGCGGACGGTGTTCTCACCCGGGAACCATTTCCGACGTGGCGGGTACCGCCTTGGGTTTGCTTCCGTTTCTGGGAGCCGGCCAATCTCATCGCTCCGGTAAGTACCGCCGCCAGGTTCAGCGGGGCATTGCCTGGCTCCTGGCCCACCAGCGTCCAGATGGCTCCTTTTATCCGCTGGGAGCCGGTCGGATGTACGCCCACGGGCTGGCCGCGATCGCCCTGTGCGAAGCTTATGGCATGACCGGCGATTCTCGACTGCGCCTACCTGCCCAGAAAGCGGTGGACTATATCGTTCAGGCCCAACACTCCGCCGGCGGCTGGCGATACATGCCGGGGATGCCGGGGGACACCAGCGTGACCGGCTGGCAGTTGATGGCCTTGCGCAGCGCCCAGGTGGCAGGGCTGCGCGTGCCCGAGGCGGTTCTGGAACGGGCCGGGCGTTTCCTGGACCAGTGCCAGGTAAACTCCCTAGGCAGCTTTTATTCCTATATGCCCGGCGGGGGAGTCCGCGTGGCTTTGACGGCCGAATCCCTGCTTTGTCGCATGTATGCGGGTTGGACTCCGCAGAACGCCGCTTTGCGGGAAGGCTGCATGTGGATGTTGTCCCAACATCCGCCCGATCCGCGCCGGCCCGATATGTACTACTGGTACTACGCCACCCAGGTGATGCACCACATGGGCTCGCCCTACTGGCCGGAGTGGAACGAACAGATGCGGGAAATCCTGGTCCGCACGCAAGAAACCCGAGGGCACGCCGCCGGAAGCTGGACTCCGCGCACGGCCCACGACCCGGCCGGCGGGCGACTCTATATGACCTCGTTGGCCATCTGCTGCCTGGAAGTGTACTATCGCCACCTGCCGCTGTACCGACAGGTGGCGATCAAGGACAAGGAGGACTAGCTTTTCTGCCGCGACACAGTCCCAGTGCAGCTACTGGGCTTTTTTACGGCAGCAGGGCGGCAGTGCCTGTTTGTCTGCGGATTTTTGCAGCGGGCAGCGATCCACGCATACCGGCTCCCCGGTCAGGGGGCAGAGCACCTTGCCGGGGCAGTCGTCCCGGGCCGTTTCTTGCAGGGGGCAAAGGTCCTTGCACACTTCCTCTCCGGTCAGGGGACAGACAATCTTGCCGGGACAATCCGGCCGGCTGAGTTGGCTATCCACCAGACTGGCCGCCCCGGTCGTGCCGGCCATCAACAAGCCGGTGACCGCACTCCAGATCAACACGCGAAACATGGTGGCACCTCCTTCGTACCAGGAACCAAAGGAAACTTCCTCGCCTTGGGCCGCTGGCGGCCAAGGGCTTCTGGAAGTATTATCCACATTGAACCAAGGTGTAAGGTCAAGGGAAAATTTCCCGCTTCGCGAGATTCCAGCCGTGAACGGTTACACCATCGGGGCTTTGGCTCGGGCCGCGGGCGTGCCTGTTTCCACGCTGCGGTACTACGAACGCCAAGGCTTGCTGGAACCGGAGCAACGGACCGAAAGCAACTATCGTTGGTATTCGGCCCGTTCGCTGCAAAGGGTACGATTTATCCGCCGCGCCCAGCAGTTGGGGTTCACCCTGGCTGACATTCGCCACTTGTTGCAGCTTTCCGGCGATTTGCCGGAAACGCGAACCCAGGTCCGGCGCATCCTCAGCGCGCGGCTGCAAGCCATCGAACAGCAGCTTGAACAACTGGAACACACACGGCAGGTGCTTCGCCAGGCGCTGGCCCGTTGTCGCCGCAGCCGAGCATGTTGTGCCGTGATGCAAATGCTGGAGGAAGAGCACACCCCATGAACCACGCCGACCAGGTGCAACAGCGGTTGCAAGCCGCCCGGGAAATGGCTCGCCGGGCCGGAGAGGTGACGCTGCGATACTTCCGCTCGCCGGAACTGGCCGTAGAGCACAAAGGCGACGCTTCGCCGGTAACCGCCGCGGACCGGGAATCCGAACAACTGCTCCGCCGACTCATCGCCCAGCAGTTTCCCCAGGACGCCATCCACGGCGAAGAGTTCGGCATCCAGGAAGGCTCCTCGCCGTTTACCTGGGTGCTGGATCCCATCGACGGGACCAAGTCGTTTATTCACGGAGTGCCGCTTTACGGAACATTGATCGGACTGCTGTACGAGGAGGAACCGGCAGCCGGGGTCATCCACATTCCGGCGCTGGAAGAGACAGTCTGGGGCACGCCGCAGCAAGGGAGCTGGTACGTCCACCGTGACGCTCCGCCGCAGCCCTGCCGCCTGCGCCCTTGCCGAGAGTTGGACCAGGCCACGCTGCTTACAAGCGAAGTGGAAGGCTTCGTCGCCACCGGCACCTTCGACGTGCTGCAACGGCTGGCTTCGGCCACGCGGATTACCCGCACCTGGGGCGATTGTTACGGCTACCTGTTGCTGGCCACAGGCCGGGCCGACTGCATGGTCGATCCGCGAATGCACCTCTGGGACGCCGCGGCCGTGATGGCCGTAATCCAGGGGGCCGGAGGCGAGTTTACCGACTGGCGCGGACACCCCAGGCCCGACGGCGGAAACGGCGTGGCCACCTCGGCCCAACTGCTGCCAGCCGTGCTGGAGCTGCTAAAAACCCCGGACCGATAATCCGCTACCGGCACAAACCATCACGGGGGCACATCTGGCTGGTCGCATGTGCTTACTTGCACCACAAAAGAGAACCCGCCTGCACGTTCCTCTTCCTTGGTGCCGCCAGCACAGGCTCGGAGCTTCGCCTTTGCGGGAATCCGGTGTTTGTTCTTGCCCCAGGAGTGGAAGCCCCCTTGTCCCCAAGTTCCCACTCCGCCAAGTCTTCCCAGCCGCTTCGGCAAAACCGGCGCCACTTCGGCTTGCCCCTGACGGGGGTAGCGACCTACACTGGTGCCGGGCACGGTCCGGAGATTGTGAACAACTTGGGGGAGCAGGAGTCTTTCGTGTTCCCGTGGACCGGCCCTCGCTTTTGGATGGGAGGACCCGAGCCATTGCCGTTTTGACCAAAACCGACCTGGCTTTTCAGCAGTGCATTTTCCCGGGGTGCGGAGCCACCTACGGGGTGGACGAGGTGCGCGTGGCGTGCGAAAGCTGCGGCGGACTGCTGGACGTGGTTTACGACTGGGACCACTTGCGCCCGCCGGAAAGCCTGCGGTTTTTCGAGTCCCGCTGGGCCCGGCGGAACGACCCGGTGTGCTTCAGCGGCGTGTGGCGTTTTCGGGAACTGCTTCCCTTTGCCCCGGCCGATAGCGTCGTCACAGTGGGCGAGGGCCAGACGCTGCTGCACCCTTCCGAGGGCGTGGCCCGATACACCGGCATGCGCCCCGGCCGGCTGTTCTTGCAGTACGAGGGGATGAACCCCTCGGGCAGTTTCAAAGATAACGGCATGTCGGCCGCCTTCACCCACGCTCGTTACATCGGGGCGCGGATTGCCGCGTGTGCTTCCACGGGCAATACCAGTGCCTCGCTGGCCCTGTACTGTTCGGTTACGGGGTTGCTGCGGGCCATTATCTTTGTCGGCTCGGGCAAGATTGCCTTTGGCAAGTTGTCCCAGGCGTTGGATTACGGGGCGCTGACGATCCAGATTGCCGGCGACTTCGACGACGCGATGCAACGCGTGCGCGAAGTTTCCCGCCAACTGGGCATCTACCTGGTCAACAGCGTCAACCCGTTCCGACTGGAAGGGCAGAAGACAATCATGTACCGGGTGCTGGAAGCCCTGGGCTGGGAGGTGCCCGATTGGATTGTGGTGCCCGGGGGCAACCTGGGCAACGCCAGCGCGTTCGGCAAGGCGTTCGCCGAGCTGCGCCAACTGGGGCTGGTGGACCGCGTGCCGCGGCTGGCCATCATCAACGCCCAGGGAGCCAACACGCTCTACCAATTGGTGGAAAAACGCGGCGTGCGCTGGAACGGCGGCCATCCGCCGCAGGAGACAATCGACCAGTTCTACGCCGAAATGGACCGGCAGCACCGCCGGGCCGACACCATCGCAAGCGCCATCGAAATCAACCGCCCGGTTAACCTCCACAAGTGCCTCCGCGCCCTGGAAGTGTGCGACGGCGTGGTGCGGCAAGTAAGCGACCAGGAAATCCTGGACGCCAAAGCCCGGGTGGGAGCGGGCGGTATGGGTTGCGAACCGGCCAGTGCGGCCAGCGTGGCCGGGGTGAAACGCCTGGTGGAAGAAGGGGTCATCTCGCCTGACGAACGCGTCGTCTGCATCCTGACCGGTCACCAGCTCAAAGACCCCACGGCCACCGTGGCCTACCACACCACCGACCAGGAACACTTCAACCGCGTGTTGGGTTCCCGCGGGGTCAAACGGGCCGAGTTCGCCAACCGGGCGGTGGAAGTCTCCAACAACCTGGATGAGATTATCCGGGCCATCCAGCTTTACAGCTAAGCGGCTGGCAAGTGGTTTTTGAGCAGACGCGAGCGACGTAGCTCGCCAACAAGCCGCCAGGTTTGGGAGGCGTAGGGGCGTGGAGGGCGAGCCGCCGACTTCAGTCGGCGGAGGACGGCAGGGCCGTCGGCCACTGGGAGCTTCCGCTC
>WFOE01000017.1 GCA_015488215.1 Planctomycetales bacterium
TGCCAGCACCTGGTTTCTCTCCTACAGTAAAAGCCACCCGGGAAAAACCGCCAATCGGCGTGCACGTTCTACGTCTGCAATTCATGAGGAAACAGCCATGCAGCACGGTTTCGGGATCATCGGCTGCGGGATGATTGCCCGCTTCCACGCCAAGGCCATCCAGGAACTGCCCAATGCTCGCCTGGTAGCCTGTTACAACCGCACGCCGGAAAAGGCCGAAAAACTGGCCGAAGAGTTCGGGGCCAAAGCCTACCACGACCTGGACGCCCTGCTGGCCGACCCGGAGGTGACGATTGTTACCATCTGCACACCCAGCGGAGCCCATCTGGAACCGGCCGTGGCTGCCGCCCAGGCGGGCAAGCACGTGGTGGTGGAAAAGCCACTGGAGATTACGCTTTCCCGCTGCGACCGGATTATCCAGGCGTGCGAACAAGCCGGGGTGAAACTTTCGACCATCTTCCCCTCGCGGTTCCACCATTCCAGCCGCCGCATCAAGCAGGCGCTGGAAGCCCAGCGGTTCGGGCGGCTCACTCTGGGGGATGCCTACGTGAAATGGTGGCGCACCCAGGAGTATTACGATTCCGGCGCGTGGCGCGGCACCTGGGAGCTGGACGGCGGCGGAGCGCTGATGAACCAAGCAATCCACAGCGTGGACCTGCTCACCTGGTTCATGGGACCGGTGGCCGAAATCGTCGCTTACACCGACACGCTGGCCCACGAGCGAATCGCCGTGGAAGATGTGGCCGTGGCCGCCTTGCGGTTCCGGAACGGAGCCTTGGGCACCATCGAAGCCACCACGGCGGCCTGGCCGGGGTATCTGAAGCGGATTGAAATCCACGGCTCGGCCGGCTCGGCAGTGATGGAAGAGGAAGACATCGTCAAGTGGGACTTTGCCCAAGAACAGCCCGAAGACGAAGAAATCCGCCGTGAAATGGAACAGCGCCGCAGCGGGGGCGGCGGGGCCAGCGACCCGGCCGCCATCGGCCACCACGGCCACCTGTGGCAGTTCCAGGACGTGCTGGAAGCCATCGAGCAGGACCGCCCGCCGCTTATCGACGGCCACGAAGGACGCCGCTCGGTGGAAGTGATCCTGGGAATCTATCTGGCGGCACAAACCCGGGCGGCGGTACAATTTCCGCTGCAAGAAGACCCCGTGCTGGAAGCGCGAAACCGCGCCGCGGGCTGACGGCCAACCGCTCCAGTCGGCGGCAAACCAGTAGCGCCCCCAGTGGCCGCGCTCCGCCCGGGGGCCAGCCGGCTTCCTCGGCCACGGACGGTAATCGCCCATGCAACGGATTGGTCAGTATTTCGTCTATCTCGTCGTGCGGTTGCTGCTTGCGGTGGTGCAAGCGTTGCCGCTGGCCTGGGCCGAGCCGCTGGCACGCTTCGGAGCGTGGTTGTGTTGGGACCTGCTGCATCTGCGCCGCCGCGTGGTGGAAGAGAACCTGCGTCACGCTTTCCCCGAGTGGTCCCCCCAGCGCCGCGACCAGGTGGCCCGGGCCATGTGGCGTCACCTGTTGCTGCTGGTAATCGAAGTGGCGCAAGCCGCACGCCGTATCCACCGCACCAACTGGCACCAGTTCGTGCAGGTGGAGGACGAATCGCAAACCGTGGCTCATCTGCTGCAACAGCGGCCTTTGCTGCTGGTGACGGCCCATTTCGGCAACTTCGAGATGGCCGGCTATCTGTTGGGCTTGCTGGGCTACCCGATCCACAGCGTGGCCCGGCCGCTAGACAACCCTTACCTGGACCGTCTGGTGGAGAACTTCCGCGGTTCCAAGAGCCAGAAAATCATCCGCAAACAGGGGGAGTTCGACCGGATAGAACAGATTCTCTCCTCCGGCGGGATTCTTTCCCTGTTGGCCGATCAGTATGCGGGCCGCAAGGGGTGTTGGGTGCAGTTTTTCGGTCGGCCCGCCTCGGCCCATAAGGCCATCGCCCTGCTGGCCCTGGAGCACCAGGCGCCGATTGCCGTGGGCTACTGCGTACGGACCGGCCGGCCGATGCACTTCCGCCTGGTAATCCAAGCGGTGCTGGACCCCAAGAGCTGTCCCGAATCGATGCGCACCGTGCCGGGCATTACCCAGTGGTACACCGAGCAGTTCGAGCGGTTCATCCGCCGCTGGCCGGAACAGTACTGGTGGGTGCACCGGCGCTGGAAAGACCCGCGGAAGAAAAAACGCTTCCGGTCCCGGAACCGCCGGGCCGCCTGAAGCGGGGGCAGGAGGGGACAGGCTGGGTTTGGCGCGCATTTTGCGTTTTCTGACTACTGGTGAGCGTTGGCTTTCTGCCAATTCGGCACCCAAACCTCGTTCCGGCCCATTCTGGCCCCCGTGGGCGAAAAAAATCTGCCGCAAGACGCTTCCGGCTGCGGCAAGGTATCAAGAGAACACACCAGGCCTCCCGCCAGCGGGACTCGGGGCCGGAACAGAAGTGGCAAGACGGTTGTAACTTTCAAGAATTACCCAACATACGGAGGGTTGTTGCCATGTGGCGTAAGCGGACAGGAATGTGGTTGGGCGCTGCGGTTTCGTTGCTGCTGGTGGCTGCGGTGGCAGCGTGGCTCGTGCCCCAGGGCGTGCAGGCGGATAAGCAACTGGGCAACTGGAAAACGGTCCAAGTGGCTCGAACCGAACTGGCCAAGGTGGAAGACCTCTCCACCGCGTTTCACCGCGTGGCGGTGGCGGTTCGGCCTTCGGTGGTGTCGATTCGCACCGTACGGCACGTGCGTCAGGCGGCCGACGTTCCCCGGCCCGAAATCCCCGAGGAGTTCCGTCGTTTCTTCGACGACGACCTGTTCGAGCGGTTCTTCCACATGCCGCAAATGCCTCGGGAGTTCCAGGCTCGCGGCCAAGGGAGCGGCGTGATTGTCAGCTCCGAAGGCTACATCCTGACCAACAACCACGTGGTCCGCGGGGCGGAGCGTCTGGAGGTGAAGCTGGCCGACGGGCGTAAGTTCCCCGCCAAAGTGGTCGGCTCCGACCCCAAGACTGACCTGGCTGTGCTGAAGATTGACGCCCCGGGCCTCATCCCGGCCAAGCTGGGCGATTCGGACAAGACCAAAGTGGGCGAGTGGGTGCTGGCCATCGGCAGCCCCTTCGGCTTGGACCTGACCGTAACGGCCGGGATCATTTCGGCCAAGGGCCGTAGCAACATCGGAGTGGCCGATTACGAGGATTTCCTGCAAACCGACGCGGCCATCAACCCCGGCAACAGCGGCGGTCCGCTGGTGAACATGCGGGGCGAAGTAATCGGCATCAACACGGCCATTCGGAGCGGTTCGGGAGTCAATGCCGGCGTGGGCTTTGCCATCCCGAGCAACATGGCCCGCCGCGTGATGGACTCCCTAATCCGCACCGGCCGGGTGGATCGTGGCTACCTGGGCGTGGGCATCCAGGACCTGAACGAGCAGTTGGCTCGTTCCTTCGGGTACGACAAGACCCAAGGGGTGTTGGTCAGCCAGGTGATGCCGGGCAGCCCGGCCAACAAGGCTGGCTTCCAGGTGGGCGACATCATCGTCCGCTACAACGGCAAGCTGGTTGAAGATGCCCACCACCTGCGGCATCTGGTGGCCGACACCGAAATCGGCACCCGGGTTCCCGTGGTCGTGTTCCGCAAAGGGCGCGAGCACACGCTCCAGGTGACCGTGGGCCGGTTGCCTTCGGGCCAGACGGTCGCCTCGGCGGGCACTGAGACTCCGGCCCCGCAAGTTTCGGCCGAACGGCGTCTGGGGCTGCACGTGCAGCAAATGACTGGGGAACTGGCCCAGCGGTTCGGCTACCAGAAGGAGCTGGAAGGTGTGGTGGTCGTCCGCTCCGAAGGCGTGGCCCGATTGGCCGGCATCCGCCCCGGGGATGTCATCCTCTCCGTGGGTGATGTGAAGGTCAAATCGCTGGAGCAGTTCCGCCAGGCGCTGGCCAAGCACGACCTGGAGAAAGGCGTGCGGCTGCTGGTTCGCAGCCCGCGCGGAGCCACTCGGTTCGTGTTCATCGCGGCCGAAGCTGAATAACCGGGCTGAAGCGAACGAGACCTGATCGGCCCTCGGCGGCGTGCCGGCAACGGAAGTTGTCGGTACGCCGCTCTTTTTTGCGCTTTTGTTGCTTGCCGTGGCTGCCAGCGAAGGGGCGGTTGCGTTACACTCAAAAGGACTCCTCTTGGCCTGTGATTTGCAGCTTCCCGAGTGTTCCTGGCCGGACTGCCATCTGGGTTCGGTAACTTCGCCTCGTCGGCTACCAATAGAAGGACCAAAGGCAATGGGAGCGAACAAGTCGAAGCCCTCTTCCAAGAAGGACTCCCAGGACCGCCCCCCGCTGGGGCCCGGTTCCCCGCAACGCAAGCCCGAGGAGCCCCCGCCGCCCTGGAAGTTCACTCTGTTTTACATTGCCGCCGGGCTGTTCCTGCTCTGGCTTTGGCAGGACATGTGGTATGTGGTTTCGGTGCGGACAATTCCCTACAGCGAGTTCAAACAGCACCTGGCCCGGGGCGAGGTGGTCGAATGCCAGATTCGGGACAACGTGATTACGGGTAAAATCCGGCTCAAGCCCCAGTCGGAGAAGGAGCAACCCGCTGCGGAGAAAAACGCCGCTCCTTCAGCCCAAGGGGCCAAGCAACCTGCGGAGGTGAAGCAACCGGCAGGGCAGGGGAGTGCCCCGGGGAAGAACCCCTCTGAGGGGCAAAACCCGCCGGATGGCAAAGCCGCCCAGAGCAAAGCCGCTCAGAGCAAAGCGGCTCAGAGCAAAGCGGCCCAGGGCCAAACGGCTCAACGGAAAGCGGGGACCGCCCCCGAACAGAATAGAGCTCCCGGGCGGAACAAGGCCAAGGAGCCGCGGGAGTTCCTCTTTTCCACCGTGCGAATGGAGGATCCCAAGCTGGTCGAACAGCTCGATGCGGCCGGCGTGAAATACACCCGCGTGCGGACTCCGTTCCTGACCCAGATGCTTTTCGGCTGGGTGTTGCCCATTGCGTTGATGATTGGGCTGTGGATGCTGCTGGTGCGCCGCATAGGTGGGCCGGGCCAGGCGATTATGAACATTGGGCGTTCCCGGGCCAAACTGGTTATGGACCCGGACACCGGCGTGACCATGGACGACGTGGCCGGGTGCGACGAGGCCAAGCAGGAATTGCAGGAGGTAATCGAGTTCCTCAAAAACCCTGATCGGTTCACTCAGTTGGGAGCCGTTATCCCCAAAGGCGTGTTGCTCGTGGGCCCGCCCGGCACGGGGAAAACGCTGCTTGCCCGAGCCGTGGCCGGCGAGGCGGGCGTGCCGTTCTTTTCCATCAGCGGCAGCGACTTTGTGGAGATGTTCGTCGGCGTGGGGGCGGCCCGGGTCCGCGACCTGTTCGACCAGGCCAAGAAACACGCCCCCTGCATCGTGTTTATCGACGAAATCGACGCCATCGGCCGCCAGCGTAGCGTGGGCGTGGGCGTGACCAACGACGAACGCGAGCAAACGCTCAACGCCCTGCTGGTGGAGATGGACGGGTTCGAACCCAACACCGGCGTCATCATTCTGGCGGCCACCAACCGCCCGGAGATTCTGGACCGGGCGCTGCTACGACCGGGGCGGTTCGATCGCCAGGTGGTGGTCGATCTGCCCGACCTGGACGGCCGCGAGGCCATTCTTCGCGTGCATGCCCGTAACAAGCCGCTGGCCGAAGATGTAGACCTGCACAAAATCGCCCTGGCCACGCCGGGGTTTGCCGGTGCGGACCTGGCCAACGTGATGAACGAAGCCGCTTTGCTGGCCGCCCGACGAGGCAGCCGCATCATCACCCAGCGCGACCTGGAAGAAGCGGTCGAAAAAGTCATCGCCGGCCCGGAACGCCGCAGCCGCCGGCTCGGCCCCGAAGAAAAACAGCGCGTGGCCTACCACGAAACCGGCCACGCCCTGGTGGCCGCCTACAGTCCCCAGGCCGATCCGGTGCACAAGATTAGCATCATTCCCCGCGGGCGAGGGGCGCTGGGCTATACGCTCCAGTTGCCCGAAGAGGACCAGTTCCTGCTCACCCGCACGGAGCTGACTTCCCGAATCCGCTCCCTGCTCGGTGGCCGCGCAGCCGAAGAGGAAATCTACGACGAAGTAAGCACCGGGGCCGAAAACGACCTGGAAAAAGCCACCGCCATGGCCCGCCAGATGGTGGCCCTGTTCGGCATGAGCAGCCAGGTGGGCCTGATGCACTGCGGCCGCCGCGAAGGGCAGTTCCTGGGTACCGACGGAATGCCAATTCGCGATTGCAGCGAACAGACGGCCGCCCTGATTGACCGCGAAGTGAAAGAACTGCTGGACCGGCTCTACGCCGAAGCCCGGGACATCCTCCGCACCCATCGCGACCAGTTGGAACTGGTAACCCAGCGGCTGCTGGAACACGAAGTGCTCGACGGGACGGTGTTCTACCAGTTGATTGGGCAGCCGGTCCCCGAGGCCCTGCGCCGCACCGGCGCGGTGGGGGCTTCGCAACCCAAGTCGGCAGCCGCTTCCGGCGAAAGCCGCTGAAAAACCCGGGCCCCCGCAACAGGTGGAGAAGTTGCTGCTTTTTTGGGGCAGAAAGCCACCTTAACGGGCGGC
The DNA here is from genome assembly GCA_015488215.1 of Planctomycetales bacterium. Taxonomy (GTDB): domain Bacteria; phylum Planctomycetota; class Planctomycetia; order Pirellulales; family S012-138; genus S012-138. Next base: position 6,567 of record WFOE01000017.1, read on the forward strand.
ACTTGGTTTTTCGATGCGTGCGATGGCACAGCTTCCCGGCGAGTCGGCGACTTGAGTCGGCGGAGATTTTCGGCCCTACCCGGACTGGAGCGCCGGCTCCTACTCCACCAGCACGGCCTCGAGCCAATCGGCCCAATCGTGCTGGTCGCCGCCCGATCCGTACTGCACCACCAGCGACATTCCCGCAGCCCCTTCCAGCGGCACGTTGACCAGCCGCGGCGACTCACCCCGGCGAACGACGGGACTGGTATAGGCGATTTTTTTCTCCACACCCCGGTGGGAGCGGTGGAAGGTAACAACACGAAACACCACCGCGCCGCGCGGACCGGCCTGGTCGTCCACGGCCGCCCAAGCCAACAGCCGCCGGTAGGGGCGGCGGAACACGTAGGTGGCCTGGGCCAGTGAGTGCATTCC
>WFOE01000018.1 GCA_015488215.1 Planctomycetales bacterium
ATGTGATATCATTTTGAAATAACCACGCAACTCCCGGCCACGATGGGAATGGGCGATTCGGCTTCCGCATTGCGCTTCGATAGGGAGAATCCCGGGCTCTGCGGCGAGCGAGGGCGGGGGTTGCCGATTTCGCCGGGGAGGTTCAAACTGGCAAACAGCACGCCACGAAAACGCTCTCGCAGTCCGTGGTTTTCCGCCCCCTTTGCACGAAGCTCCCGCCTATGAGCCTAATCCGCATCGCTTGGCGCAACCTGAGACAACGGGCTCTGTCCAGCACGCTGACCAGTTTGTCGATGGCCTTGGGCGTGGCTCTGATTGTGGCCGTGCTGGTGATTCTCAACACGCTCCAGGGCACGTTTACCCGGAACGTGCAGGGGTTCGACATCATCGTGGGGGCCAAGGGGAGCCGCATCCAGTTGGTGCTCAACACGCTGTATCACATCAGCCAGCCGGTGGAGAACATCCCGTACGCCTATTACCTGGAGTTCACCGAGGGCCGTTTTCGCCGCGCGGTGGAAGCGGCCATTCCGGTCTGCCTGGGCGACAACTACCGGGGCTATCGGGTCGTGGGGACCGTGCCGGAGCTGTTCGAGCTGGAGCTGCCCGACGGACGGCGATACCAGTTTGCCCAGGGGAGGAACTTCCGCCGGGAAAACTTTTTCGAGGCGGTGGTGGGCCACGTGGCGGCACGTCGGACCGGGCTGAAAGTAGGTGACAAGTTCCGTCCCACCCACGGAATCACCACCGAGGTGGAAGGGCACGAGCACGACCCGTTCACCGTAGTGGGCATCCTGGCTCCCACGGGCACGCCGAACGACCGGGCCATCTTTATCAACATGGAAGGGTTTTACTTGCTGGAAGGTCACGCGCTGGACCGCAAGGTGCGCAAGCTGCCGCCGGAGCTGTTCAGCCCCCGGGTACGCAAACTGGTCTTCGGTTCCGAAGCCGAACACGACCACGCCGGCGAAGCGCACGCCGCCGGAAACGGGCAAGGAGCTTCCGAGCAGCACGAACACGCCCACGACCACGCCCATCATCACCACGAGCCGTTGCCGCTGGTGGAACGGGAAGTGACCGCCGTGTTGATTCGCAGCCGTCCGATCGATTCCATGGGACTCTACAAAGCCATCAACAAGGGGATGATTGCCCAGGCGGTGCACCCTTCGCGCGAGCTGGGGCAGTTGTTCGAAGGGCTGTTGGGCGACGTTCAGTCGCTGTTGCTGCTGCTGGCCGGGCTGGTCACGGTGGTGGCCGCCGTGGGAATCATGGTGGGCATCTACAACTCGATGAGCGAACGCAAACGCGACATCGCCATCCTGCGCGCCCTGGGGGCAAGCCGCCGCACGGTGATGACCATCGTGTTGCTGGAGTCGGTGCTGCTTTCGCTCTGCGGCGGGGCGTTGGGCTTCGCCCTGGGACACGGGCTGGTTTGGGCCGTCAGTCCCGTGGTGCTGGAACGGGCCGGTGTGGACCTGGGGCTGCTCAGCGGTACGGTGTACGAACTCTACATCCTGCCTGCTTTGGTGGTGCTGGCCACGGCGGCCGGATACGTCCCGGCCATGACCGCTTACCGGACCGACGTGGCCCAGGCCCTGATGCAAAGCGGAGGCTAAGAACGCCCGGCGCAATCGGGGCAGGCGCGGGCAAGAGAAAACGCCAGGATTTCCTCCTCGACGAAGCCCCGACGGGGGAGGAGAACACTCTCACTCTAGGGAAAAGGGAAAGATGCGCCCAACTGTCGTTGGTCCAACCGAGGAGTGTTTGCTCAGGCCGGTTCCGTAATCGTGGTCTGCAGTGTACCGATAGGGTCGATTCGGGCGTGGATTTCGTCGCCCGGCTGCAAAAACACGCCCTGGGCGTGTCCCACCCCGGCCGGGGTGCCGGTGGAGATTAGATCGCCCGGCTCCAGCGTAACAATCTGCGAAATGAAACTGATGACTGCGGCCACGGGGAAAATCTGCTGGGCCGTGCTGGCTTGCTGGCGCACCTGGCCGTTGACCCGAAGCTCCATGTCCAGCCGTTGCGGATCCGGCACCACGGCGGCCGAGAGCACGCAGGGACCGCAAGGGCAAAAGCCGTCGAACCACTTGCCGTGCAGCCAATCGAAGAACGCATCCCTGGGACGTTGGACCCGTTGCGGGTTGGGGCGGAACGTGCGATGCGAAAGGTCGTTGATTACCGTGTAGCCGGCCACGTAGTCCAGCGCCTGGGATTCGGGAATCCGGCGCCCCCGGCGGCCGATGACCACGGCCAGTTCTAGCTCGTAGTCCACGCCGTCTTCCCAGCCTTGGGGCAGGGGGACCCGACTGCGGTGCGGCATCAGTGTGGTCGAGGGGGGCTTCATGAATACGTAAGGGAACGTTTCGCGGCGCTCCTTGGCCAGCTCGCCGCCTTCTTCCACGTGGGCCGCGTAGTTGCCGGCCAGCAGGAACAGTTTGTTGGGCCGGGGAATGGGCAGTTGAAACTCCACCTGCTCGGCCGGCTCAGCCAGCCGGTTCCGAGCATCCGCTGGGAGCGAAGTAAGCCACTGCCAGACCTGATCGGCGGCCGAACGCCAAGGCCCTTCCGGGCCCAGCAAGGGCAGCAGGTTGCCGTTCTGCGGGGCCGAAAGCGACTGGCCCGAGGCCCGGGCGAACTCGTCGAACGCTCGGGACAGCGGGACCACCGAATCGTCGAAGTAATATGCCACCTGCGGCTCAGGCTGCTGGCTGGTGGTAACTCGGCACAGTCGCATTGGCAAAGGCTCCTGGAAGTCCTACTCGGTTCCAACAAAGCTGCGGGCAACGGCTGTTGGATAGTTTTTGTGGGGAATCGGGTTGGTTGGCGTGGCGGCTCGTTCCTCGGGCCGCGGGTCGAGGACTCTGTGGCAGCAAGGGGCCCCGAAAGGGGCTTTTGCTTGTCGCTTAGGGCAGCAGCCAACTGGGGCGGATGTGCCAGTCCTTGGGCAGCACCACCGGTTGGGCCAACAGCCGCCGGGCTTCGCGCAACAGGAACTCCGCTTCCATGAACGGTTCGTAACTGATGTCCTGCCAGCGGACCCGGCCTTCGGCGTCGATCAAGAACGTGCCGTGCAGGGCCAGCTTTTCGAAATCGTCGTAACAGCGGTAGCGGCGGAACACGCGCAGTTGCGGATCGGCCAGCAGCGGGAAGGGGAATCGGTGCCCGGCGTCCTCCTTGCTGGCGTAACGCTCGTGGCTCTTGTGCAGGTCTTCCACCGTGTCGGTGCTGATGGCCACCAGTTGGATGCCGTGCTTGGCGAACTGCTGGGTCATGGGAGCGAACTTTTCTAACTGCTCGGCACAGTGCAGACAGCCGTAGCCCAGATAAAAGATGACGATGACCGGCTTGCCGCGATAGTCGGCCAAGGAGACTTGCCGTCCCTGGTCGTCCGGCAGCGTCCAACTGGGGGCGGCCGTGGGGAACCAGCGAAACGGCCCCAGTTGGGACAACTCCGGCCGTTTCAGAATGTCCTGCGGCACCACGTAGGGCAGGGGCCAGTTACGCGAAGCTCCCAGCTTGGGAGCCAGGTGAGTGATGCGGTTGAACGGAGCCACGTCCAGGTCGGCGCTGTGGGCTACCTGTTGCAAGTGCCGCAGGGCCCGGCCCGCTTCCTGGCGTTTGCCCAAGGCGTAGAGCACTTCGACCAAAGTGGCTTGGGAGACGGCATCCTGGGGATCGGCCGAAGCGGCGGCTCGGGCCAGTTGTTCGGCCCGGTCGCGCCGGCCCGCCCGAAGCATCAGCCGGGCCAGGTGTTCCCGGGGGATGGCCCGGTAGCTTTCCAGGCGTTTGAGCCCTTCGGCGGTGATTCTCCCCTGCTGCAGAGCCAGCCGCAGCCGCAGTTCGCCCAGGGCCTGGGTAACCCAGCGCCGCTGCCCGCCCAAGCGGCGGTGAATCTGCTGTTCTTGTTGTTTGAGGGCCTCGTCCGCTTTGTTCTTGTTGCCGTCGTTTTTTTGCGAGGCGGCTTTTTGGCGCAGTTGGGCCAATTGCTGTTTCAGCTCCTGTTTGAGCTGGCGCTCCATCTTTTCCAGCTCTTGCAGCACCTGGTAGAAGCGGTCCCGCTGGCCTTGCTCCAGATAAGCGATGGCCAAGGTGCGCCAGCGTCGGCTGCGCTGCTCCACCGTGCCTTCGTCCTGCAGGTAGCTACTGTGGCACAGGCGAACCACTTCCGGCCACATCTCGAACCGCTCCATCACCTCCAGCGTGCGCCGCTGGCCGTAGTAGGCGCCGGAGCCGAACGTTTCCAGGCGGTTTTTCTGCGGGTGCCGGGGCAGTTCCAGCATGTTCTTGGCCAGGGCCAGGGCATCGTGGGCTCGCCCCAATTTGCTGAGCGTGCGGGTGAGCCATTCGTTGTTGTGGGCGTAGTTGAAAATCTGGTACGGCATCACCCGGCGGCGGATCATGTGGGCATGGTCCACCCGGGCCGAGGCTTCCTGGTGCCAGGCCGCGTCGCGGTACCGGCGTAGCCGCCAGTAGATGTGGCCGGGCATGTGCCACATGTGGGCGATGGCCGGAGCCGACTGTCCGCAGCGGGCGGCCGAAGCCAGCGCGTTTTGCGGCCGCCGGTAGTCCCAAAGATGGATGCGGTAGTGATGCACCGGGTGGAACGGGTTGGCGTCCAGCACTTGCTGGATTACGCGATCCGTGGCCACGTAGCTCTGAATGGGACTTGCGCTGCGCCCGGCCCAAATGGCCCAGGCCAGAAACGCCCGGGCTTCCAGCTCCTGCGGGAAATCCACGGCCAGGGCGTCCAGGTCTCGAATCAGTTGGGTCCAGCGGGAGCGGTTGTCGGCCTTGCTGGTCAGAAAGCGGTTGAGCAGCTCGATCCAGCGGCGTTCACGGGCCGTGATCCCCTGGCGGCGCTGCATGGCCTTTTTGATAAAGCCGCGGGCGCGTTTCAGATTGCTGTAGTTGGCCATGGCCATGCCCCAGTAGGCCATCGCGCACTGGGGGTCCAGGGCCGCGGCTTGGCGGAAGGAGCGTTCGGCCTCGAAGTACCAGAACCCGTGCAGTTGGCCCACTCCCTGGTCGAAAAACGCCTGGACTTCCGGGTGCCGGGTGGTGACGGGCAGATGGACGTTGCCGGTGCCGCCGATGAGCACGGCCGCCTGACGAGGCCCTTCGTTGAACTCTTCGCCGTGGTAGGAGTGCCCGGCGGGAATGGGATTGAGCTTGTCGGTCTTGGCATCCGTCTTGTTTTCTTCCGCTTGCAACGCACCGCTCCCAGCCAGCAGCACCAGAAGCAACAGCCAGCGGAAACCGGCAAACTTGTGGCCAAGAATCGTTCGTTCGGAGTATGCGTTCATGGCGGCAGACAAACGATTGCAAGTCGCATTGTTGCAAAAAGACAACACCGGCGTTGCCGCGGCTCCACAGCAAGCCGGCGCGGCCAGGGCAGGTAAAGCCCCACTATAACAACCCGCAGGCTGCAAAGCACGGAAGTTTTGCTTCTCGCGGAGCCGTTCCCGGAAGCCGTTCAGGATTTACCGGAAAAACCGTCTGGCGGTTTGCTTTGGAAGTTAGCGGAACCTAGGGTTTTACGGGGTCGCTGCGACCCCGGTGCCTTGATCCCTACGGTTCGTATCGCCGAAAGCACTTAGCTCGGAATGAGTTCATCGCACCGGATTCAGCCTGTTCCAGCCGAAACGCAATCGTCCGTTACCACCAAAGCGGACGCCGCCGGCTTTCTTCCCCCGGCGGAGCTGATGCGATGGCTGGAGCGGGACAACCAACTGCTGCAAGTGCGGCTGGGCATCGCTTCCAGCTTGTTTCTGGCCCTGCGCTGCAAGAACAGCCACACAGCCAGCCACTGCCTGCGGGTGACGATGCTCACCGGGGCTTGGGGAGCCGCCCTCGGTATGCCGGAACGGCAGCGGGACACGCTGGAAGTGGCCTCGTTGCTGCACGACATCGGCAAAATTGGCGTGCCGGACCGCATCCTGCTCAAGCCCGGGCCGCTCACCCCCGACGAATCCAGCACCATGGAACAGTACCGGCTCATGGGCCGGGAAATCCTACGCCCCAGTTGTAACGTGCCGGAGGTGCTGGAGATTGTCCATTACTGCGCCGCCTGGTACGACGGGAGCCGCCCGGGCTGGAAGCTCCGGGGAGAGGAAATCCCGCTGGGGGCGCGGATGCTGGCCATTGCCGACGCTTACGACGCGATGACCACCGAGCAGGTGTACCGCCCGGCCATGTCGCCCGAGATGGCCTTGGCGGAACTGTACCGCTGCGCCGGCAAGCAGTTCGATCCCGAGCTGGTCAAGCAGTTTGCCCAGTTCCAACTGCACGACCCGAAAAAGTACCACCAGCAGGTGCTGCGCCGCTGGCTGAAGCAACTCGACCCGGAACTGACCAAAGCCCAGTGGTGTTACCAGAACCTGGATTCCGACGCCGCCAGGCGGAACATCCTGTCCCTGTTCTGCCGGCGGCACCTGGAAACCACGCGCACCGGCATCGTGTTTGTCGATCCGTTTCTGAAGATTTTGTACTGGAACCCGGGTGCGGAGCGGCTGACCGGAATCAGCAAGTCTTCGGCCGAAGAGCGCCTCTTCCAGCCCGACTTGCTGCTTATCCGCGACGAGCACGGCCGGGAGCTGACCGAAGGAGATTTTCCGGTCCTTCAGGCATTGCAGAAGGGCGAACAGCGATACCGTCGGGTGTTGATTCGCACGCGGAGCGCGCGGGATTTTATCGTCGATATGCACGTGGCTCCGGTGATGGACGGCTCCGGCATCCTGCAAGGGGCGGTCGTTACCATGCACGACGTCTCTCCGGAGCTTTCCCTGGTGGCCCGCTGCCAGAGCCTGTACGAAATGGCCACGCGCGACCCGCTCACCCAAGTGGCCAACCGGGCGGAGTTCGACCGGGTGCACTCCATGTTCGTCAAGGCCCACCTGGACCGCAAGCTTCCTTGTAGCTTGATCCTGGCGGACCTGGACCACTTCAAATCGATCAACGATACCTACGGACACCAGGCTGGGGACGAAGTGCTCAAGGCGTTTGCCAAGGTGCTCAAGTCTTCCTGCCGCACCGGGGACGTGGTCGCCCGATACGGCGGAGAGGAGTTTGCCATCCTGTGCCCGGATTGCGACCAGACGGCCGCCGCTCGTCGGGCCGAAGCGATCCGTACTGCCTGGGCCGAAATGGACCAACCCGCCTTGGGCGGTCAACGCTCCACGGCCAGCTTCGGTGTAACCGAGGTCCAGCCGGGCGACACACCTTCCAGCATGCTGGCTCGGGCCGACCGGGCGCTTTATATGGCCAAGGAATCGGGACGGAACGTGGTCGTCCAGTTGGGAACGGGATTGGCTTCCGCTTCCGATACCGACCAGGAAATCCATCCTCAGCGGCTGGAACAAGGGGTGCTGTTGGAACAGGTTTTGGTCACTCCGGTGCCGGTTTCCATCGCCGCCCAGAAACTCCAGGGCTTTGTAGCCGACCACCGGGTGAAAGTAACGCAAAGGGAAGAAAACCACGTCCAGTTGCTTGTCGAGGGCGGAGGTGGTTTCCTGCGCCGGTGGGCCAACCGCAAGAACGCGCTGGTGGTGGATTTGTGGTTTTTTGTTCCTCAGCAGCAACAGAAAACCAGTTCCAGCACGCGCATCCGCGTGCGAATCGCCTTGCGCCGCCCGCGAGAACGCCGCCGCAGCGAAGCCCTGGAACGCAGCCACCAACTGCTAGCCAGCCTGAAAGCCTATCTGATGGCCAGCGAGCTGCCCGAAACGGAAGAAAAGGACTCCTCCAAGGGCGACCAACAAGTTCAGTGGGTCCCGGCCGAGATACACCAGCTACTTTCCGACCGATAGCGAATCTGTTCTCCTGGCCACACTGCGTTGGGCTTGGAAGAACTTTTCCCCTACGGAATGCGCCGCGACTGCCACCACAGGCGCCCGGCAAGCACCGCCACTTGCAGGGCCCGGGGGCCCAGCTCCAATTGCAACCGCACGTCGCTTTGTTTTGCCGAAAGTGTCAGGGCTAGATGGTCCCCGCCCTGTTGCAGTCCTCGGGCCGCCAAGGCAAGTACATAGCCGGTGGCCGAAGTGCGTCTGGCTTGTGCTTCGTGGGCCAGCACGGCGCCCAGGCCAATCCGGCCGGCCAGGATGGTCCCTTCGGGCAAAGAGGGTTCCTGGCGGTTCTTGCCGGGACCGGGCCTTACCCCAGCCTGGCCGAACCACCCGCGCACGGTTTCTTGGGTCGGCTCCAATCGAAGCTGAAGAGGAGTACCAAACCAACGTCCGAGCCTCTCTTGTCGAGCGACATTCCACTGCCAGTGGAAGCGGTCCGCAGAATCGGCCGGCAGATTCTCCGAGGATGGCTTGGGTAGTTGCCGGACGAGCCGTTCTGGTTGTACTCCCAACAGTACGAACTGCCCCAAGAAGTGTTCTTTGTGTTTTTGCAACCAGACGAGCCCTTCCAGTGGCCCGGGGATGGTCGCGGCCGGCACCATCTGCTCGAGCCGCTTGAGCCATCGGGGCGGCTGCTCTGTCTCCTCCCGGACCGGCTCCCAGGCAGCATAGCACCAGACGACCGCTTGCGAGGGCGGGGACAGACGCGGCCGCAGCGCCGACTGCCGCCGGACCAGTCGGGCCAAGGGCGTTCCCGCTCGAGGGACAACTTGCATCTGAAAGACCAGCCGCGGCGGATCACCCGGCAGGTCCACCAGGACTGTTACCGCTTCGGTTTGTTGTAACAGCAGCTCGGCAACCACGAGGGACCACTCCACCTGGCCCGAGGGCCGCTTTGCCGCAGTGGAGGCTTTCGGCCGGGGAAACCCTCGCAGGTGGTCCAGAATCATTTCCCGGTACGGTAGCGGCACGCGGCTCGGATAAACCGTTACCGAGGCCAGAGAGCGGAGCGTTTCGTCCGCGGGCGGCAGCTCCAGGTGCTCCAGCAACCGGAACGCCTTGCGATGCTGGGCCAGCACCAGGTGTTCCCGATGCCGACGGGCAAAACCGGTCCAGGAGCCGTGGCCCAACTTCCATAAGCCGGGCTGCACTTCGGCGATGCCGCCCGAGGCGTCGCCCAGGCCCCGAAGCACCGCCTGCGGGTCGCCGCAGGGAAGCAGCACCAGGGGTTCCAGCACCACCCCGTCGGTTAGCACCAACCATTGCGGAGGCTTGTGTGGGGCCAGTGCCTGGAACACGTCTACCAGCCAGTCCGGCAAGGGGTGCGAGGGGAGCGAGGCTTGCTTTTCCGCAGCAGGCAGCAGGCCGAGCCGCTGCCCCTGCCGGGCCAGTTGTTCCCAGCGAGCCGAAGGGGCCAGATGCCCTTGGGCCACCACCTGAACCGACTCGGCTCGAGCCGGTGCAAGCAACGCTCCTAGGATTAAAACCCAACCAACCGGTCGCATCGGTGTTCGCTTTCGTCTGTTGGAGTCATACCCCGAACTGCAACGAACCACGTGCCCCCAAGCCCCTGTCACCACTACGTACCCCGGCCGGGCAGCGGCGGTTTTCCGGTTTCGGGCCGCCTGGGCGCGAAAAGTTCCGGCGGAAAAGTGTGCCATATATCGCCGGTTTTTGATATAAAAGAGGGAGCATGGGTTTTTGTCCTCCCTTGCGGCTATCGTACCCTCCGCTTCCTCATCCCCCCAACAAGGTGCCGGCCATGCAAGCAAGGATTCTTTCTCTGGCACTTGGGCTTGCCGCTGTGACTCTGGCTCTGTGGCAGCCGATTGCAAGCCGGGCCGAAGCCCCCGAGGCCGCAAACTCTCAGAAGCTGCTGGCAGGGCTAGAGCGAATCGAAGTGGTGCCGCAGAAGATCGTGCTTCACGGCCGCCGGGACCGGGTTGCTCTGGTCGTCACGGGCTTTTTCGCCGGAGGACAACTGCGCGACCTGACCCATCTGGCCCGTTATATTCCGTCTTCTTCGGTTGTCGCCTGCCGGGGACACGTGGTGCTCCCGCAGGAGAACGGCCAGGCAAGCGTGGTGGTGGAAGTCGGCTCCCAGCGGGCGAGCGTGCCGGTCCGGGTCAGCGGGATGGAAAGCCAGCGGCCGGTTTCGTTCCGTTACGAGGTGCTGGTGGCGCTGACCAAGTACCAGTGCAACTCCGGCGCGTGCCACGGCTCGCCCAGCGGCAAGGGCGGGTTTCGGCTTTCGCTACGGGCCTACGACCCAAAGCTGGACTGGATGACGCTGACCCGCGAAGTTTACAACCGCCGCACCAACGTGTTTCGGCCCGAGGCCAGCTTGCTGCTGCAAAAGCCGGTGATGGAAGTGGCCCACGGCGGCGGGAAGCGGCTGGACCGGCGCGACGTGGGCTACGAGCTGCTGCGGCTCTGGGTGGCCCAGGGCATGCCGGCCGATCCGCCCAAGCAGCCCGAGTGCGTGCGGCTGGAAGTCTATCCCAAAAAACGGCGGCTGATCGCCCCGGCCCAGGAGCAGCAACTGCGCGTGATGGCCCATTTCTCCGACGGCTCGGCCCGCGACGTAACCCATCTGGCCGACTACTCCAGCAGCGAAGAAGCGGTGGCCGAGGTGGACCCGCGAGGCCGTGTCCGCTTTTCCACCAAGGGCGAAGTGGCCGTGCTGGTGCGCTATCTGGAGTACATGGAAACGGCCCACCTGAGCTATCTGAAACCCGATCCGAACTTCCGCTGGACCAACCCGACGGTGCGTAACCTGGTGGACGAGCACGTGTTCGCCAAGCTGCGCGAGCTGGAAATTCCGCTCTCTCCGCCGGTAAGCGACGCGGAGTTTGTCCGCCGCGTGCATCTGGACCTGGTGGGCCGCTTGCCCACGGTCGAAGAGACGCTTGCGTTCCTCAACGATCCCAAGGCCGACAAGCGTGCTCGGCTCATCGACCGCCTGCTGGATAGCGAGGAGTTCGCCAAGTTCTGGGCGCTGAAATGGGCCGACCTGCTGCGGGTGAACAACAAGCACATGAGCCCCCAGGGCGTGTACAAGGTGCAGCAGTGGCTCATTCGGGCCATGCGCGACAACATGCCCTACGACCAGTTCGTCGCCGCGTTGCTCGGTTCCACGGGCAGCACGCTGGCCAATCCGCCGGCGGCCTACTACCGCGCGGCCAAGGACGTGAACGACTGCACCGAAACCACCATGCAGGTGTTCCTCGGCGTGCGTATCCAGTGCGCCAAGTGCCACAACCACCCCTTTGAACGCTGGACCCAGGACAACTACTACGGCATCGCCGCGTTTTTCAATCGGGTGGGCCGCAAGCGGATTCCCAACTCCGACGAAATGCTCATCTACGTAACCCGCAAGGGCGAAGTGACCCAGCCGCGGACGGGCCAGCAGATGAAACCCTGGCTGCCGCTGGCAGGGAGCGTGGAGCCCGCGCCGGAAGAAGATCGGCGTCAGCGGTTCATCGCCTGGTTGCGGCAGCCGGACAACCCGTTCTTTGCCCGCATGGCGGTCAATCGCCTGTGGGGGCACGTGTTCGGCCGGGGGATCGTCGAGCCGGTGGACGATTTCCGCGATTCCAACCCGCCCAGCAATCCCGCGTTGCTGGACGCTTTGGCCCGGGAGTTTGTCCGCAGCGGCTACGACCGCAAGCACCTGCTGCGGCTGATCCTCAACAGCCGCACGTACCAGACCAGCTCGGAGCCCCTGCCGGGCAACGAACAGGACGTGAAGTACTTTTCCCACTACCAGCCGCGGATGATCCAGGCCGAGCCACTGCTGGATGCGGTGTGTCAGGTGACCGGCGTGCCGGAAAAGTTTCCCGGTCTGCCCGCAGGCGTCCGCGCCGTGGAGCTGCCCAGCCCCGACGTGAAGCACGCTTTCCTCAAGGTCTTCGGCCAGCCGGCCCGCGAGATGGCTTGCCAGTGCGAACGGGCTTCGGATGCCAACTTGTCCCAGGCCCTGCAAATGATCAACGGCGATCTGGTCCACGCCAAGCTGCGCCACGGTTCGAACCGCTTCCGCCGGGCGGTCAAACAGGGGCGAAGCAACGAACAGATTGTCGAAGAGCTTTACCTGGCCGCCTACAGCCGGCGCCCCTCGCCCTTGGAACGGAAAGCCGCGCTGGAGTACATCGCCTCGCAGAAGGAGCGCCTCCAGGCGCTGGAAGACCTGTACTGGGCCGTGCTCAACTCCAAGGAGTTTCTGTTCCAGCACTAAACGCGAGTGTGTCGCGACAACGGGCCTCGGAGAAAAGGTCCGGTAGCCGCCGGATGGAATCCCTTCGGCGGACAAGCCTTCGGCATCGGAATCGCTGCGCCAAAGTAGCCGGAGGCCGTAGGCCTACGGAAGACCGCTCTTTGGTGGCTTCCGCTCGGCTACGACCACCGGCTGCTGGGCTTGGCAAGCCTTTGCTTGTTAGGGCGTGACAACTTTCCGTTCTGCTGCGCGGGAGCGGGAGCTGCCGTCCGCGCGGGACGGTAGCTCGCCCCGGCTATTTAGGAAGCTCAACGCTTGCTCGCCCGGGATTCGTTATCACTCCAGATGCCCCAGTTGCGGAACAGTTCCTTGATCCGGTCAAAGAAGCCCTTACCGGACTTTCCGCCTTGGGTGCGGTTCCGTATTTGTTTGGCTTCGTGCAACATTTTTTCGGCACGGTCTGGGTCCAGATAGCCGAGAACTCGGCCCAGGCGAATCTGATGTTCGACCTCCTTGAGCAGTTCTTCCAGCCGCTTGTTTTCCTTGTCGCTCCGGTTCGGCTTTTCGGCCAACTTTTCGGCTTCGGCCAACATGACGTTGGCCCGGAGTACGGGAAGCGGATACACGGTTTCGGTGACCACAAGCAGGTTGAGTGCCAACTGCAACTGTTCCTTGGCTTCCTCGATTTTCCCCGCCCGGATCAGGGGAGCGACCTTCTTGATTGCTTGCGGGTACAAGGCGACAGGCAATTTCGTGGTGCTGACGACCACTTCGCTGGCCAGAGGCCACAGAGTGCGGCGGGCTACTTGGATTTGCCCTTTTTCAAAGGCTTGTTGAACCTGCTTCAGACGTTTCTCTACGGCTTCGACCGTTGCCCAGAGGTCGTAGACGCGAGACTCCACGGAAACCGGCAGGAAAGCGACGTTCGGGTTGAGCGCGACGGCCAGTTCGATTTTCCCGATAGCTTTCTCCAGCGTTTTCAACGCGTCCTCTTTCTTCCCGGCATTGAGTTCATCCAATACTTGCTGCGTCAGCTTCACTGCTTCGATAGCTTCCGCCACAAGGGTTTCTTCTTCCTGCTTATGCTTTGCGGCCGCCTGTTTTTCGACGTCTTTTTGTACCGAGCGGGCCGTCTTGCTCTGTTTCTCAGCGGGCTGTCCGGCGGCCGCCTGCTTTTGGGCTGCAACCGCCTGCGATTTCGTAGATGAACTCTGCCCAAGCACCTGAGAAACAGGGCTGCATACGAGCAGCCCGACCAGAGCGGCCGACAGGGATACCGTACCCAACTTTTCGAGCAGGATGCGCATAGTTTGTCCCTCCAATTTGGATTGCATAGGAGATTGACAGTCGGATGTAGGTGGGGTGGAGGATGGCTGCTGTCCGTTGCGGTTTTCGAACGACAGCCTCATCCTCCGCGGCGCCGCGAAATGTTGGTGCTCTTCCTGGTGTCCCCCGGGGCAGGAATGCTCAGCGTGGGAATTATTGGGTGGACCATCGGAAATTCAAGTTCCGTTTCTGCAATTTGTCTCAGTAGCCGGTCTTGTTTTTTCGGAGCACGCGTCTTGGGGAATGTCGTGTTTTTTGAGCCGGCGAGTTCATCGGCTGGCCACTTGCGGAGAGAGCCGTCCGAAGGAGCTGCCGCTTGTTTTCGACAAAGGGTGTGTCCCGCAAGATGCGCCTGCCCCAATCAAGGACCGGAAAAGAGTCGAGCTAAAGGCAACGAGCCGCCGATCCGGCTCGCTTCACGGCAGTTGAACGGCTGGGGGAGGGCACCGGGGAAAGCGGACATGGGAACCGGCGATGCCGTCCTGCCGGCCCAATGGGACGGCCTCTGTTTTCTTACGGCAAGGGTTTCACTTGCAGCCGGTCCACCACGCGGCGTACGCCCGGTTCCAGGCGAACCAGGGCCACGGCCAGCTTGCGGGCCTCTTCGCTTGCCACTTGGCCTTGCAGCACCACGGTGCCGCTTTGGTCCACCTGCACTTGCAGCCCGGCCAGTGGACGCCCGCGGCGCGAAAGCATCTGGAGCCGCTGTTTTACCGTGGCCCTTAGCTGCCGCGGTTGGGGAGCCGGGTACTGGAAAGCAATCCGCTGCCGCGGGCGGAAGCGAAGCTGCGAGGTTGTGGCAGCCGGGAGTCCCGAGGGGCGGAAACCCAGCCGCCCGCCCCGGGTGCTGGTGCCCCGGGTGTCGAAACGCCGGGTGCTGCTGAAAGTGCGGCCCAGTTGCTGCCCCAAGCGCTGGTCGCCGACGAACCGCCCGGCGTTGTCGTCCCGGCCTACAAAACCGCTGGCCCGACCCGGCTGTCCGGCGCCGGTGCCCGTGCCGGTTCCGATGGCAAGCCCCCCGGGTGTGCTCAGCCCGGTGGTCAGTCCCCCGGTGAGCGAGCCGCCACGGGTGCCGAGCGTGCCCAGGCCCGAAGTGACCGAAGTGCCCAGCGTCGTACCCCGACCGGCGAACGAGCCGACGGAGTTGGTGCCAATCTGACTGGCCGGTCCGCGGGAACCAAACAGGCTCTGCGCCCGCAGGGCCGAAGTGCCGCAGACCACCAGAACCACCGCACAGGCCAAAGTGAACGGTTTGAACACTTTCAGGCTCCTTGGAATCAGGGCCGCAGAATCGTTTCTTGCGCCAGAAGCGGAAAGGGGCGGAATAACCCTGCGGAACAACGCCCAGAGTCTATTCTATCTTGGCCGGCGGATTCCCTTCAAACCAACCTGCGATTCAACGGGCAGACCCACCGGGAATGCTCACCCACCGGGAGCGAGCACCGGAACCGGGTCGTGCTTCGGCTTAAGCGGCTTCTGCATGCCGTGCTGCACTGCTTGCCGAAGTGGCGTACCGCTGCGGCGATGCACTTGTCGCAGCAACCCGGCGAGCAAAAAGACCAAGGCATGATCCAGCGGCGTGTAGCTTACTTCGTGGAACATGGCCTGCACGGCGTAAAGCAGCAGCACGGCAAGCACAAACAGCCCCAAGGCCGAGGGGGGGATTTGCTCGTCCCGCACCGCGGGGTCCGTCCAGCGGGTGCGTATCACCCGCACGGCGCTTCGTACCCAAAGGACGAGCAGAGCCAGATAGAGAACCAGGCCAATCAGTCCGGTTTCGGTAAGGATGCTCAAGTACGTGTTATGGTGGGCGAAGTTGCGGATGGTTTCCAGCCGCAGGTCCAGGGAACGGTCGGCCAGATAGGGCATTTTGGCTTCCGGAAAGCGGCCGAATCCCACGCCCAGCAGCGGATAGTCCAGGAACATCCGCCAGGAGACGTAGGCGAAAGCCGCTCGCATGGCGGTGGATTCGCGGGTCAGCGTGGCGGAGCCTTCTCGTTGGAAGGCGACCAGGCGATCCCAATACAAGGTGCCCACAAGCAACCCTCCCAGCCCCACGGCGGCCAGCAGCCAGGGACGCCATCGCCGGGGAGTGCGCGCCAGTCCCACCAGCCCCAGCCCGCCGGCCGTGCCGAGCCAGACGCTTCGGGTCAGCGTGGCCCAGGTGGCAAAAAGTCCGGCCGGGGCCAGCAGCACCGCCAGGCGGCATGCCAGTCGGTTGCGCCATCGGGGGACCAGCGTCACCAGGGCCAGCAGACAGGTTCCCAGGTACAAACCGAAGCTGACCGACTGGACCATCGGCCCCCGGGCCCGACCGAAGTGCAAGCCGACGCTCGGATCGGCGATATAGCGGGGAAACACCAGGGCGAACAGTCCGAAATGTTCGGCCGCGGCGGTCCAGAACAGATATCCTCCGAAGGCAAGAAAGAACGCCGCCAGATGACGAAGCCATCGCCGGAAAAGCGGCGCGTGGTAGCCCACGAAGTAAAGCACCGCCGGGATGACGTAGCCTTGCAGATAGCGGTGCAGAGGCGGTTCCTCGCCCTGGGCGGCGGGGGCCTGGGGCCAGAGGAAACTGGCCGCCATCCAGCCCAACAGGGCCAGCAGGCACCATTCGGCCGCTCCCAGGGGTTGGGGCAACCAGCCGCGGAGACGGCCTTGCACCACGGCGGCGGCCACCACCAGCAGGAGCATCAGGCGGTCCAGGGTGAGCGTCATCCCGGCCGCATCCAGTTGCAAAAACGGATGGCCGAAGCAGGAAGCCACGACCAGATAGCCCAAGGCGGCCCAAAGCAAAGGGATGCGGGCCACCACCACGGTGGCCCACACCAAACCCACCACCACAACAAACAGGAGAACGAGTTCCATGCGAAGCTTTCCGGCCCAAAGGGCTCTTTGCCACAAGGGCTCAAGGGAGCCGGTTCGTGCGGAGCCGGAGTGGGCGAGGGGGCGTTCGCCCCTTTCCCCCTAAACCGTGCTCTGTTGCAAGGATAGGTCGTCCTGGGGCTGCGGGTAGTAGCTGACCGGCGAGCCGAGCCACTCGCGGGTGGCCCGCTTCGAGAACGAATCTTGCCGTTGCGGTCCGGCCAGCAGGACGGCCAGCCCCAGACCCAGCAGCAGTCCGCCCAAGGCCCCAGCGACAAGCACCAGCAAGGCCCGCGGGCCGACCGGGTAATCTTCGGCTCGGGCCTGGCCCACCAGGGTAATCAGGCTGCTGCGGTCGTCGGTGGAGAGTGCGGCTTGGGCTAGGGCCAGCTTCTGATCGGCCTGGCGCACCAGCTCCATGTGGTGCTGCACCTGGGCGGCCAAGGCGGCGTAGGGAGCCCGCAGCCGGGCCACTTCAGCCAGACGTTGCTTGAGCTGGTCGATCTGCTGACGGAGCATCTGCTGTTTGCTCCGGGCCAGTTTCAGCTCCACTTCCAGCCCGGCCAGGGCGGTGTCCAGCTCGCGGTGCAGGTGGTTGCGGATCTGGCGTTCGGCGTCCAGGGCGGCCTTTACGCGGGGGTGTTCGGGCGTGAGCGCCCCTTGCAGCCGGGCGGTTTGGATCTGGGCGTCGATCAACCCCTCCTTGAGCCGCCGCAGGGCCGGCTGGCTTTCCAGCAGGCTGTTGGGAGTGGCCAGCAGTCGTTGCGGGTCGGCTTTCACCTGGGCCAGCAGCTCCTGCAGGGCTTGCAGCCGCCGGTACTGCTGGACCACCTGGCGCAGCTCGTTTTCCAGTTGGTTGAGCCGCTGCCGCAGCGAGCTGTCGCCGCCGGCCTGGTCCAGCAGACGCAGCTCGGCCAGGTCGCCGCCGACGCGCTTTTCCATCTCGGCGAGCCGGTCCAGGTGGCGCTGGAGCTGCTGCCGGGCCAGCGTGGCACTGCTGCGCAGCTCGGCCACGACGCTTTCCATCCGCCGTCGGCGAAGCTGGTGCAAAGCCCGCTGCAGTTCCAGAGCCAAGGCACGGGCCACCCGGGCGGCCCGTTGCGGAGAACTCTGCCGCACACGCAGAAACAGGATTTCGGTCTTGCCGAACTCGGCCCCCTTGGGCGGGACCAGCTCCACACGCTGCCGCAGCCGTTCGGTGTCCTTGGGACCGGGCCAGGGTCCCTGGTGTCCGGGCTCAGGGCCGACCTGACGCAGCACGGCCTGGAGCACTTCGGCCGAAAGAGCCAGTTGCAAGATGGTTTCCTGGGTCACTTTCATCTGCTCCAGGTCGCGGAAGCGGCCCAGCTTGTCCTGCTGCAAGCTTACCTCGTCCCGAAGCAACAGCGTTTGCTGGGCGAGCCACTCGCGCTGGCGAAGTGCCACGAACCCTCCGGCCGCCATCACGCCCAAGAGAACCGAAGCGAAGATCAAACGGCGGTGCCGGACCAGGAGGGCGAGCAGTTCCTGAAAACAGACGGGCTGATGGTTCACGGGGTTTCTCCTGTTTGGCGGAAGTGGGGGTGGGTGTGCCTCCAGGGGGGAGCAACCCTCATGCCAGCGCCCCGCGGCGAATCGACTCCGGGTGTGGTAACCCATGCTACTTAAGCAAGTTACGGCAATCAGTGCCCGTGCCAGCAAACGCTTCCCGCCGCCTGGTGTCGGCGGTTCTGCTGCTCGGGGGCAACAGGTGTTCCCGCTGCGGTGTTGCCCGAAGGCAACAAGGGCTCAATTGCGCCAATCGCTGCCACCGGAAGACCGCTTGGGGGATTTCCCCCTGGGGCCGGTGGAACGGTTTGCCCCCGGCGGTTTGTGGCCAAAAGTTGAGATGGACTCATTCGTACCCGAAGCGGGGAGTTGACGTTGTTACGTGTTGCGGTTTGTGATTCTGTGTCGGGGCTCCAAGGGCTTGTTCCCGCCTGGCACCGCCTGGCCGCAGGCCAATTGATGCGAAGCTACGGCTGGATGCGGCTGTGGTGGGAGTGTTGCCGCAGGGCCGGGGACGAGTTGTTCGTGCTTTCGGTTCGGGACCGGCAAGGGACCTTCTGCGCCCTGTTGCCCTGGTACCGGCAGCGCCACCGGTGGTTGGGCCGGGTGTTGCGCTGGCTGGGCGACCGCGTCGTGGCGACCGACCACCTGGAGCTGTTGGCCCAGGGTCCGGCCGTGCCGGAAGCGATTGCCTCGCTGGCCCGGTTCCTGGAAAAAACCGCCCGGGGCAACGCCCGCGGGACCGAAGCGCTTTGGGACCTGATCCACCTGGAATCGGTCCCCTGTGCGGCCGGCCACACGTTGTGGCTGTTGCAGCGCCTGCAAAGCCAGGGGTTTTCCCTCTGGTGGCGTCCGGACCAGGGGCACTGGCAACTTCCGCTTCCGGCAAGCTGGGAGGAACTGCTGGCTCGGCTTTCCAAAAGCCATCGCAAACAGCTCCGGCGGCTCAAGCGGCGGTATTTCGATTCCGGCCGCGTGAGCGTTTGCAGCCCGGGCAGCCCGGAACAACTGGAGCACGCCTTCCGGCTGCTGGTGGCCTTGCATCAGAAGCGGTGGCAAAGCCAGGGGGAGCCGGGCTGTTTCGCTTCCGGGCAGTTTACCCGGTTCCATCGCAAGCTAGTCCAGCAATGCGGCCCTGCCGGTCCGGTGCGGCTGTGGCACCTGATGCTGGACGGCAAAGCGGTGGCGGCCGAGTATCAGTTCGCCGCTCCCGGCGGGTGGATGCTTTACCAGGGAGGGCTGGACCCCGGGTCGCTGGAGCACGAGCCGGGACGACTGGCCCTGGTGCACACGCTGCTTCAGGCCATCGAGCAGGGCGTGCCGGTCCTGGATTTTCTCCGCGGCGACGAGCCGTACAAAGCGCACATTCGGGCAATTCGCTACCCTTGCGCGCAGATTCGGGTGCTTGCCCCCTCGGCGCTGGCCCGCCTGCGACACGCTGGCTACCTGGGGGCTCATCGGGCCAAGGGGTTGCTGAAGCCCCGACCGGATGACTCGCCCGGGGCGAAAGCCTCCTCCTCCCAGTCGGACCGGCGCTGGCGTCCCTTGTTGGAAGAGGAGCTTGCCCGATGGCTCTGCCAGACCGGGCCTTCGCCGCTTGTAGCCCAAAAGGGGCGGCAGTCCGCCGAGCCTCGGTGGCAAACTCCCGCTCCGGTCTGAGCCAAATGCCGACCCGAAAGCTATGGTTGAATATGACCGAGCAGACACGGGGCCGGAACCGGCACGGCGACGGTAAGGGATCGGACCGCGGGCGGCTTTCTCCCTGGTGGAGACGCCTAGCCCGCACGCCCTGGTACTGGCTTTCTCGCCCGTACTGCCAGTGGCAGTTACGCCGTCTGGAACGCCAGGGACGTGCGCCGATCACCGTGCTTTTCTACCACCGCGTGGCCGACTCTCCGGTGGTGCCTTGGACCGTGTCGACTCGGGCGTTCCGGCGGCACCTGGACTGG
>WFOE01000019.1 GCA_015488215.1 Planctomycetales bacterium
GCCTGGAGTACTCCTACACCCAGGCGCCGCGAAAGATGAAATCGCTGGTCATGGGCGTGTTTCTACTTTCGGTCACATTGGGCAACCTGTTCACTTCGGCCGTGAACCGCTGGATCCAACTGCCCGACGGGCGATTGCTGCTGGAAGGGCCCGATTACTTCGCCTTCTTCGCCGCGGCGATGCTGGCGGCGGCCGTGCTCTTTGTGCCGTTGGCCTGCTTCCTGCCGGAAAAGACCTACATCCAGGAGTAACTCCCCCCGCCCCATGCCGGCGGCTTGGCTCAAGGGGGGCGCCCGTTGTCGGAAAGACGCCACCGGCCACGGTTCCTGCCAGGCCGGAAGGTGGCAGGGGCCGTTAGGCTTCGGTCACCCGATGCGTAGGCACGGGCCGGGCCGGACGGAAGCTGCGAGCCTGGAACCCGCTTAGTTGTAGGTTCCAATGTCCGGCCAGTTCTTCGGCGCAGGCGCGGGCCAGTTGTTCCAGTTGTTCCGGGTCGGTGGCCACCCGGGCGTTGAGTGTCACGTGGGCCTCGGGCACCTGGGCCCCCGAGGCGAGCGACAGTTCCCGCGGCGAATCGTTGCTGGTCCAGTTGGCCACGGCCAGGTCGGTCTGGTAGCCGGCGGCGATTTTCACGTGGCACACTTCGCCCCGGTCGCCCAGATGCTGGGCGAATCGGTCCAGATACTCCTGGGCCACCCGGTCCAGTGAGAACGGGTCGAAGTCGGCGGTCAGATAGAACGAACAGTTCAACCAGCCCAGTTCCGCTTCGCCTTCGGCGTACAGATCGTAATCCACGTCCATCAACCGCCGGGAACGAGGACAGGCGGCTTCCAGGTGCTCAAGCAGCTCGTCGAAACCGGTTCCCCCTCGGGCGCTGATGGCAAGCACCGGTTTGTCCGGATAATGGTCCTGGACCAGTTGGCGGATTTCCTGCACCTGTTGGGGCGAGAGCCGATCCACCTTGTTAATCGCCACCACGTCGGCTTCTTCCAGTTGCTTGTGGAAGATGTAGGCCGCTTTGGGCGAAAAGCCACGTTGGCGGCGTAAAATGCGAAAGCCATGTTCGGGCTTGAGCAGCACCACGAACGGAGCCAGCATGTACTGGCCCGGATAAAGCCGCCGCAGCGGCTCGGCCACCGTGGCCACCAGATCGGTGCAACTGCCCACCGGCTCGGCCAGGATTACCTGGGGGCGGAACTGCTGGGCCAGTCGGCTTACCGTATCGACCAGCTCGTCGAACTTGCAGCAGAAGCAGGCCCCGGGCACTTCGCCCACGGAAAACCCGGCCGCTTGCAGCACCTGGGTATCCACCAGCCCTTCGGCCTGGTCGTTTGTCACCACGGCCACGCCCTGGCCCTGGTCCGCATAATGCCGGGCCAACCGGGCGATGGTGGTCGTCTTGCCCGCCCCCAAAAAGCCGCCCACCATGACGAACCGCACGGGGGAGAGCTGTTGGCTCACGGCTGTTTCCCTCTTCGTGTGGACAGTAGCATGGACGCACCGGCTGCGGTGGTCCCCGGCAAAGCAAGCGCACGCGCCGCGGCGAATCGGGGACCGCGTGTTCCGATTATACTTTCGCACCCGTTGGCCGACCACGAACTCCCGCTGCAGCGATGACCCACGACGTGTCCGAACCTGACCCTAGGACCGGAGAACCGCTGGCTGTCGAAGGGGGCCGTGCCCAATTTGCCGGGCAGGAGTGGCCCTGGCCCCCGGCCGATGCGCAGATCGGGCTCCAGTTGCAACGGCTCTGGCAGCGGGGCGATTGGGGCCGTTACACCGCTCCGGTTCTGGAACAACTGCGCGAGGAGCTCTGCCGCCGCTTCGAGCGAAAACACGCCTGGCTCTGCTCCTCCGGCACCGTGGCCGTGGAGCTGGCGCTGCGCGGCCTGGGAATCAAGCCGGGCGAGGAAGTGCTCCTGGCCGGCTATGACTTTCCGGGCAACTTCCGCGCCGTAGAAGCTCTGGGCGCCCGGCCCGTCCTGCTGGACCTGGCTCCCGGCACCTGGCATCTGGACGTGGAAGCAATCCCCCGGGCATGCTCGCCGCAAACGCGAGCCGTGGTCGTTTCGCACCTGCACGGCACCCTGGCCCCGATGGCCCAGATCGTAGAACTGGCCTCCCGGTTGGGGCTGCAAGTGGTGGAGGATGCGTGCCAGTGTCCCGGGGCGACCATCGACGGCAAAGCGGCCGGTTCCTGGGGCGATGCCAGCGTGCTGAGCTTCGGCGGCAGCAAGCTCCTGACGGCCGGTCGCGGTGGGGCGGTTTTGACCGATCGGCCCGAAGTGCTCCAGCGGATTAAAGTCTTTGCCGGCCGCGGCAACGACGCGTTTCCGCTTTCCACGCTGCAAGCGGCCGTGCTGCTACCGCAGTTGGAGCAGATGGCCGCCCGGCACCAGCAGCGGTTGCAGGCGGCCGAGCGATTGCATCGCCTGTTGCAAGGGGCCCCCGGCGTCCGACTTGGCCCCTGGCCTCCCCGGCCGGGAAGCTCGCCGGCGTTTTACAAACTGGGGCTGCTGCTCCCCGAGGCCGTAGAACAACCCCGGCTGCGCGCCTGCTGGCTGCAAGCCGCCCAGGCCGAAGGGCTCCCCCTGGGCGAAGGTTTCCGCGGCTTTGCCACCCGGGGGGCGCGTCGCTGCCGCCGTGTCGGTTCGTTGCCCCAGGCTCGCCTGGCCGCCGCAGCCACGCTGCTGGTGGATCAGGGGCTGCTATTGGCCCCGGCCCAGGTGGTCGAAGCCGCCGGGCGTCGTCTGGTGCAGATTGCCCATTGGGCCGCCCGAGCCGCCGCCGGCTGAGTGCCGTCCCGAATGCGGGTTATCCCTTGTCTTTCGCCTCCTGGCCGCCTGAGCCGGAAGAAGAGTTCCCGTTGCCCATGGTGGAAAGGAACACTTCCAGCAGTTTCTCGAAGCGGTCGGCCTCCAGGCGGTAGAAGTTGTGCTTGCCTTCCCGGCGCCGCTGGACCAGCCCGGCGCGGCGAAGCAGAGCCAGGTGGTGGCTTACCGCCGGCTGACTTTGTCCCAGCGCCTGACACAGCGCCCGCACGTGCAGTTCCTTGGTCCGCAACAGCTTGAACAGGATGCGCAATCGCGTTTCGTCCGAAAGCAGCTTGAAGACGTTGGCTAAATCCTCGATGGTGCCGTCGGAAACATCCTGCATGGGCTGGTTCCTAAGCTGCTTGCCGAGCCGCTCGGCAAGAGGGGAAATCATGGCCAGGCTCCTCTGTTCAAAACCACCGTTGAACCGCGTCTGCCATGACCGGTGGCAGGGAAACCAATAGCACCCGCGCGATGTGCAACACACCCACTTCGTCGATTCGCCAACAGACCCTCACCCCGCAGGATGCCGCAGGGAACCTATTCACCAGCGGCCCTCCCGGCGCAGCGGCAAAGGGGTCCCGTGCTGGGAAACGACAAGCCGAGTGCAGCGAGGTGAACCGTTGGACATGGGCCGCGACTCCCCGGGAGGAGCGTTACTCCCCTTTCCGGAAGCCGCCGACCGAACCCCGTTTTTCGGAAAGAGCCCTTTCCCGAAAAACTCGTCCGTATTGTAATCCCCCCTTGCAGGTCTGAATAGGAGGATTTCGCCGCTTTTTTGTCGAAATTGCCCCTCTTGCCCTGCTAGCACCCTGGGGTGCAGCCACACATCCGAAGGGGCGACTTTTCGGAACAAAGGGATTGTTTTTTGCATGTGAACAACAGTATATTATTCGACAACATCGGTACCAGGGGCGAATCTGCCGTGGGAGCAAATCATGTCGGGTCAGGCGTGGCGCGGTGGTCCTAAGGGGCGCGGGGCCCAAGGGAATCCGGCCAACCGGTTCGAGTCCGCCGAGGTGGTTGCCGATTGGGAACAGCTCGGCCCGGAAGACGAACCGCCCCTTCAGCCACGGCCCGAAACGCGGTTTCTGCCCGATCAGACCCGCTCCATCATCGCCAGCAACGACAGTCCCGACATCCCGTTCCAGTACAGCATCAACCCCTATCGCGGTTGCGAACACGGCTGCGCGTACTGCTATGCCCGGCCTTCGCACGAGTATCTGGGCATGAGCGCCGGGCTGGACTTTGAAACGCGCATTCTAGTCAAGCACCAGGCGCCCGAACTGCTCCGCCGCCAACTGGCCCATCCCCGGTGGCAAGGCCAGGTGCTGGCCCTATCGGGCGTGACCGATCCGTACCAGCCGGCCGAGCGGCGTTTCCGGCTCACCCGCGGGCTGCTGGAGGTGTGCTTGGAGTTTCGCCAGGCGCTGGTGATCGTAACCAAGAACGCCCTGGTGGTGCGGGACCTGGACTTGCTCAAGCGCCTGGCCGCCGAGCGGCTGGTGCACGTGCGAGTGAGCGTCACCACGCTGGACGCGTCGCTGGCTCGAGTGCTCGAACCGCGGACCTCGCACCCGGCGGCCCGGCTGAGGGCCATCGAGCAACTGGCCCGGGCAGGTGTGCCGGTCGGGGCGATGGTGGCCCCAATCATTCCCGGGCTGAACGACGAGGAGATTCCCCGCGTGCTGGAAGCGGTGGCTCGGGCCGGGGCCGGGCACGCCGCCTGGGTGCTGCTTCGGCTTCCCTGGGCCGTGGAGGAGATTTTTCTTCAGTGGCTGGACCGCCACGCCCCGCAGCGCAAGCAGCGCGTCGTTGCCTGGCTCAAGGAAACCCGCGACGGCCAACTGAGCGAGCACCGCTTCGGGCTGCGGATGCGGGGCAGCGGCCCACTGGCCGAACACATCGCCCGCACCTTCGCCGTTTTTGCCCGGCGTTACGGACTAGATCGAGGATTGCCGCCGCTGGATACGTCGCGCTTTCGCCGCGTGGTGGACCAGCACGGCCAGCGGCTGCTGTTCGACCCGGCGGCCACTTCGGCCCGGGAGAACCGCTCCGGCAGGTAGTTGCCTGAGGAACGCTTGGACCGCGCTAGAGGAGCATTGTTCTCCCAGATCGATAGTTCCGAGCCTCCCGTCCGGGAAGTGGAGAACCTCTACCGCTTCACCAGAGCGCTCCACCACCCTCTGCAAATTTCAGCAGATCTCACACACAGCGGGACGGCCACGGCCGACCTAAGATTCCGGTTTTTCCTTGAACACCCCGGCGCGATCGCGTACACTGCTACCGGTTGGTGTGTAGGATTCGTAGGTTTTTCTCCCAACCGGGCAGTCAAGCGTTTTTCTCCTGACGGGATAGACATCTCACATGCTTGCGAAGGGGAAACGAACTATGCAAACGGGGAAACTACGGCTACTCTGCTGTCTCGTAATCCTCCCAATCCTTCTTAGTTGCGCCGAAACTCGCTCCTCCGAACATCCATCAACTCAGAACGGAGCCGGCACGAATCAAGAGCAAACTATCCTGCCGCAAAAGGAAGAAAAAGCTGTCTCATTTTCTGTAGGGTACATCGTTGAGTGTAGAGACGTAACTTCGGAGAACTACTACAAGCGCGGAAAGAAAGTAATCGAGGCAATCTTTTCTGTATCCACAAGAATTGACGGTGACGAAGAGTTCCGGAATTCAATAAAAAGGATTGTTCTCGACATCTACCCCAATCAGCCCGAACAAGCAAGCTCAAGTTATCGCATTGTCGATTACCTCCCCAAGGAACCCAAGCAATTCAACCCAGTGGAAGGAGGCTACATTAAGGTTGAGACCGAAGAGTATGAAGGTGCTGTTAGGGTAACAGGATACGTTTATGTTGCGCCTGGAAGGGCGGTCGGAAGGGGCACAGTCAAGGGGGATGGCAAGAAAAAGACCGAAAAATACAAGCTAGTTGTCCCTAATGAAGACTTGCAAACCAGCGGGAAGACGAATCGGGATACTGGGGTGTTCTTCAAGTTTTTCCGTAGTCCGCGAGATACCCTTGAACAAGAGCGAAGATTTGCCATTCTGCTAGAGGTACCTAAGGATTGGCGTGGGGACTACTTTTTCATTGAGGCAAAAGCATATCGCGAAACTTCTTCATGGATTTTTTGGACCAAAGAAGAAATCTGTGGTATCTGCAAGTATGTAGTTGGCCTGTATATGAGCGGAGACAAAGAAGCGTCCAAGCGTGTTGAAGCGCTTGCAAAAGAGCAGCAAAGGCTCATTGACAAAGCAATCGCTCAACAGGCTCAGAACGATTGGTTAAGCTGGATCAATTGGGCATTCGAACTTCTGCACTTTGATGTTTCCAAGTATTTGATTAAGAGTACTACCAAGCAAGTGCGCCGAAGTATCGCGTCCTACGCGATTTGGCGCGAAGTAGAGAGTAAGAAGAACGCCGCTGACTACAAGAAATTTGAGCAAGCACTGCGCAATGTAACAGCGCTTTCTGGTAGGCAGCAATAGCGTACTGCACACAAAAACGTCCAGAGAAGAAGCAGCGTTCTGCCGCGGTTGGCCTGCTTGTCTCAAGCTTTTCGACCCACGTTCGGACTGTCGCCGTGGGGCACCCGGGCGGCGTCAGTCGCGGAAGGCGTCCAGCACCTGCAACAGCTCACGCCGCTGTTTCTGGAACGTGGTTTCCCGGCAGGTGAGTGTTACCTGGTAGCTGCCGTGTTCGCCCGGCACGCGGCGCTGGAGAATCACCACGGGCACGCCGTCGCGGCGGGTGTGAACGATAATCTGCACCGCAGGGCGTTTGCCCTGGTTTACCCGGGCCACTTCCACGCGGGCGTGCCGGTCCTGCCGGGCAAACAGCTCGGGCAGTTCCTTTTCCAGCCGTTCCAGCGAAGGCCCCCGGTTGGAGCTGGCTGTTACGGCCAGCGTTTCCCGCAGCGCTCCCCGCCGGGGGGCTACAGCCAGCAGAAGCTGCCGCGGGTCCGGCGGCGGTACGACCCGCCACCCCGCGGGCACGCGCGCCGAAAAGCTGAACCGCCGGTGGCGCCAGCGGCCCTGGGCGTCGCGATACACTTCCAGCCGGGGGCGGCCGAAGCGGAGCGAACCGACCAGGTCGTCGAACTCCGGTTCGTAGGCGAAGAAGTGGGCTTCGTCGCTGCTCAGCGCCAGGCGGAACAGCAACTCTCCCTGGGGAAGCTCGATGCGCTTTTCGAAGTACGGCACGCCCTCGGCGGTGCGGTGTTCCCACACGGTGGCCAGAAAGCCGGGCGAGCTTTCGGCTTGTTCCAGGCCCACTTGTTCCGGGTCGAAGCGTTTGCGTCCCAGCTTGACTAGGCGAGGGAACTTTCCCCGCTCGGCGGCGGCTTGTTCCCGATAGCGGCGAGCCAACTCCTCCAGTTCCAGGGTTCGCAGGCTCACCCGGCAGGAGACGTACCCGGTGGGCGAGCCGCGGTGCTGCGGCACACGGAGCACGAACGCCCGGTCGCCTCGGGCCAGGGCAATCGGCCGCCAGGCTCGGGGCACGCGGACCGTAAGTCCAAACTGGGCACACTGCAGCGTGTAATAAGCCGCATGGGAACGCGACTGGGCCGCCGCCGGACCGGGGGCTTGCAGCTCCAGCACCGCCAGGCTCCCGAGGGCAAGTGCCGCCAGGAGGAAAGAACGCAGGCGAAAGCTGCGAGAAGTCGGTTTCCGGCAGGGGGGTGCAGCGGCAAAACTCAAGGGCCAAGTACCTCGGCATCCCAGGGAGCGACGACCACTTCGAACGCCGAACCGGGAATCCGCCGCAGTTGGGCGTGCATGTCGGGGATGCGCGGATCAGGAGCGACGGAGATGGCCCAGTCCAGCCCGTTGTCTGCTACGATCATGCCATATTTCTTCAGCCCTTTCAAAATGGCCTGCACTTCCGGCGAGAACCCGGAGATGTCGAAATCCCGTTTCAGCCGCAGGCGTTCGCCCATTCGGGGCAGGTTCGGGTCGTCCAGGCGACTGGCGAAATGGGTGGCCGGAGCCACGTAGGCCCGCCGCGTGCGCCGCACCGTCACCCGCATGGCGTGTTCGACCATGCCGCGTTTCAGCTCGTCGTAGCGAACCACCAGGGGGAAGATGGGCAGTCCGGCCGCGTCGGCCGAGGTCCAGCCCTGCGGCCGCAGGCGGTTGGTCTTCAGGTCGAACACGGCCGCGGAGGAAGCCTGCCAGCCGCGGTCGGTGCGCTTCATCTGGTAGAACTCGTACAGCATGCGGTTCACCGGGTCCAGCACCAGCGCGTGCCGGTCGCCGCCCAGGTTGTGCGTGTCGCGCTGCAACGCGTCGAGCGTCATCCGCAGTTCCGGGTGGAATTGCCGGAACCCCTGCGGCCAGCCTTCCAGCGGCACGTTCTCCGGCACGGGGAAAGGGCCCGGGTCCGATTCGTCCGCGTAAAGCGTAATCCGCACCGGCACCCGCGGCTGGTTCGGCGGAACGATCACATAGGCCATGTCCGGGTTGTAACGCAGCGGCTTGTCGCTACCGATGGAGCGGATGATGGCCTGGGAGTTGGGATGCACGGGCCAGTGTTCCACGGTCTGGTTGATGGGGTGATCCGGCGGAAACACCTCCAAAGCCGAAACAATGCGGTCCGCTTCCGGCGTGTGGAACATCACCACCCGCCGCACCGGGGGCATCTTCGTCCGGCGAATCCGCTCGACCCGGGCCGGATCGTATCGGACCGGCACGCGTTTGAGCCTCCGGGGCTTGCCGTCCGTGGGGCGTTCCCCCTCGGCAAGCGGGCGCACGACCAGGTCCACCGGAAACTGGCCCACGCGCCCGGTGATCCGGTAGCCTTGTCCGGCCGGTGCGGCTGCGGTGGCCGAGGGGGCAGAGCCCTGCCCGGGGGTGAGCACGAAATCGCCGAAGAAGAGCACCTCGGCCTGCTGGTCCTCCGCGCAGGCGATGTACCACCGCCGCACCTGGTTCAGTTGGGGCACAGTGCCGTTGACGTTCCGAAGTCCGGCAATGTGGAACTCCACGCGATTCAGCCCCGGACGAACCGCAAACGGGGCATCGACCCGCGTGGGATAATCGACCGACCCCTGGTGAACAATCGTCAGGCTCAGCCGCAGGGGCTTTTGGCCGGGATGGAACACGGTAAAACGCAGCGAGCCGAACCGGGTCCAGTCCCGCACCGCCGGTGCGCCGGAACCGAAACTGTCCCCGGGCAATCCGGTCACCCGCAGGGCCTTGCTGCCCAGTTGCGGATGCTCGACCAGGGCGAGCTTGCTCCGGTCGTCGGAACCTATGTCTTGCGGTAGCTGTCCGCGGCTGGGAGCCAACAGAACGGTTTCCGCTCGAAGCGGCCCGTCCGCTCCTCCGGCCAGCCCGCAGACCAACAACCCTACCGCCCAGATCGTGCCGCGTCGCATCATGGTGCTTGCTCCTGCGAGTGCTGCCGGTGTTGTCGGCGCGTGCCGTTTCCGGCGCTGCGCTACTGGAACCGCTTGTCCGAAACGGCAAGCGGGTTTCGGTCCGCGGCCCGAAAAACATTTGATCCAACAAAGGGCGCAACTATTGATCGAAACGGGCTCGGGCCACCTCCGCCGAGAAATCCCCGGCTCGCAGATTGCATCGATTCGTGGTTGTTCGCATATCCGCGAGCCGCGAGTGTGAACTCGTGGAGCAAGCAGAGAACCGGCGCTTGTTTGCTCTTCTTCTCTCGCGGGTTGCGAGAATCGGCGCTTCTTCCCGCGTCGGTGCAGAAGCACCGCGCAAGGCGCAGGTCGCAAGCCGCAAGCCGAGTGCCGACTTTTCTCCCCGCACTGACGTGCGGGGCTCGCGCCCTTCACTCCCCCACGCCTCCACC
>WFOE01000020.1 GCA_015488215.1 Planctomycetales bacterium
GGCCGGGGGCGTACCAGAACACCCGCTCCAGGTGGCCTTCGAGCAACTGAGGCGTGTACCAGGCCAGGGCTCCCAGGCTCAAGGCCAACATGCCCAGCACCACCATGCTGTTGATACTCAGGCCCAGCACGAAGATGTTCAACTGGGGCAGCGTGCGGGTCAGCAGGCCCAGCAGCAGGTTGGACGCCAGCAGTGCCGTCACTGTGGGGGCGGCAATCCGCAGGCCGAACTGGAACGTGGTCTGGAGCAGATCGGCCACCAGTTGCGGCGGAGGGGACCAAGTGTGGAACGCTCCTGGCGGGAAATTCCGCAACGACTGCCCCAGGGCCAGCACCACCTGCGCCGGACCGTCCAGGGCCAGAAACACGCCCAGGGCCACCAGTCCGGTCAACTGGCTCAGTACCGGCATCCGGTCGCGGGTGCCGGGTGAGACCACTTCGGCCAGGCTCAACGCGCTGACGAAGCTGACCACTTCGCCGGCCATCTCGGCGGCAAGCAGCACCAGCCGCACGGCCAGACTCAGGCAAAGCCCCACCAGGAACTCAAGCCCCAGGGCCAGCGTCAACTGGAGCGGGGAGTCGATTTGTCGGGCCTGAACCGGCTGCAAGGCGAACAACACGGCGGCCAGCAGCACGGTAAGCCACAGGCGGACCACCACCGGCACGCTCCGGCTGCCCAGGACCGGGGCCAGCGAGACGACCCCACCGGCTCGGGCCAGCAGCATGCCCCAGCCCAGCAGCCAGGCAGGTTCGGCCAACGACAAAGCGGCACGCCACATCGAACCACCGCGGACGAGACGACAAGGGGCACGGCGGCGTCAGAACATCTGGCCGATGTTCCGCAACACGCCTTCGGTGTAGGCCATCATCTGAGCCAGCAGCCAGGGCAGGGCCAGCGAAGCGGCCACGGCCATCAGCATCAGCTTGGGAATCGTGGCCACGGATTGTTCCTGGATTTGGGTCATGGCCTGAAGCAGCCCGATTACCAGGCCCACCGCCAGCCCCGTCACCAGAATCGGCGTGGCAATCCACAACGCGGTGATGATGGCCTGTTGGCCCAGGTCGATGGCAGTTTGCGGGTCCATGACGGCGCGCGTTCTCCACTTTCAAGCAAGCGCAGCTCGGGTAGCGCGGTTTCCGAGTGGTGCGGGCCGGTGCCGCTTCAGCCCACCGGACCGAAGCTCACCAGCAGCATTTCCACCACCAGGTGCCAGCCATCGACCAATACAAAAAGCAGCAACTTCAGCGGAAGGGCAATCGGGGCCGGCGGCAGCATCAACATGCCCATCGAAACCATCACCACGGCCACCACCAGGTCGATGATGAGAAACGGCAGGTAAATCTGGAACCCAATCAAAAAGGCCACCTTCAGCTCGCTCAACATAAACGCCGGCAGCAGCGCCCGCAGCGGCACGTTGCGTTCACCTCGCTCGGGCCGGGCGCCGTAGTAAACGTAGGTAATCTTTTCCGAAGGCGGCTGGCCCTTTTCTTCTTGCTGGAGTTCCAAGTAATCCAGAAACAGCCAGACGGTGTCCTGGTTGCCCGCACGTTCTATCTGCCGGGCCAGAAAACGCCGCACCGGTTCCTGGGCCCGCTGCCAGGCGGTTTCCAGGTCGATTTCGTTGCGGTTGTAAGGGGCGATGGCCTCGTCGTAGGACTGCTTCCACACCGGCGCCATCACCGCCAGCGTAATCAGCAACGCCAGGCTGGTAATGACCTGGGCCGGGGGAAGCTGCTGCGTCCCCAGGGCCTGGCGTACCAGCCCGAGCACGACCACCAGCCGGATGAAACTGGTGGTCATCAACAGCAGCGCCGGGGCCAGCGAGAGCACCGTAAGCAGCAGCAGGATTTTCAGCGAAGCCGAAAGCCCCTGCGGTCGGGTCCAGCTATCGACCAGTTCCTGCGGGTCGAGGGTGCCGGATTGCTGTTGGGAGGATTCGGTCTGGGCCGGGGCGTCCAGCTCCGCCGGCAAGTTGGCCCCCTGCTGACCCCAGGCCACCGGAAGGCAACCGGTCACAAACCACAACACGGCAAGCCATCCGGCCAAGCGGCCAGCACGCAGGCCGTGAAGCACCCGCAAAGGGCCAAAACGCCGCACCGGATGAGCCAGTGGGAGCATGGCGTCACCTCCTGCCCCGGACGGCGGGGCCGGTGGAACGGGGCGAGGCCACAGCGGGGTCGGATGCCAGTTCTTCCAGCGTGCGGCGAAACGCCGCGGTGGCGCTCTCCTGCCGCCCTTGCTGGCACAGCCCGGCCAGATGGGTTACCTGGTCCGGGTCGTCGATTTCCAGCAGGGTCTGAATCTCCTCGCCACGAACGGAAAGCAGCGCCGCTTTCGTGCCTAGGCGGATCAACACCAGCATGTGCTTGCCGTTCAAGGGGGCCTGGCCCAGCACCTCGAACGCATCGCGCGGCAGGGGGCGTGTGCCCGGGGGCTGAAATCGCCGCAACAGGGCCACCAACAGCACAAAGCCACCCAGAACGATTCCTAACGCCCCGGCAAGCGTGGTCAGGTTTTCTTTCCAATCGGCGTTTATCGGAGGGATCCGGGACGAGGAGGCCGGAGCCTCCGCCGGGCCGCGTCGGTCTGTGCCGGGCCGCGAAAGCCGCCGCGGCAGCAAGCGGTCCCCTGCTGTTCCAGGGCGGCCAGTTCCGGCTGTGGTGGATTGTCGCGTTACCGCTTGCCGGCCGGGTTGCGATTGCCGGCCCGAACTATCCGGGGCGGAACCAGCTTGCAGCGGCCAGGACGTGCCGCGGGCAGTCGATGGGGCTGAAGGCGATTCCTCGGCGGCAGATGTTGCGGGAACCGTAACGCCCGATGCGGGCTGTTCCGGTCGGGCCGATTGCGCCAGGGCCGGTGTGGTCAGAGCCGGGACGGCCAGAGGCGATGCTGCCACCAGGGCAAGCAGAGCAATCCGGACTCCGGCCCGGAACCGGGCTGGTCCGAACCGGCTGGCGAGGCTCACGGGCAGGGTGTATCCGCAACGGCGCATTGGCGTTTGCCCAAGGGGGAGGGGCTCCGGGGCCGAGCCGGGGCGCTACGATTCGGGGCGAAAGTGCGGGCGGCAGTCAGCTTTCTTGGGCCGCGTCGCCGACGATGAGTTCGGCCA
>WFOE01000021.1 GCA_015488215.1 Planctomycetales bacterium
CGCTGACTCCCCAGCAGAAGCAGTTCGTGGTCAACACGATGTACCGGGCGTTCGGCTCGCCGGATGTGCCCCGAACCGTTCCCCAGGCCGGCTTGGACATCAACAAGCTCTTTCTGGCAGCAGGACCGGCCGGAGGGCACGGCAACCTGGGCGGGTTGTACCGGCTCCACTGCGTGCATTGCCACGGCATCAGCGGCAACGGCGCAGGACCCACGGCCCGGTTCCTGAACCCCTATCCCCGCAACTTTCAAAAGGGCATCTTCAAGTTCACTTCGACCAAGGCGGGGATGAAGCCTTCGCGGGCGGATCTGAAACGCACGCTCAGGCAGGGCATCCACGGCACGGCCATGCCTTCGTTCGTGCTGCTGCCCGAAGAACAACTCGACGCCTTGGTGGAATACGTCGTCTATCTAGCAATCCGCGGCCAGTTCGAGGAGTTGCTCATCGGCACGCTGATTGAAGAAGGGGCCGACACGCTGGACGACGACGTGCTGGAAGAGCTGCTGGAAAACGTAGTAAGCCAGTGGCGGGCGGCCGAAGACCCAAGCGCGGTACTGGTCCCCCCGCCCCGAAGCAAACCCATCCGCAGCGAAGAAGACCGCCTGGCTGCGGTGGAACACGGACGCAAATTGTATTACGACCCCAAGAAGGGGAACTGCGTGAAGTGCCACGGCGTCCACGGCCTGGGCGACGGGGGGGATGTGGGCCACGACGACTGGAACAAACAAAAGGCCGAAGACTGGAACAAGGTGCTCGCCGGC
Organism: Planctomycetales bacterium; assembly: GCA_015488215.1. Taxonomy (GTDB): domain Bacteria; phylum Planctomycetota; class Planctomycetia; order Pirellulales; family S012-138; genus S012-138. The sequence goes on from WFOE01000021.1 coordinate 762, forward strand.
CAGATGAGCGAAAGCCAGTTCTGGAGCCGCTGGCTGTTGCCGGTGCAGCAGATCCGGCCCCGGAACCTGCGGCTGAATATCTACCGCGGCGGCCGCCGCCCGGTGGACATTTACCGCCGGATCGCCGCCGGGATCAAGGGCACACCCATGCCCGCCCACACCGCGCTGAGTTCCGACGAGATCTGGGACTTAGTCGAGTTCGTGCGCCAGTTGCCCTACGAAGACCTAAGCCAGTTCGCCCGCCCGGCTGAAACGCACGGAGCGGGCAAACAGCGCCTCTAACGGCCCCTTGGCCCCGAAGCTCGCCACACCCGACCCCGAACACCAGGGAGACGTTACCCGTGGGACGCATTTGGAGTCTGTTTTTCCTGCTGGTACCGATCCTGGGCACGATCACCATCGTGGCCGCTCCGTATTACGACCACTGGTTGCCCAAGGACGTTTCGGCCGAAGGGTACCAGGTGGACCACCTGTTCAACTTCATTTTGTGGATCACCGGAATTGTCTTTATCGGTACCGAAGTGGCCCTGTTCTGGTTCATGTGGAAATACGACGCGGAGAAGAACGACCAGCCGGCCAAGTACACCCACGGCAGTCATCATCTGGAGATTGTCTGGACGCTGCTTCCGGCCGTGACGCTGCTGTTCATGGCCATTTACCAAATGAACGCCTGGGCCGAACACAAGATCAAAAAGCCCCAGGTTGCGCCGCTGGCCGAAGTGACCGCCCGGCAGTTCGAGTGGCGGATTCGCTATCCCGGCCCTGATGGCAAGTTCGACACGCCCGATGACATCTACGACGTGAACCTGCTGGTGGTGCCGGTGGACGAAGTGGTGCTGATTAACCTACGCAGCATGGACGTGCTGCACAGCTTCTTTCTGCCCAACCTGCGCGTGAAACAGGACGCTTTGCCGGGCCGGGTGATTCCGGTCTGGTTTCGGGCTGTGGAGCAAGGGGACTACGACCTGGTGTGCGCGGAGCTTTGCGGCTGGGGCCACTACAAGATGAAAGGCCGCCTCCGCGTCGTGTCCCGAGAAGAGTACGAGGCCCATCTCCAGAAACTCTCCCGCGAGCAAGAGGCGACCCAATGAGTGCCACCGTTGCCGAACACGGTCATGTGGAGCGCACTTCCAGCCCGGTGCTGGAGTTTTTGCGCACGTATGTGTTTTCGCTGGATCACAAGGTGATCGGCATCCAGTTTTTGTTTTCCACGCTGTTCTGGCTGGTTATCGGCGGACTGCTGGCCTTGGGCATTCGCTGGCAGTTGGCCTGGCCGTGGACTCCGCTGCCGGTCATTGGCAAACTGCTCTTCCCAGCCGAAGGGGGGCAGATGCCGCCGGAGTTCTACACGATGCTGTTTACGATGCACGCCTCGATCATGATCTTCTTCGTGGTCATTCCGATCCTGGCCGGGGCGTTCGGTAACTTTCTGATCCCGCTGATGATCGGCGCCGAGGACATGGCCTTCCCGGTGCTGAACATGCTCAGTTACTGGGTCATGTGGCCGGCGTTTATCTGCATGATTGCCAGCTTTTTCGTGGAAGGAGGAGCCGCGGCCGCAGGCTGGACCGCCTATCCGCCCCTGTCGGCCGTGGAAGCGGCCGCTCCAGCCAGCGGAGCTGGTCAGACACTCTGGCTCTGGGGCGTGATCTTCGTCGGGATCAGCTCCATGCTCGGCTCGGTCAACTACATGACCACCATCATCCAGATGCGCGCCCCGGGCATGACGCTGTTCCGCATGCCCATGACCATTTGGGGCATGTTCATCACCGCCATTTTGCAGGCGTTCGCCCTGCCGGTGCTCACTGCCGCTTTGTTCATGCTGGTGCTGGACCGGACGCTGGGCACAGGCTTCTTCGTGCCCGAGGGGGTGATTATCAACAACGCCCAGGCCGGGGCCGGCGGCGGGCAGCCCCTGCTGTGGCAGCACCTATTCTGGTTCTATTCCCACCCGGCCGTGTACATCATGATCCTGCCTGCCATGGGCATGGTGTCGGATATCGTTTCCACTTTTTCCCGCAAGCCCCTGTTCGGCTACAAGCCGATGGTGTTTGCCATTGCGGGAATCGCCGGGCTGGGGTTCATCGTCTGGGGACACCACATGTTCATGTCCGGCATGAACCCCTATCTGGGACTGACCTTCATGCTTTCGACCATCATGATTGCCTTGCCCAGCGCGGTGAAAACCTTCAACTGGCTGGCTACCATCTGGGGCGGGCGGATTCAGTTTACCGCCGCCATGCTGTTTGCCCTAGGCTTTGTGTCCATGTTCATCATCGGCGGGCTGTCGGGTATCTTCATGGCCGCCACGCCGGTGGACATCATGATTCACGACACGTACTACATCGTGGCCCATTTCCACTACGTGCTGTTCGGCGGCACGATGCTGGCCGTCTTCGGCGGCATCCACTACTGGTTCCCCAAGATGTTCGGCCGGATGATGAACGAGTTCTGGGGCAAAGTGCATTTTGTGCTCACGTTCATCTTCCTCAACGGCGTGTTTTATCCCATGCACCTGGTCGGCGCGGCCGGTTTCCCGCGGCGGCTAGCCGACCCCTACCACTACGAAGCTTTTGCCCACCTGTTGCCCATCAACCAGTTCATGACCATCTCGGCCATCCTGCTGGGACTGAGCCAACTAATCTTTTTCGGCAACTTGTTCTATAGCCTGTTCTGGGGACCGCGCGTGGGACGCAACCCCTGGAAGGCCAACTCGCTGGAGTGGAGTGCTCCCAGCCCGCCGGGGCACGGGAACTTCGATTTCCAACCGATTGTCTATCGCGGCCCTTACGAGTACAGCTCCCCCGAGGTGGACGAAGACTACTACCCGCAGGTGCAGCCGCCCCCGGAAAAGGCCAAAGTGGCCGAGCAGCCTGCTGACTGATTCCCCGGTAGATTTGGTACACCATCGGTGAACGCTCCACGGCAAGCCGGCTGCTCCTCCTGGCCGCACCGCCTGGCTCTGGCGGTGCTGGGGGGAACTGCTGCGCTGGTGTTCGTCGGAGGGCTGGTGACCACGTACAAAGCCGGACTGGCTGTGCCGGACTGGCCCACTACGTTCGGCTACGGCATGTTCACCTATCCTCTGACCCGGTGGCTCTACGGTCCTTGGCAAGTGTTTATCGAACACGGCCACCGGCTGCTGGGGGCTTTGGTTGGCTTGGCTACGATTGCCCTGGCCGCGACACTCCAGTGGAAGGACCCCCGACCCTGGGTTCGCCGCTTGGGTTGGGTTGCGTTGGCCTTGGTGATATTCCAGGGCACGCTGGGGGGGATGCGGGTCATATTGCGGCAACAGACTCTGGCTCTGGTCCACGGCTGCACCGCGCCGGTGTTTTTCTCGCTCGTGGCCCTGCTGGCCGTGGCGACCAGCCGCCGGTGGCACGCCCCGGTGGAGGCAACCAGGCGCCGACCGCTTGCCCCTGCAGCGATTTTGGCCTTGCATCGGCTCCGCTGCACTCTGGCCTTGCTGGCAGGGCTGGTCTATGTGCAGATTGTGCTCGGGGCCGTGCTGCGCCACTTTCCCGAGATGGCCTCCTGGCGCCAGTTCGCCATGACGGTGATGTTTCATCTCACGGTGGCGCTGTTGGTGCTGGGGCACGTGGTGGCCGGCTGTTGGTTGCTGCGGCGATTGGGTCCCCTGCGCACCTGGCTGCTGGGCCCGGCCTGTCTGGCCGTGGCGCTGGTGTTGGTGCAATTGGTCCTGGGTACGTTCACCTGGGGATTCAAGTACGCCTGGCCCGAGTTCCTGGGCCATACGGCTTGGGCGCAGCGCTGGCTCAACGTGGCCTACAGTGGTCCCCAGGTGTTGACCACCACGGCCCATGTGCTGACCGGCTCGCTGATCCTGGCCACCAGTGTCGTGTGGTTTGCCCGAGCGTGCCGGCTGTACCACGCTTGCTGCATGGAAACAGCGGATGAACCATCGGTGCGGAAGCCGCAGGCTCAAACGCAGGCGGTTTTGCCTAGGCCGGTGATGTCGGTCCGCTGCGGCTTGTTGCCCTTGGAGAGCGTTTGATGCGAGAAGCCGTACTGGCCGTTGCTTTGCCCTTGCGGCCTCTGATGGCCCGGCTGGCCGACTGGCTGGCCTTGGGCAAGGTACGGCTGTTGATGCTGGTGTTGTTCGTCGTGGCCGTGGCGGCGGTGCTCGCCCCCTGGGGGCCGCCGTCGTGGACGGTCCTTGGCGTAACGCTTCTGGGCACGGCCCTGGTGGCCGGAAGCGCTAGTGCTGCAAACCAGTGCCTGGAAGTCCGGCAGGACGCCCTGATGGCCCGAACGGCTCAGCGCCCCTTGGTACGTGGGAGCCTTTCGCCCGCGGCCGTGTGGACCGTGAGCCTAACTAGCGTCGTGGCGGGCGTGGTCGTTCTGGCTGCCGGAGCTTCGCTCCCAGCGGCGATATTGGCCCTGGCCAGTTGGGTTGCTTACGTGGTTTGCTACACGCCGCTCAAGCGCCGCAGTTCGCTCAACACGGCCGTCGGCGCAGTGGCCGGAGCCCTGCCGGTGCTCATCGGCTGGACGGCCACCAGTCCACTGGACCTGCGAGCCTGGACGCTGTTTACCATCGTGTACCTGTGGCAGTTCCCGCACTTCATGGCCATCGCTTGGTTGTACCGGCGGCAGTACGCCCAGGCGGGCATGAAGATGCTCACGGTGGTGGAGCCCTCGGGTCGGGCCGCCGGATTGCAAGCGCTGCTGGCCGCCGGACTGCTGGTGCCCGTCAGTTTGCTGCCGCTTGGCTTCTTGCCCCTGGGGGGACTTTACGCCTGGGGGGCTGTGGCCCTGGGTACTTTCCAGGCCGTGCTGGCTTGGCGATTCGCCCTGCACCGAACTGACACAGCCGCACGGCGGCTGTTGCACGCTTCGCTGGTGTACCTGCCGGGCCTGCTTGTGTTGTTGCTTTTGGGTCCGGTGGGGTGACCCTGCCCGATTGCCGAAAGTCCGAACCGGAGAACCCGACCCGGCAAAAACTGGATAGCCGAAACATCCTCCCCTTGACCAACCAGACAGGGAATCGACTGATCATGGCACAAGCCCAAGCCCACGAACACCACATTCATTTGCAGTATCAGCCGGCCTTGCCGCTTCCCAACGGCAAGCTGTTCCTGTGGCTGTTTCTTTCCACCGAGATTATGTTCTTCGCCGCGCTGATCGGCGTGTACGTGGTGCTGCGGTTCGGCACGCCGGTCTGGCCCCGGCCGCACGACGTGCATTTGAGCGAGCCGATTGGGGCGTTCAACACCTTTGTGCTGATTTGTTCCAGCTTGTGCATCGTGCTGGCCCTAGAGGGGGCCAAGCGGGACAACGCCGCGGCGGCCAAGTTCTGGCTCGCCCTGACGTTCGCCCTGGGGGCGGTGTTCCTAGGCGTGAAGGCTTACGAATACCAGGCCAAGTTCTCCCACGGCATCTACCCCATGAAGCCACACAGCCTGATTTACGAACGGCCCGATGTGTACTACGCCTCGGCCGTAAGGAACCGCATGGTGGAAATCACCACCCCGCTAGTGCAACAGCGAAGCCAGATTGAGGAACAGCTCAAAAAGCTGGAACCCGGTAGCCCTCAGCGGGCCCAGCTTGAAGCCCAACTGAACCAGGTAATGCAGCAGTTGGCCGTGTGCGAAGAGCAGGTGCTCTCGGTGGTCAACGACCCCAACGTCACTACCGAGAAGCTGGCCCAGCTCTCCTACCGTATCATGCACCCCTGGACCGACGCCCAGGGCAAGCAGCATCCGCCCCTGGGCGAGGAGTATCCCATCCTGCATGGGCTGCCGATGGTCATCCCCGGCGGCAATCTTTGGGCCAGCACCTACTTCACTCTCACCGGTTTCCACGCCGCGCACGTGCTGGTGGGGCTGATTGCCTTTGCCTTCTTCCTGCCCCGGCGACTGGGGAAGAAATACACGGTCCACCTGGAAGCCCTGGGGCTATACTGGCACTTTGTCGATATCGTGTGGATTTTCCTGTTCCCCTTGCTGTACTTGTTCTAAGCTGCAAGAGTCCGGACGGAACTTCCGCCCGCCACAGCCGCCGCCACCCGCTTTATAGGGCCGGCGGCCCAGCAAACGGAGAGAACGACTCATGGCCGCTCACGACACCCAGCATCACGAACCGCACGACACGCGAGTTTACTGGTACGTGTTCTTCGCGCTGTTCGTGCTGACCGGAGCGTCGTTTTTCACCTATTCGGAATACTGGCCGTTTCACGATACGCCGGCCGTGGGCTGGGCCTTCATGATGGCCGTTTCGGTCACCAAGGCCACGCTGGTGATGTTGTTCTTCATGCACCTGAAGTACGAGGCCAACTGGAAGTACGTGCTGACGATTCCGGCCACGGTGATGGCCTTGTTCCTGATTGTGGCGCTGGTGCCGGACGTGATGTGGCGCTACGAACCGGGCCCCGGCGGATCGGCTCCCAGCCTGGAGCGGATTCGCTATGCTCCCCGGCCCGAGGAGGCTAAGCTGCTCCATCCGCCTTCGCCGCACGGGCAGCAACACGCTCCGGCCCACTAAGAGCCCAGTCAATAGTCTTTGAGTAAATCAGCAGACGGCACGACTCGGCGTTTCGGCAAGCCCCGGACTTCACTTCAGTCCGGGGAGGAACGGAGAAACCGGAGCAAAACGTTTGCTCGTTGTTTTCCTCCGGGAGCTGACGCTCCCGGCTCGCTGTCTTCGGCCGACTGAAGTCGGCGGCTCACCGGGTGCTGTTTGCCGGTAACGATCTGCCGATTACGAATCACGAGCACGAGCACGAGTACGATTAGGAGCACGAACGCTTGTTTTTCCGCCGGAGCGGTAGCTCCCCGCGCAAGGCGCAAGTCGCAAGCCGCAAGCCCACCCTGTCC
>WFOE01000022.1 GCA_015488215.1 Planctomycetales bacterium
CAACCCGGCCACACAATTTGAACGGCTCCTTTGCAAAGCTGGCCTGAAACCTTGGAAAAAGCCGTTCCACAATCTACGGGCCAGTTGCGAAAACGATCTGGTCGAACACTTCCCCTTGCACGTGGCCTGCTCTTGGATCGGCAATTCTGCCACCGTGGCCCGGAAGCACTATCTCCAGGTGCACGACGAATACTTTCGCCGGGCCGTCGAACAACCGACCAGTCCCAAGTCCCCCGGCAGCGCGGCTGAATCGCGCTGCATATGCGCTGCAGAACAACCAAGAACAGGGGCGAATCGGGCGGAAGTGCCCCAAGATGCCGGTGGTCCTAATTCCGCCCCGTGCCGCGACTTGCCGCAAGCTTCTTTGTCACAAGGACTTACGCAGCACGCCCGGAGGGATTCGAACCCCCAACCCTCGGATCCGAAGTCCGATGCTCTATCCAATTGAGCTACGGGCGCTTGTGGGCAAGCAGGACACGCTTGCGTTTCCCGGGAAATATCCCGGCGGCAAAGTATCTCGGCGGCATGGCCACATCGGGGCCAAAGCACTTGTTGTAAACGCGTGCCGACTCCAGGGATGCCGCCTACCGGCAGCCGTCAGGGACTTCCGCACCGGGGTCCTGTTCCCCCGTGGCAGCGGATGCATCAACAGGGCAACAGGCACCGGGTAAGAAGTCCTGTGGGCCCGGCAGGCGATTTTCCCGGGCTCGGTTAATCTTACCGCGGAGCAGCCGTGTTGGGTAGTTGGGAATCGCCTGCCCTATCCCGATTACATTCTTCCAGGATCCGGGCCGAAGCCTCTGGCGAGTCTATCGGCTGTTGTGGCAGGCCCAGGTCCGCTCCCACAATTCGCCGGAAGGTTTCCATGCGGTGGGGGAGGTATCTTTTTGCCGAATGTTTTCTATCAGTCTCGCACGAAACTTCCGGCAGCAAACGCCTCGGCTGAGGATTGGGCGATGCTGGCGGTTTTGCGACATGTAATTAAAAGCCCAAACTGGCGCCGTTTGCCGGACGAGTTCCGGAAGCCTATGGATGGTACTCAGGAGCAGTCCTGAGCGCCCTCCATCGAACAGGAGACCAGGCACCGGCTCGAGAGTGATGATGGCGATGGCAGCGGCAGCGGCTCGGCCGGTCCCACGGAGCTCGCAGGTGAAAGGGGTCCGGATGGGCCAGGCCCTTGAGCCACCGGAACGGCGGACACTGAGTCCACCGGGGCGGGGGCGGAGACGGCATCTGGTCGCTCCAGCGTATCGGTTTGGCTTCGCCGTACCGGGTGTCGTACTTGTCCACGTTCAATGCGTAGGACTGGCTGCCCAGGTACCACTGGGCTCGGGCCTCCTGACCCACCAGCACCCACACGAACACGGTGCATGCGATTCCCAGTAAACAGCGGCCCATTGGGCAACGTCCTTCCGGCCAAGGGATGCAAGAAATCTGGTTCTGGCTGCGGATGGCAGGCCAGTTCCTACAGAAGAACCATCGGGCGGCAGAACTCTCGGGAGCGAAAAAATCCCGGCAGGCGTTAAAGTTTGCCAGGTGGACACGGGAAAGCGGTGGTGGAATGGAAGGAGCTTCCGTACCGGGATGTCTTGCGTCCTGGGTCCTGGGTCTTGAGCAAGGAGCTTCCGCTCCAATGCGAAAATAAGCGCCGATTCTCGTAACCGGCGAGCCGGGAACTTCAGTTCCCGGAGAAAAAGAAGAACGGGCGTTTTTCTCCGGCTCTCCCCGGACTAAAGTCCGGGGCTCGCCAAACGAAAGTCGGCTCGCCAAATGAAAGTCGGCTTGCGCCGGTGCTTCCGCACCGACGGAAAAACAATCGCTCGTGCTCGTACTCGGAATTCGTGCTCGACGGCTCGTCATCGGCGACCGGTAATCGGCGTGCGGCTTGCGCGAGTGCTCTCGCTTTGAAGCGAGAATAAACGCCAATTCTTGCCAACGGCGAGCCGCCAGCTTTAGCTGGCGGAGGACGGCACGGCCGTCGGCGACTGGGAGCTACCGCTCCAGTGCATGAATAAACCTCTATTCTCGCACTTGGCGAGCCGGGAGCTTTAGCTCCCGGAGGAAAAGAACGAGCAAGCGTTTTTCTCCGGTTTCGGCCTCCCCGGACTGAAGTCCGGGGCTCGCCATGAAGTCCAGGGCTCGCCGAAAAAAGATTATTGACGGGGTGCTTAGAGCCGCAGTTCGGGCGGACTGGCCTTGGCCGGAGCCAGCCAGTAGCGCTGTGGCGAAGGTTCCAGCACCAGTTCCACTTGGAACCGTTCCTGCGGGCGCCGGGCGTCGAGTACGGCCGACGGCCAGATGCGCACCTGGCTCACTACCCGACCGTTCGACGTGCGGCGATACACCTGCTCGGGCGCGTTGCCGCTTACGCGGCGCAACTGGAACCGATAGGCCAGCAAGGCCAGCAGCCGCGCCGGGTCGCCCGTGGTGCCCCGAAAGCGAATCCGCCGCAGACGGTCTTGCGAGTCGAAGTAATAGGTCAGGGAACCGACCAGATCGTCGGTCCGAGTGCCGGTTACCAGCGCCACACGGTAACCGCTCAGTTGCAGTTGATCGGTGACGGTGGAGATTTGCTTCCAGCGGGCCATCACCCAGCGGGGGGTGATGTCGGGGCGGAACACCTCCTCCAGCGCAATCGCATTCGGCGACGACGACTGCGAGGGACCGGTACGAGCCGTTTGCTTTTCTTCCCCTTTGGCCGGCGATTCTTTCCGGGGGGAATCGGTCGCGGGGTTCGCCTTCTGGGGCGCCGGATCGGGGAGTGGGCTCTTTTCCTCGGCCGCGGGTGCCGGCTGCTGTTCGGTACGAGGGCCGGAGGAAAGCAGCACGGGCAGTCCCACCGCCCCGGCAGCCGCCAAGGCCAGAACCAGATGGCGTGAAAACATGGCGAGGAGTTCTCCGGGCACAGCGTCCGCGCAGACCTTTGCGACGGACGCGCAAACCGCTTGCCTTTCCCTAAAGGGTATCGACGTTCCGCGGAACGGAACTTCCGCGGGCCGACCACGGCTGGAGTATCCCGTGGTTTCGGCACCGTGGGAGCGTCCGAACCCATCGCTGCGATGCGCACGATCGGTCCGGACGGCATAGCTCCATCGGATAGCCAGAAAACAGGGCTGGGAAAACCTTGCGGCGATGGAAAACTTGACCGGTTCGACCGATGTTTTGGCATAGCGAAGCTCTGACGGCCCAACGCGGTCGCTATTCGGTTGGTTTTCTACATAGGGGAATACACGCCACGATGTCCACGACCCTCTCGCCTAAACGCCGTCTGGTCCAACCTGCACGGCGCACCTCGCCCCCCGCCGAAGAGCAAGGCCCGGTGCAGCGCATCCGGCAAACGCTGCGGCAGAGCCCCTATTCGGTCCACCGGCTACTGACCGTGCTGGAAGACCAGGGACAGATCGTGCTGGAAGGCCAGGTGGAAAGCTATTTCCACAAACAGATGGCCCAGGAACTGGCCCTGCGCTGTTGCCCTCAGTCCCAGATCGACAACCGCATCCAGGTCCGTTACCGGGGTTTTTGCGGGCAAGCCCAGACGGCTTCGCGGCACGAATCGAAATAGGGGAGCACCTGATCCAGGCGGCTCAACCGCAACACGCTCTGGTCTTGTTCGGAAAGCCCACACAGCCGCAGCACGCCGTTGCGGTCAGCAATCCGCCGCCGCAGGCGGATAAGTTCTCCCAACAGCCAGCTACAGACGTTGGGCAAGCCGCTCAGATCCAGAATCACCCGGTAGGTGAAGTGCCGGTCGATCACCTGCCAGAGCTGCTGGGCCAGCTCGGCTGGTTGCATCTGCTCGGGAGGCTGTTTCAGGTGGATAATCAACCAATTGGGGCCCCGTTCCACCGTCCAGCACCACCCGTCCACAACCACCGTGGCCATGAAACACCTCAGCAAATGGGAGTCCGTTCTACAGCGAGATTCCGCTTGGGGCGAAGCTACCAGTTTTGAGGGCGGGGGCAAGCATTTTCCCAACCGGAAGCAAAAGCGGGGTGGGTAAAGGTTTTTTCTAGACTGTGTAAACGCTCCATTTTCCACCAACTGGGGGGTTAGCGTTCCGGGGAAGCGTTCCCGGGCGGCTGGGCGTGGTTTTCTTCGCCTTGCGGGGCAGGAGCGGTTACCTGGAGCAATTCTCGCAGATGCACTTCAACGCACTGGGCCAGGGCCTGGGGATGGTAACCGCCTTCCAGCAGGCTCACCACGCGGCCTTGGGCGAATTGCCGGGCCAGTTGCAGCACCACCTGGGTCATGCGGGCGAAGTCCTCCGCTTCCAGGTCGAGCGATCCAATCGGGTCGGCCCGATGGGCGTCGAACCCGGCGCTTATCAGAATCAGTTGCGGCCGGATGCGTTGGGCCAGCTCGGTCAGCCGGGTTTGGAACAGTTCCAGGTACTGGGTTCTGGGGGTGCCGTAAGCCACGGGGACGTTGCAGATGGTGCCGGGAGCCTGCGGTCCGCCGGTTTCTTCGGCCCGGCCGGTGCCCGGATAGAACGGAAAACGATGGATGGAAAAGAAGCCCACCTGCGGATCGTTCCAGAACACCTCCTGCGTGCCGTTGCCGTGGTGGACGTCCCAATCGACGATGAGGACCCGTTCCACCCCGCGCCGCAAAGCCCAGCGGGCGGCGATAGCGACGTTGTTGAACAGGCAAAAGCCCATGGCGTCAGCAGGCAGGGCGTGGTGTCCGGGAGGACGTACCAGGCAGAGGGCCGATGGGGCCTGGCCCGCCAGGACCCGCTCCACCGCGTCGCAGGCGGCCCCGACCGCCAGGCGGGCCACGTCGAACGACCGGGACGAGACGACCGTGTCGGCTTCGATCTGGCCGCCGCCTTGCCGGGCAAACAGCTCCACGCGATGGATGTATTCCCGGTGGTGAACCAGCAGAAGCTGCTCGACAGTGGCCTCTGGAGGTTCGATTGCCGCACAAGCCTGCAACAGCCCGATGCGGTCCAGGTGATCCACCACGGCTTGCAGCCGCCGGGGGTTTTCCGGGTGGCGGCCCGTTTCGTGCAGCAGGAACCGCGGATCGGTGTAAAGCAGCGTCACGGCGTTTCCTCAGCGGGCTTTGGGGGAAGCCGTTTGGCCACCTGTTGGCGGATTTGTTCGTGCACTTCGCGGGCGGAGCCTTCGGCCGGAATCAGCACAATCCGATCCGGAGCCAGCGAGGCTTCGCGCCGGTAGCCTTCGATCAGACGCTGGAAAAAATCGGTCCCCAGGGATTCGACCCGGTCCCGGGGACCTTTCAGCCGCTGCTGGGCCACGGCGAGCGAAACGTCCAGCACCAAGGTCAACTGGGGCATCACGCCGCCGGTGGCCACCTGGCCTACCTGCCAGATGGTTTCCGGTTCCAAGCCGCAGCCGTATCCCTGATAAACGACGTTGGAAAGCACGTAGCGGTCGGCCACGACGACCGTCCCGGAACGATGCAGCCAGGGAGCGATGCGTTCATCGACCATCTGAGCCCGGGCGGCCATGTACAGGAGCATCTGGGCTTTGGCTCCAATCTGATGCCGGCTTTCCAGCAGTAGCCGCCGGATTGATTCGCCCAGGTCGGTCGAACCCGGGTCGCGGCAAACCTGCACCCGATAGCCTGAATCCTGCAACCACTGAGCCAGCATTTGCACCTGGGTGGTTTTGCCGGCCCCGTCGATCCCTTCGATGGCGATGAACATCCCGTGTGGGTCCTTCGGCTTGTCCCATGCCCCACGGCAATCCGGCTGAAAACCGCATTATGCGAAATCACGGCGGCAGTACCAGTCGAACTTGTTCGGAACCGCAGGTTAATTGCTCTTTCACTTCCCAGAGCCTGGACGGGAGCAGGGCCACTTGGCAAGTGTTTCGCGCAGCGCCGCCGTTGATGGTAGATGTTTTTCTCACCCCAAAACTGTAGGAGGTTGATCGCCTTAATCGCCACGTTGCGAAACGCGGCATACAGCCTCGCCGCATGCAGAGAGCGAGGGTTAGGCGTCGGACTCGATGTCGACTAGCACCTGATCCCCCTCCACCTTGACCGGCAGCGTGATGTGAACGATGGTCGGGTTTATCTGGTGCTGGCCGGTGCGGACGTCAAATTGCCAGCCGTGCCAGGGGCAGGTGACCACCGTGCCGCAAAGCTGGCCCTGGCCCAACGGGCCGCCTTGGTGCGGGCACACTCCGTCCAGGGCGTAGAACGTGCCATCGACGTTGAACAGGGCGACGATCCGGTCTTCGGCCACCACTTCGCGGCCTTCTCCTGGCGGAACCTCGTCCACCCGAGCCACGGCAACCCAACGGCTCATGGCATCCTCCTGACAAAACACGCCCACGCGGAAGCGACACGCCGAAAGCGGCCCCCGCCGCTCTCCGGCGGCCGGTTGCAACAAGCAGGGGCAGCTAGGGCCGCAGTTTTTCGAGCACTTTGAAGTCTTCCGGGCTTTTGCCCAGGTAAACGTGGTCGTAGAGTCCCTGGCCCCGGAACGGAGTAAACCCAAGCCCGGTGAGCGTAAACTGGCCGAAGTCCTGGTACAAGTCCCGCACTACCAGCACCCACCCCCCGGGCAGTTCCTTGCTGATGGGCAACGCGGCCAGGTAGCTGCCCGGGCCGGCCCGATAGCGGAACGTCACCTTGTCGTTACCGGGCCGGGGGCCGAACTGGCCTTCGTGCCCTACTTCCAGATAAATCTGGTCGCCGCCAATCGCCTTCCAGGCAAAGCAGATGTAGCGATACTCGCCCGGGCCGGGCTTTTCGCGGATGGGCACACCGGGGCCGAACAGACGTCCGCCCAGGCTGCGCGGCGGGCTGGCCCGATAAGCCGCCAGTCCCGTGTACACGTCGCCGGACTCCACCTTGGTGTCGCTTCGCCCGTCGGTCATCGCCGCAGCGATTTCCGGCTCGTCTTCGGCCAGGCGCAGCGGGTGCGGTCCAGGCCGGGGGGCAGGACAACTCTGGAAGTCCTTCTCCGCGGCGGCCAGATAAACGTGGTCCAGCCACACCGGCCCTCGATCCGCTTCCAGCTCAAGCGACTCGAGCCGCAGTGGCCCTTGGGCCTGGGCAGCCAGGTCCTGGGTAACCACAGTCCATTCCCGGGGCAGCGGCAGCGGAGCGTCTTTGCCGCCGGCTTGCCAGGAGAGCACTACGGCTTCCGTCTTGTTCTCGGTCTTCCGCGTGCCACGAACCCGCAGCACCACCCGGGTGGCGAACGGAGCCCGCCAGGCCCAACGCAGGTACCGCACCTGGTCCCTGGTGGGCTGACGGCTCACCGTAGCCCCCAGCCAGGGCAAGGGGCGCAGTTCCGCCTTGCCGGAGATCAGCTCCAGCGAGCAACTGCCGCTGTAGGCGTCTACCACGTCGGCACGCACCGGTTGCTTGTGCTTTTGGGCCAAGTGCTGGATGGCGCCCAGCTCGTCATCCAGCACCGTTCGCAGCGGACCGGACTGCACTTTGGCCGGGACGGTCAGAGTGAGCTGCTGAGGATTCAGTGCCGGCAGAGGTTTTTCGCCCGGGCGCAGTCCAGACGCGGTGAGTCGCACCTGGAGCTTTTTGCCGGCCCAGTCGGCCAAGGCACGCAAGGGCAAGCGGAACTGGTCTTCGCCGGGCAGAACGAGCGTTTCCATCGGTGGGCTTCCCTGGGGAAGCCCTTCCAAACGCACCAACACCGGCCCTTGGAACCCGCCTTCGCGAATCACCTTGCCGGCAAGAACCACCGGCCGGTGGCTGTGCAGCAACTTGAGCGAGTTTTGCTTGGCCTGGAGCCGCACGGCCTGGCGGGCCACGTCCAGCCGCAGCGGTTCGGTGGAAGCGACAGAAAGTACACGTTTTTTATCCGGGCTGAGCAGCTCGGCCTGGAGCACCAAGTCGTACTCAAGCTGCGGCAACGTGGCCGGAACGACGACCACCACGGGGCGTTCCGCCGATTTTTCGCCGGCGGGGATTTCCACCGGACTTTCCAGCCGCAGGGCTTTTTGCACGTCTGGCTTTTGCGTGTTTCCCCGTCGCACCGTGGGTACCACCTGGCTGGTGAGCAGCCGCAAGCGGACCGGACCGGCGGGCTTGCCGAGGCGTTTCACTTGCACCACGAAGCGGGTTGCCGTACCGCGTTCCAGGTGCCGCGGTAGCGAATCCCGTTTCCAAGCGATGGAAAGCCCGGCGGCTTCCACCCCCTGCACGGCCAGGTGAGTGGCCAACCAGGGGGAGACGGGCAGCTTGAGCTGCAGGCCGCGCACCACGCCGAGCGTGCGCCCCTTGGTGTCCTGGGCCAGCAGGCGCAGCACGGCGGTGGTCCCCACCTTCGCGGTGTTCTCGTTCCGCAGGGCGATCAGGGCCTGGTTGGCCCCGCTGGGCACAGTGGCATTGAGCAGCCGAAGTCCCGGGGGAAACGACCCGTCGGGGACCAGTCGCACCGGGCCGCCGTACTCCTGCCGCGACAAGGTGACCCGGGCCACCAGCACTCCTCCGGCCGGAACGTTGAACACCGCCCGATCCAGTTGGGCTCCGACCCGGGGAACGGGTAAGGGCCGGACCGACACGTGATACACGTACTCGGCTCCGCCCTGGCCCAACTGGTCGCGCACCTCCACCACCAGTTCCGACACGTCTTTGGGTACCGCGACGTCCAGCTTGGAATCCAGCGTGCGCGGCTGGTCGTTGTTCTGGCCAAGCACTTTCCCCCGGCCGGTGCGCACCACCAGAACCGAATCCAGCGGACTGCCGGCTCGCCGGGCCAACACTTCCACTCGGTAGCGTTTGCCGCCGGTTACTTTGACACGAAAGCGATCCACCTGGCCTGGGGAGGCGAGCACCGCGTTGATTCCCACCGGGGCGGTAAGCACCGGCAGCGCCTGCTTGTCCTGTTGTGGTTCGACGGCCTGGGGAATGTCGGCCAGCCGAATGGGCGGAGCGGGAGCCACGTAACGCCGGGCCGAAGTGCCATGCCAGGGTAGCGGCAACACGCGGGCCGGGTCGGCCAACTGCACGGCAAAACGGCTCTCGGCCGTGGCGTTGGTGTGTACCAGGCCCACGGTCTGCTTTTCACCCCGCTTGACTACCAGGGGGAACGCGCCGTCGGCGTAGGTGAACTGTCCCAGCTTCAACCGATAAAACCCGCCGCCACGATAGAGCACATCGTGCAGCTTGACCGTAAAACGCCCGGTGCTTGGCAGGGTAAGCACCAGCCGGGCATCTCCGTGCAACCGAGGCGACCACTGGCTGTAGCCCAGCGGCACGCCGCGCTGGTCAACCACTTCGACGGCCGGCCGCAGAGACGAACCCAACCGCTGGGCTTCCACTTCCACCACCACATGCTCCCCGGCTCGTCCCGGAAAAGTAACCTGGTGGATTTCAGCTCCCCGCAACCGTCCGGTGATGGCCACGGGCAGTTGTCCCGGTTCCAGATGGATCGGGGCAGCCGAGCTGCGAACCTGTTGCCGCAGTCCATCCACGGCAATCACCGCTGGATTAGAAACTCCCTGCGGGGTGGACACCCACAACACATAGAATCCCGGCGGGACGTTTACGGCCGGCTCCACGCGAAGCTGCAGTTGGTTCCCTTTGGCCTGGAGGACTTTCGCTTGTTTGATTGCGAAGGTGGCCACCAGCCGGCTCTGGGCTGAAAATCCCCGGCCGGATAGCGTCAGCACGTTCGCCTGACCGGCTTGCAGACCCCGGGGCCGCACGTCGTTGAGCCTGGGGGCCGCCTGGGCGACCAGGCCACTGCAGCAAACCAACACGCTAAGCAGAGAGGCTCGCAGAACCGTCATGGCAGGAACTCCTCGGCACCGGCAAACGGGTGGGTCGGCGGCAGACGGGCACAGGACCACCGCACATGCTGGCTGGGAAGGCGGTCGTTCAGGAAGGCTCAAGCGGGCTTACAGCGTGTGGCAAAACCCTCCGGCATCGCTCCGCCTTCGGGGGGGCGTCTGTGGCCGGAAGTTTTGTTAATGTGCTGAAAACGCCAGGGCTCCCCTTGGGCAACACGTCTTTGCCCGCTGGGAGCCGGGGGAATTCTCTGTTTCCGGCACCGCGCGGTGTTCAAAAGTCAAACGGGTCTTTGTCGTTCTGAGGGGCCGGATTCTGGGGCGGAGCGGCTCCGCCGGCGTTTCCACCCCCCGGCAAGGGCAATCCGCCCGGCAGCTTGGCCGGGGGGCTGAACAGCCCCCCCAGCATTTTGCCCAACGCCTTGGTGGTGGCTTTCAGCGTGCCGGGCTTGGGCTTGGGCGCGTCGGAGGCCGCGGGCGGCTTTTCCTTTCCGGCTTGGACCACCGGAGTGGATGGCTTCGGTTCGGTT
Source organism: Planctomycetales bacterium (assembly GCA_015488215.1). Taxonomy (GTDB): domain Bacteria; phylum Planctomycetota; class Planctomycetia; order Pirellulales; family S012-138; genus S012-138. Next base: position 10,262 of record WFOE01000022.1, read on the forward strand.
TTCGGCGTTTTCGGGGCCGAGGCGGGCGGAGGCGTGTCCACTTCGACCACTTTCACCTCCGGTCGCGTCAGCTTGCTGGCCAATTCTTCGGGCAGTTCGCTCTGGTCGGCCAGTGGGTCCACGCCCGGTTTTTCCGGCACGGAAACTTCGCTTTGCCGCCGCTGGATCGCCTGGTACCGGGCACGTTGCTCGGCCTGGATTCGTTGCAGGACCTTAACTCGTTCTTGCCGGCGAATCTGTTCCAGCTTCACTCGCAGGCGGCCCTGCACCCGGGTCAGGAAACCGTTCACGTCCTGCGGTTCCAACTGCTGGCGGACTTCCAGTTCGGCTCCCTTTCGGAAATCGCGTTCTCCCTGCTCGGGACGCCCCAGGGCGTGGAGCACCACCCCCCGCATGTAAAACACCCGCGGGTCCTGCAACCCGCCGGCGATGGCTTCGCTCAGCAGCTCGTAAGCCTGGCGGAACTGTCCGGCGTAGTAAGCGTGGGTGCCGGTGCTGAACAGCTCTTCCAGCAGCGCTTCGTTGTTCTTTTGCTGAGCTGGCAGCCCTTTTACCGTTGCCCCGACAAGCACAACGGCCAACAGGGACGCAAACCACTTCATGGCAGAACTCCCTACTGCGATGTGGCAATACCGGCCTGTGCGCCGCGCGGACCACGCCAGCCGGCTGCCGGAAGGCGAAACTCCGGCTACGGTTCCGTTGATTGAGCGTGTTTCCATCCTAATTGCCCGCATCGGGCACTTCAAGCAAATCGCCTGCTCCGTCAGGGCGGCTACTGTTTCATACCACAGCGTTTGGATAAAAGCGGGCACGCGCGGTAGGCGCCGACAGGTCTCAAAGCCCCCGAAGGTGTCTGTGTCCCTCTCCTGTCCAGGCAACTCTTCGGCCACCGGTTCGCAGAGGCGCAGGGGCGTGCTCCCCAACTGAATCTCCACCACCTTTTTCCTGTTCCGCCGAATCGTGCGCACCGGCCGACGGTTAAAAACTCAAGCGGCTATTCCTTCCGGCAGTTGGGCTTGCCAAATCGCAACGGTTCAAAGACATTGCTAGCGATGGTTTTCGGGGTCTTCGGCACACTAGCCGAGCCGGTTCTTCCCAACGTAACCAGGGGAAAGCACGGATGCCGTCTTCTTTGTTGTTTGAGTATCTAGAGACTCTGTTCGACGCCAGCGATATCGCCCGGGGTACGACTTACTTCTGCCGCGGCCATGTTATCTCCATCCAGTGGAGCAAGAACGGCAAGCGGATCGATGCCTTGGTACATGGCTCGGACGTGGAACCGTACCGGGTTTCGTTCCAGTTCCAGAACTGGAAAAATATTGGCTCTTTGCGACTGTTCCCGGTTTCGAGGACACCGGCGCTTGCAAGCATGCCTATGCTGTGTTGTTGGCTCTACGCGAGCGGAAATGGCTCCCCGGGCAACAGGACGAAGAGCAAACAAGCGGCTCCGGCCTGGGGACGATGCGAAAGATGCTGGTGCAAACCTTGATTGACCGGGGCCGACTGCGTTCTTGGCCATGGGATGAGGACGCCCCTTGGCGCATTCCGGACTGGTGGCGCCGGAAGGGGGTATCGACCACGGGGATTGCCGACGCACGGTACTGGTTCGCCGTGGATTTGACCTGTTCAGACAGCGATGGAAAGACCTGGGCCGTAGCCATCTGGCGGCAAAAGCGGCTCTCCTCGGGCAAGTGGGGCACGCAGCAGCGGGTGCGTTCCAACTACCGCGGCGAACTGGAGCGGGAAGACAACGTACCGCCGGAAGACATCCGCGTGCTGCAACTGGTCCAGGATATCGGCCTACCTATTCGAACCGGGAGTTACGACAGTTGGTATAGTTCTTCCCCTTATCCCTGCGCATACACAGATCGCTGGCTACTGCCCGGCACGCTGGAACCCGAGACGATGGCCCAGTTCGTGGACCATCCCCGCTGGGTGGTCCAGGCCGGGATGAAAAACCGCTGGGAAGAAGTGCCCACTCTTCCCCTGCACTGGACCGGCCAGTTGGTCCAGTGCCAACTGGCTTGCCGCCGGGACGCGAACTCCGGTC